>NZ_JBEPBM010000028.1:0-109431 GCF_040299205.1 Streptomyces sp. NPDC000983 | reverse complement strand
TTTGGTGGTGGGGGGGGGCGGCCCTGGGGGGGGGGGGGGGGTGGCTCCCGGGGTGGCTGGCGTGGGGGGCCGCTTCGGCCGCCTCGCGCCTGGCCGGGGGGGCCCCCCCCGCGGCCGCCGAGCGTGCGCATCTGACGTACTACCGCGAACTCGCCCGCACCATCGACCCGTTGCTGCGCGGCCCGGGTCAGCTGGAAGCCGTGGAACGGCTCCAACGGGAGTACGAGAACCTGCGCACCGCGCTCCGGCACGCCGTCGCCGAACGCGACGAGCAGGAGGCGCTGGCGCTGGTCCTCTCGCTGTGCTGGTACTGGCAGATGCGCGACCTGCGGATCGAGGCCCGCCACTGGTGCGTGGAGGTCATGGCGCTCGGTCCCGACCCGTTCACCGAGCCGGTCCGGCGGGCCGAGCCGGTCTGGCAGCGCTGCACCGACCGGCCGCCCCCGTACACCGGGGAGGTCCTCGCGGAGGCCCGGCGGGGTGTCCATCTGGGCCATCTCGCCTGCATGGACACCGAGCTGGAGGCGTGGCAGAACCCCGCCGCCCAGCAGAAGCTGCGCAACATCGTCGAGGTCTACGAGCCGGGGCTGCCCCAGCTCTGCCGAAGCCCCGGCATGATCGTGGTCTTCGCCGTCATGCTCACCGGCGGCATGGACCGGCTCGGCGACATGCTCGACGCCGCCGTGGACACCTGCCGGCGCACCGCCGGCTTCGAGTGGGAACTGGCCGCGACCCTCCAGATGCGGGCCAACCTCCTCGCCAACAAGCCCGAGCGTGCCGGCCAGGCCGCCGTGGACGCCGACGAGTCGCTCACCATCTACGGGCGCCTCGGGGACTCCTGGGGCAGGGCCGAGGCGCTGTCGGCGCGCGCCGAGGCCCGTGAGCGCAAGGGCGCCTACCTGGAGGCGGCCGCCGACTTCGAGGCGGCGATCGAGCAGGCCGGGCGGCTCGGCGCGCACAGCCAGCAGGCCGTCCTCTCCGCCCGGCTGGCGAGCACGCTGCTGGAGAGCGGGCAGGGCGAGCGGGGCGAGCGGCTGCTGCGGGAGGTGATCGCCAGTCTGGACGGAGGGCACAACGAGGCGATGCCGTTCAGCCGGGTCATCCTGGCCGGCTGGCTGAGCATCACCGGCCGGATCCCCGAGGCCCGCGAACATCTGCGGCTGCTGAGGGAGAACTTCAGCCTCGCCCAGTTCGAGGTCTTCGACGCCTTCATCCTCAGCGGGGAGGCGTGGATGGACGCCGCCGAGGGGCTTCACGGGGAGGCCAGGGACAAGCTGCGGCGCGCCCTTCAGCACGCGCGGGATCCGCTCACGCAGGCCATGGCGCCGCAGTTGGGCCCGGCCTGTCTGGTCATCGCCGCCGTGGCACTGGCCGAGAGCGAGCCCCTCGATGCGGCCCGCTGTCTCGGCGCCGCCGAGGTGGCGTGGCCGATCGGACACGTGAACTCCTCGCTGGAGCGCGAGTGCCGGGACCGGGCGGTCGCCGCGGTGCGCGCGGTCCTGGACGAGCGGGCCTACGCGGCGGGGTTCGCCGAGGGCGGCGGACTCACCGTGGAGGAGGCCGCCGCCCTGATCTGATCCGCCCCGGGGCGGATCAGGTCTTGGTGCGGAACTTGTGGATGGCGATCGGCGCCATGACCGCCGTCAGCAGCGCCGACCAGCCGAGCGTCAGCCACAGGTCGTGGGCGACCGGTCCGCCGATCATCAGCCCGCGGGCCGCGTCCGCCAGCGCGGAGAGCGGGTTGTAGTCGGTGAAGTTCTGCAGCCAGCCCGGCATCGAGTCGGTCGGCGCGAAGATCGACGAGCCGAACTGGAGCGGCATCAGCACCAGGAAGCCCATCGCCTGCACGGACTGCGCGTTCTTCATCACCACGCCGAGGGTGAGGAAGACCCACATCAGCGCCGAGCCGAAGGCCACCGACAGGGCGACGGAGGCCAGCAGACCGCCCCAGTTGGTGATGTCGAAGCCCACCAGCAGCGCCACCACCATCAGCACGGCCGTCGCGAACAGCATCCGCAGCAGCTCCACCGCGATCTTCGCGAACAGCACCGAGCCGCGGCCGATCGGCAGCGACCGGAAGCGGTCCATGACACCGGTGTTGAAGTCCTGGTTGAAGCCGGTGCCCACGCCCTGGGCCATGGTCATGCCCATCATGGCGAGCATGCCGGGGACGACGTACTGCACGTAGGCGTCCTGCCCGCCGCCCAGCGACTGCCCGATGGAGCCGCCGAAGACGTACACGAACAGCAGGGTGAAGACGATCGGGAAGAGGACGGCGTCGGCCATCGACTCCGGGTCCTGGCGGATCCACAGCAGGTTGCGGCGCACCAGGGCGCCGGTGTGGCGCAGATGCCCGCGCAGCGGAATCCGCGCGTCCGCGGCGCCGTCGGTCGCGAGGGGGGCGGGCGGGGTGACGGTGGTGGCGCTCATACGGCGACCTCCTCGCGGTCCTCGGTGGGGACGGTGTCCTGCGGCGCACTGGCCCGGTGGCCGGTGAGCGACAGGAACACCTCGTCCAGGCTGGGCAGTTCGGTGGAGACGGAGGAGAGCGTGACACCGCGTTCGGTGACCGACCGGACGACGGCGGTGAGCTGGTCGTCGCTGAGGATCGGCACCAGCAGGGCGCCGCGCTCGGTGTCCACGGTGGTGGTGGCGAGCCCGGTGATGCCGAGCGTGTCGAGGTGCGCGGCCAGCGGCCGCAGCTGCGTCGGATCGGCCGGCCGGACGCGCAGCGTGCGGCCCCCGACCTTCGCCTTCAGCTCGTCGATGCCGCCCTTGGCGATGACCTTGCCGCGGTCGACGACGGTCAGCTCCGAGGCGAGCTGCTCGGCCTCCTCCATGTACTGCGTGGTGAGCAGCACGGTGACGCCCTCGCCGACCATGGTCTTGACCTCGTCCCACACCTCGTTGCGGGTGCGCGGGTCCAGCCCGGTGGTCGGCTCGTCCAGGTACAGCACCTGCGGACGCCCGATCATCGACGCGGCCAGGTCGAGGCGCCGCCGCATGCCGCCCGAGTAGGTGGCGGCGGGCCGCTTGGCGGCGTCGGTCAGCGAGAACCGCTCCAGCAGTTCGTCGGCCCGGGCCCGGGCGTCCCGCCGGGGCAGGTCGAGCAGCCGTCCGATGAGGTAGAGGTTCTCCCAGCCCGGCAGCTTCTCGTCCACGGAGGCGTACTGCCCGGTCAGCCCGATCACCCGGCGCAGCTGCCGGGGCTGGCGGACCACGTCGTAGCCGGCCACGACGGCCTGCCCGGCGTCCGGTGCGAGCAGCGTGGAGAGGATGCGGACCAGGGTGGTCTTGCCGGCCCCGTTGGGTCCGAGCACCCCCATCACGGAGCCCTCGCGCACGTCCAGATCCACGCCGTCCAGCGCTTTGGTCTCGCCGTAGTGCTTGACCAGCCCCCGTACGGTGACGGCGCTTCCGGCGCCGCCGGGGTTCCTGTCGATTCGTGTCATGCCGAAGACGGTGCCAGCCGCCACCGACAGATCACCGACAGCGGGCCGACGGCCGCCGACACCCCGCCGACAGCACCCGGCCGACAGCGCCCCGGTGGCACGGCGCGGGAACGGCGGCGGCCCGCCGACGGGGGAAATCGGCGGGCCGCTTTGGTGCCACTGTGGCTCTGAGGGGAGCTGGCGCTAGTGGACGGAGTGCTCCTCCAGCGGGAAGGTCCCGCCGACGACGTCCTCGGCGAACGCCTTCGCCGCCTCGCCCATGGCCTCGCGCAGGGCGGCGTACCGCTTGACGAACTTGGGGACCCGGCCGCCGGTCAGGCCCATCATGTCCGTCCAGACCAGGACCTGGGCGTCCGTCCCGGCACCCGCGCCGATCCCCACGGTCGGGATGTGCAGGCTGCGCGTGACCTCGGCCGCCAGCTCCGCCGGGACCAGCTCCAGCACGACGGCGAAGGCGCCCGCGTCCTGGACCGCCTTGGCGTCCCGGAGCAGCTGGGCCGCCGCCTCCTCGCCGCGGCCCTGGACCCGGTAGCCCATGGCGTTGACGGACTGCGGGGTCAGGCCGATGTGGGCCATCACCGGGATGCCGGACTCGACCAGCAGCTCGATCTGGCGGTGCGAGCGCTCGCCGCCCTCCAGCTTGACCGCGCCGACGCCGGCCTCCTTGACCAGCCGGGTCGCCGAGCGCAGCGCCTGCACCGGACCCTCCTGGTAGGACCCGAAGGGCAGGTCGCCGACGATCAGGGCGCGCGAGGTGCCCCGTACGACGGCGGCGGAGAGCATGGTCATCTCGTCGAGGGTGACGGGCACGGTGGTCTCGTACCCGAGGTGACAGTTGCCCGCCGAGTCCCCGACCAGCATGACCGGGATGCCGGCCTCGTCGAAGACGGACGCGGTCATCGCGTCGTAGGCGGTCAGCATGGGCCACTTCTCGCCGCGTTCCTTGGCGAGGGCGATGTCGCGGACGGTGATGCGGCGGGTGCCCTTTCCTCCGTACAGCGCATTGCTGCCGCCGGAGGGCGTGGTCGGGGCAGCCGAAAGCTGCGTCATGGCAACGGCTCCTTCAGTCATCTCGAGGCGCCCTGACGGCGTCCCCGGATCCCCTCCATGGTGGCACTTCGTGCCAGGCGCGGCTAGGGGGGCCTCGGTCACCCTCCGAAAGACCCCGGACGGGGGTGAGAGCCCGGTAAGAGAAATACGATACGACACGGTCCCGTATCGTAAATAACCTACGCTGGACCCATGACTACCTCCGCTCCTGCCGTACCCCGGATCCCGGAAGCGGTCCACCGCCGGCGCTGGGCCATCCTCGGCGTGCTCATGCTGAGTCTGCTGATCGTGGTCCTGGACAACTCCATCCTCAACGTGGCGGTCAAGACCATCTCCACCCCGGCCCCGACCGGCCTCGGCGCCACCCAGAGCGAACTGGAGTGGGCGATCAACGCCTACACCCTCGTCTTCGCGGGCCTGCTCTTCAGCGCCGGACTCCTCGGCGACCGGCTCGGCCGCAAGAAGGTCCTCCTCGGCGGCCTCGCCGTCTTCGGCGCCGGCTCCGCCCTCGCCGCCTTCGCCGGATCACCCGCCGAGCTGATCGGCTTCCGCGCGCTCATGGGCCTCGGCGCCGCCTTCGTGATGCCCGCCACCCTCGCCGTCCTCATGAACGTCTTCGAGCGCGACGAGCAGCCCAAGGCCATCGGCATCTGGGCGGGCGGTGTGGGCCTCGCCATCGCCATCGGCCCGATCACCGGCGGCATCCTGCTCGACCACTTCTGGTGGGGCTCGGTCTTCCTGGTCAACGTCCCCATCGTGCTGCTCGCGATCGCCCTGATGATCTGGCTGGTCCCCGACTCCCGCGACCCCGCCCCCGGCCGCATCGACCCCGTCGGCGTCACCCTCTCCGTGGTCGGCCTGGTCCTGCTCGTCTACGGCATCATCCGCGGCGGCGAACTCGCCGACTTCGGGGACATCACCGTCCTCGCCACGATCGGCGCCGGGCTCGCCGTCCTGGTCGCCTTCGTCGTGTTCGAGAAGCGCAGCGACCACCCCTCCATCGACGTCGGCCTTTTCAGGGACAAGGTCTTCTCGGCCGCGATCGCCGCCATCGCGCTGGTCTTCTTCGCGCTGATGGGCGTCACCTTCTTCTCCGTCTTCTACACCCAGAGCGTGCGCGGCTACTCACCGCTGGAGACCGGGCTGCTCCTGCTGCCGCTCGCCGCCGCCCAGCTGATCTTCGCGCCCCGCGCCCGGCTGCTCGTCGACCGCTTCGGCAACCGCGCCACCACCACCGCCGGCATGGCCCTCATCGCCGCGACGCTCGCCGCCTTCGCCACCCTGGACGCCGACACCCCGATCTGGCTCCTGGAGGTGATCTTCTTCCTCATGGGCACCGGCATGGCGCACATCATGACCCCGGTCAGCGTCGTCATCATGCAGTCCCTGCCCCGCGAGAAGGCCGGCTCCGCCTCCGCGCTCAGCAACACCTTCCGCCAGGTCGGCGGCGCCCTCGGCATCGCGGTCCTCGGCTCGGTCCTGTCCGCCTCCTACCGCTCCGCCGTCGAGGGCGGCCTCGACGCCGTACCCCCGCAGCTGCGCCACACGGCGGGGGAGTCCATCGAGTCCACGCTCGCCGTGGCCGCCCGGCTCGGCCCCAAGGCGCAGCCGCTGGTGGAGCGCGCCGACGACGCCTTCCTGCACGCCATGCACGTCACCGCCCTCGGCGGAGCGGCGGTGGCCCTGCTCGGCACCCTCGTCGTGGCGCTCTTCCTGCCGGGCCGCACACCCCGGGACGAGCCCGAGCGGTCGTAGGGGAGAATTCCGGGACACCGAAAGGGGCGCACGCGTGAACCTCGCCGACGACCACAGGGCCGAGGCCCCCACCCGGGGCCGGCCCCGCAGTGAGGCCGTGGAGCGGGCCATCATCGACGGCGTGATGGAGCTGCTGGAGGAGGGCGTACCGCTCGCGGAGCTCTCCATCGAGCGCATCGCCCGTACCGCCGGCGTCGGCAAGGCCGCCATCTACCGCCGCTGGAGCGGCAAGGAGGAGCTCTTCGTCGACGTCGTACGGGCCGCCGAACCCCCCGACGCCGAACTGCCCGGCACCTCCCTGCGCGACGACCTCGTCGCCCTGCTGGAGACGCTGCGCCGGCGCGGACTGGTCAGCCGTTCGTCGGCGATCCTGCACAACGTCCACGTCCAGATGAAGAGCAGCCCGAAGATCTGGGCGGCCTACGACAACCTCGTCGTCGCCCCCCGCCGCCGGATCGGCCTGGAGGTGCTGCGCCGCGGCCAGGACAACGGCGAACTCCGCGCGGACGTCGACGTGGAGCTGCTCAACGACCTGTTCGTCGGCCCGATGCTGCTGCGCACCATCATGCGTCCGGACGCCGACCTCCCCGAAGGACTGCCCGAGCGGATCGTCGACACCCTGCTCGAAGGGCTACGGCCCGTCAGTTCACCGCCCGTCAGTTCGCCGCCCGCGCGCTGACGATGTGCGCGTTTCGTCACAGAGCGCGCTTTCCCCGAAGGGCCCGGAACTCGGGAAGGCGACTTGTACGTCCTCGTGCCCGTACGGCCGTCACGGGACGGCGGGAACAGAACCGATCATCCCCTAGGGTCGTAACAGCGGGGGACGACGGTGTGCACGGCAGGCAGTGAGGCGACGGTATGGCGCAGCAGGCGTACATGACGGAGACGGACGGTGGCGGCTCGGGTCCCGAGCGCCGGGGGGCCCGGTTCCGGCGGCTGCTGGACAGACTCGTCTCCGGCTGGCGCGGAGACCCGCGGATCTGGCGCCGGGGCATCGTCACCGCCGCCGTCGCGGTGGTCGTCGCCCTGGTCATGCTGCTGCACTCGCGCATCCCCAACCGCATCGGCAACCTCGGCAGCCTCACCGAGACCTTCCTGCCCTGGATCGGCCTGCTGGTCCCGGTGCTGCTGCTCGTCGCCCTGCTGCGCCGGTCCGCCACCGCGCTGATCGCGGTCGTGCTGCCCGCGGTGGTCTGGCTGAACCTCTTCGGCGGGCTGGTGGGCGACAAGAGCGGGGCGGGCGGCGACCTGACGGTGGCCACCCACAACGTGAACGCCGACAACCTCGACCCCACCGGCACGGCCCGTGACGTGGCCGCCTCCGGGGCGGACGTGCTGGCCCTGGAGGAGCTGACCGCGTCGGCGGTGCCGGTCTACGAGAAGGCGCTGGCGTCGACGTACAAGTACCACGCGGTGCAGGGCACGGTCGGGCTGTGGAGCAAGTACCCGCTGACCGGTGTGAAGGCCGTCGACATCAAGCTGGGCTGGACCCGGGCCATGCGTGCCGCCGTCGCCACCCCCGCGGGCCAGGTCGCGGTGTACGTCGCCCACCTGCCCTCGGTGCGGGTGAAGATGGAGGCCGGGTTCACCGCCCGGCAGCGCGACAAGAGCGCCGACGCCCTCGGTGAGGCCATCGCCGACGAGAAGCTGCCCAGGAGCGTGCTGCTCGGCGACCTCAACGGCACCATGAACGACCGCGCGCTGAACGCCGTCACCTCCCAGATGCGCTCCACGCAGGGCGCGGCGGGCAGCGGCTTCGGGTTCAGCTGGCCCGCGTCGTTCCCGATGGCGCGCATCGACCAGATCCTGGTGAAGGGCGTCGAGCCGGTCACCTCCTGGACCCTGCCGGAGACCGGGAGCGACCACCTGCCGGTGGCGGCCCGTGTGAAGGTCGACACAACCGCCTCGTAAAAACCCACGGCAACCTGGTCTTAACCCCCTGGAATACCGGGGCCGGGAGACTTTGTTCCGTCCATGAACATAAGATGGACGGAACTCCTCCCGAAAGGCCCAGACCCGTCATGCCTCTCGCCCTGCTCGCGCTGGCCGTCGGCGCGTTCGGCATCGGCACCACCGAGTTCGTGATGATGGGCCTGTTGCCCGACGTCGCGGCCGACCTCGGCATCTCGATCCCGACCGCCGGTCACCTCGTCTCCGCCTACGCCCTCGGCGTCGTCGTCGGCGCCCCGCTGCTCGCCGCCGTCACCGCCCGCATGTCCCGCCGCACGGTCCTGATCGGCCTGATGGTGCTCTTCGTGGCCGGCAACGCCCTGTCGGCCTTCGCCCCCGGCAACGGCTCCCTACTGGCCGCCCGCTTCCTCAGCGGCCTGCCGCACGGCGCCTTCTTCGGTGTCGGCGCCGTCGTCGCCACCGGCCTGGTGGCACCCGAGCGCAAGGCACGCTCGGTCTCCCTGATGTTCCTCGGCCTGACCGTCGCCAACGTCGTCGGCGTCCCCGCCGCCACGCTCATGGGCCAGCACCTGGGCTGGCGGGCGACCTTCCTCGGCGTGAGCGCGATCGGCCTGGCGGCCATCGCCTCGCTGGCCCTGCTGATCCCCCACGACCACGACCGGGCCCCCGCCCAGGGCCTGCGCGGCGAACTGGCCGCCCTGCGCTCCCTGCCCGTCTGGCTCGCCCTCGGCACGACGGTCGCCGGCTTCGGCGCGCTCTTCGCCGCGTACAGCTACATCGCGCCGATGCTCACCGACTCGGCCGGGTACGCCGACGCCAGCGTGACGGGCCTGCTCGCGCTGTTCGGCGTGGGCGCGACGATCGGCAACCTGCTCGGCGGACGCCTGGCCGACCACGCGATGCGCGCCACGCTGTTCGGCGGGCTGGCCTCGCTGGCCCTGGTGCTCGCGCTGTTCCCGCTGCTGATGTCCACGCCGTGGAGCGCCGCACTGGCGGTACTCCTGCTCGGTACGGCGGCGTTCGTGACCGGCTCGCCGCTCCAGCTGATCGTGATGGAGAAGGCGTCGGCGGCCCCCTCGCTGGCCTCCTCGGCGAACCAGGCCGCGTTCAACCTGGCCAACGCCGGCGGCGCCTGGATCGGCGGACTCGCCCTGGCCGCCGGCTTCGGCGCCACGTCCCCGGCGCTCGCGGGCGCCGCCCTGGCCGTGCTGGGGCTGGGTGTGGCCGGCGTGGCTCTCGCCGTCGACCGGCGCGCGGCGCGTGTGACTCCGGGGGCGCGGGCGGGGGCGGGCCGGGAACGGCTCGTCGCGGGGCGTCTGCCGGTGGAGGCGGGGGCGGAGGCGCAGGCCGTGCGCTCCTGACGTCCTCGAAGGTCCCGGACGTCTTGGACGCCTCGGACGTGAGAAGGGGGGCCGTGCGGCCCCCCTTCCTCCGTACCTACTCCCGCCAGCCGTTGGTGATCGGCAGGCGGCGGTCCTTGCCGAAGCCCTTGGCGGAGATCTTCGTGCCCGGCGGGTACTGGCGCCGCTTGTACTCGGCCGTGTCCACCATCCGCAGCGTCTTGCTCACCAGGGCCGCCTCGAAGCCCGCCGCCGTGATCACGTCGGCGCCCTCGTCGCGGTCGACGTACCGCTCCAGGATCGCGTCCAGGACCGGGTAGTCGGGCAGCGAGTCGGTGTCCACCTGGTCCGGGCGCAGCTCGGCGCTGGGCGGCTTGGTGATCGAGTTCTCCGGGATCGGCGGCGTCTGGCCGCGCTCGGCCGCCGAGCGGTTGCGCCACTCCGCCAGGCGGAAGACCGAGGACTTGTAGACGTCCTTGATGGGCCCGTACGCGCCCACCGAGTCGCCGTACAGCGTCGAATAGCCCACCGCCAGCTCCGACTTGTTGCCGGGCGCCAGGACGATGTGCCCCTCCTGGTTGGAGATCGCCATCAGCATCGTGCCGCGCAGCCGGGACTGGAGGTTCTCCTCCGCCAGGCCCGTCAGACCCAGGGACGACATATAGGCGTCGAACATCGGCTCGATCGGGACGGTACGGAAGTTGAGGCCCGTACGCCGGGCCAGTTCCGCCGCGTCGCCCCGGGAGTGCTCCGAGGAGTACTTGGAGGGCATCGAGACGCCGTACACGTTCTGCGCGCCGACCGCGTCGCAGGCGATGGCCGCGACCAGCGCGGAGTCGATGCCGCCGGACAGGCCGATCAGGACCGACTCGAAGCCGTTCTTGGTGACGTACGCCCGCAGGCCCACGACCAGCGCCGAGTAGACCTCCTCGTCGTCGTCGAGGCGGTCGGCGTACCCGCCGGTCAGCTCCGGCCGGTAGGCGGGCAGCGGCTCCTCGGAGAGGATCACGCGGTCGATGCGCAGTCCGTCGTTCACCAGGCCGGTCGGCGCGTCCTGCGCCGCCGCCGGCAGGTCGAGGTCCAGGACCAGGCACTCCTCGGCGAACTGCGGGGCCCGCGCGAGGACTTCGCCGGCCGCGTCGACGACGATCGAGTCGCCGTCGAAGACCAGCTCGTCCTGGCCGCCCATCATCGCCAGGTAGGCGAGGGTGCAGCCGGCCTCCTGGGCGCGCTTGCGGACCAGGTCGAGCCGGGTGTCGTCCTTGTCGCGCTCGTACGGCGAGGCGTTGACGGAGAGCAGCAGCCCGGCGCCCGCCGAGCGCGCGGCGGGCACCCGGCCGCCGTCCTGCCAGAGGTCCTCGCAGATGGCGAGGGCCACGTCCACCCCGTGCACCCGCACGACCGGCATGGTGTCGCCGGGCACGAAGTAGCGGAACTCGTCGAAGACGCCGTAGTTGGGCAGGTGGTGCTTGGCGAAGGTGAGCACCACCTCGCCGCGGTGCAGCACCGCGGCCGCGTTGCGCGGGGCGCCGGCCGGCTGGCCGTACTTCGGCTGGGCCGTCTCCGAGCGGTCGAGGTAGCCGACGATCACCGGCAGCTCCCCGAGGCCCTCCTCGGCGAGCCGGGCGGCCAGCGTGCGCAGGGCCGTGCGGGACGCCTCCACGAACGAGGTCCGCAGGGCCAGGTCCTCGACGGGGTATCCGGTCAGCGCCATCTCGGGGAACGCCACGAGGTGGGCTCCCTGCTCGGCGGAGCGTCGGGTCCAGCGCAGGATCGTGTCGGTGTTCCGGCCGATGTCACCGACGCGCGAGTCGATCTGATTCAGGGCGAGGCGAAGTTGAGGCACACGGCCAGTGTAATCGTCAGAGCGACGCGATGGGGTGGCGGGACGTGTGGGCCGGCCCACGCCGGGTGCCGCCGGCGGCCTATCGTCGGGCCTCGGCGCCCCGCTCCTTCAGCATCTGTGCCATCAGCTGGATCTCCGACTCCTGGCCGTTGACCATGGTCTGCGCGAGCCGCTTCTCGACCTTCACCCCGCACCGCTTCACACAGGCCTCGGCCATGTGGATGCCGCCCTTGTGGTGGTCGGTCATCAGCTGGAGGAAGAACACCTCGGCCTGCTTGCCGTTGAGCGTGGCCAGCTTCTTCATCTCGGTGTTCGTCGCCATGCCCGGCATCAGCGCGCCGTCCTCCCCGGAGGCCATGGAACCCATGTCCATCCAGGTCATCGGAGCGTCCGAGGACACCTTCGGCAGCTCCCACAGATCGAGCCAGCCGATCAGCATCCCGCGCTGGTTCGCCTGCGTCTGCGCGATGTCGTACGCCAGCCGCCGCACCTCGGTGTCGTCGGTGCGGTCCCGCACGATGTACGACATCTCCACGGCCTGCTGGTGGTGCACCGCCATGTCCCGGGCGAACCCCGCGTCCGCGGAGTCCGCGGCGGGGGCCGAGTCGGACCCCCCGTCCCCGGCGACGGCGTAGGTGACCGCGCCCGCCGCGACGAGCACCGCCGCCGCCGTTCCCGCGATCCACCCGGCGTGCTTCATCACTACGCCTTACCGCCCGTGCACGCGGCGCCCGGCTCGGGAGTCTGCTCGCCCTGCACGTACTTCTCGAAGAACTTGTCGAGGTTCGGGTCGCTCGCGCTCGTCACGGTGCGCTGCGCGCCCCACGCCGACAGCATGATCGGCGACTTCTGGTCCTCGTAGGGGCTCATCAGCGTGTACGGGGTCTTCTTGACCTTCTCCGTGAGCGCCTTGACGTCGGCCTCGGACGCCTTGCTGCTGTACGTCACCCAGACCGCGCCGTGCTCCAGGGAGTGGACCGCGTTCTCGTTGGCGACGGCCTCGGTGTAGACGTCGCCGTTGCAGTTCTGCCAGACCGGGTTGTGGTCGCCGCCGACCGGGGGCTCGACCGGGTAGTCGACCTTCTTGCTGACGTGGGTCTGGGACAGCTTGCCGCCCTTCCAGGTGCTGATCCCGTCCGCTCCGGCCACCAGGGAGCCGGTCGTCTTGCCGTCGGCCGAGTCACTGTCGTCGGACTGCGACTGCACCAGCACGACACCGCCGACGACGAGTGCGGCGACCACGGTCACGCTGGCGCCGATGGTGAGGATCCGGTTGCGGCGCTCGCGAGCCTGCTCGGCGCGCCGCATCTCTGCTATGCGGGCCTGGCGTGCCGCGTTGGTGCTCTTCTTGGCGGATCCCATGGCGGAAGTCCTTCTGCGGAAAGGGGACGGTCGGGTCCGCTGATCGTAATGGTGAAGGAGTGACCTCTCGAAGGGAGGTCACAGGAAAGGGCCGGATCGCTACGGAACCGACAGGTCCGCGAGATTAATTTGAGCCCCAGATGCACATTATCTACCCTTCCCGTATGCGGCTGCTGCGCTCCACCGACCTCGCCCTGCGCGTCCTGATGCGACTCTCCGTCGCCGAGGACACCACGCCCACGACCCGTGAGGTCTCCGCGGACATGGACGTGCCGTACACCCACGCCGCGAAGGTCGTCGCCGAGCTCCAGCACCAGGGCCTGGTCGACGCCCGCCGGGGCCGGGGCGGCGGTCTGTCGCTCACGGAGAAGGGCAGGACGGCGTCCGTCGGCGCGGTGGTCCGCTCCTTCGAGGGCGACGGCGACGTCGTCGACTGCGAGGGCGGCCCGACTCCTTGCCCCCTCCACACGGCCTGCCGCCTCCGAGGCGCCCTCCGCAAAGCCCAGGAGGCGTTCTTCGCGACCCTGGACCCGTTGACCATCGGCGACATGACGGCTTCCCCGACGGGCCCCCTCCTCCTCCAGATCGGCAGAGCCCCAACCCCCTGACGGGGATGCCGGGCAAGAGAATCTCCCGGGCCGCCGAAAACCCCCTCGGGGGCGCGGGGAACTGCGCGACGAGCCACAACGGCGCCGCACCCGAAGAACAGAGGCGACACCCCGGGTCACGATGCAACCCGGGCCTCCGCCATCTCCCCCCAGGGGCGCGGGGAACTGCGCGCCCGGCCACGACGGCGCCGCACCCGAAGCACGAGAGCGGCGCCCCGGGTCACCATCCAACCCAGGGCGCCGAAAACCCCTCCAGGGGCGCGGGGAACTGCGCGATCAACCCCAACGGCCCCGCACCCGAAGAACTACCCCTCCTGGCCGAGCCAGAGGTCGGGCCCGAACACCTCGTAGTGAATGTCCGCCGCAGCAACCCCCGCAGACAACAACTGCGCCCGAACCCCCCGCATGAACCCAAGCGGCCCACACAGATAGGCCCGCGTCCCCGGCGCCACCACAACCCCCGCCAGGTCGACGAGCCCCACCCCGTGCTCCCCGTCCGCCCCCTCCTCGTACCAGAACCGCACCACCGCATCCGGCAGCTTGGCCGCATAAGCCTCCTGCTCATCCCGGAGCGCATGCTCCGCAGGAGACCGGTCCCCGTGCACAACAGTGACCGCCCCCGCATGCCCGTCCGCGGCAAGCTGCGCCAGCATCGCGACCATCGGCGTCACCCCGATCCCGGCGGAGGCGAGCAGCAGAGGCCGATCCGCGACCTCCCCGAGCACCAGGTCGCCGTAAGGCGCGGAAAGCTCCAGCACATCCCCCTCCCGCACCCGCGCGTGCAGCTCCGCGGAGACCTCCCCGTCGGGCGACCCCGACCCTCCGGCAACCCGCTTCACACTGATCTGCCGCAACGCGGACCCCGGCGCCCCCGACAGGCTGTACTGCCGTATCTGCCGCGCACCGTCCGCAAGCTCGACCCGCACCGAGACGTACTGCCCGGCACGGGCGTCCGCCACCGGCCCCCCGTCGCAGGGCCGCAGCCGAAGCGTGATGACGTCACGCGTCTCGGGGACCCGCTCCACGACCTCCCAGCGCCGCCACCCCGGCTCCCGCGACTCCTCGTACAGCCGCTTCTCCAGCGCGATGAGCGCGTTCGCCATCAGCCAGTAGACCTCGTCCCACGCGGCGGCGACCTCGGGCGTGACGGCCTCGCCGAGCACGTCGACGATCGCGGCGAACAGGTGCTCGTGGACGAGCGCGTACTGCTCCGGCGCGACCCCGAGCGAGGCGTGCTTGTGGGCGATGCGGGCGAGCATCGCGTCGGGCCGCCGGTCCGGGTGCTCGACCAGGTACGTGGCGAACGCGGCGACGGAACCGGCCAGCGCCCGGCGCTGCGTGCCGGCCGCCTGGTTGCCGCGGTTGAACAGATCGCGCAGCAGCTCGGGCCGGGCGGCGAACAGACCGGCGTAGAAACGCTCGGTGATCTCGTCCAGGTTGGCGCCGACGGCGGGGAGGGTGGCGCGGACGGTGGCGGCGGACTGTTCGGACAGCATCAGGGCTCCTTCGAACTCTCGGCCGATCTGACAGGCACTGGCCGGCATCGAGCGGCACCGATCGGCGATGATCGGCACGCTATTAAAACTTGCATCTGAGATGCAAATTAAACGGGAGTGCTTCGCGCCACAGCCGACACCGGCCGGGCATTACGGATGACGGCCCGAGCAGGCAAGATGGGCGACAGAGCCGCACACCCGCGGCGCACCGGGCGTTCAGGCCCGGGTCGGCCCGCCGATCAAGGTCGGCAACGCGCCCGAAACGCTGTTGTGGTGTGATGCTCAGGTGCCCGACCGGCTTCCCGCGACATTTGGGACAGACGGCCTGACCAGCAAGGATGGGGAAGCGGAAGATGGACAAGCAGCAGGAGTTCGTGCTCCGTACGTTGGAGGAGCGCGACATCCGGTTCGTACGCCTGTGGTTCACGGACGTGCTGGGCTTCCTGAAGTCCGTCGCCGTGGCCCCGGCCGAGCTGGAGCAGGCCTTCGACGAGGGCATCGGCTTCGACGGCTCGGCGATCGAGGGCTTCGCCCGTGTATACGAGTCCGACATGATCGCCAAGCCGGACCCGTCCACCTTCCAGGTGCTGCCCTGGCGCGCGGAGACGCCCGGCACGGCCCGGATGTTCTGCGACATCCTGATGCCGGACGGCTCCCCGTCCTTCGCGGACCCCCGCTACGTCCTCAAGCGGGCCCTCGCCCGCACCTCGGACCTGGGCTTCACCTTCTACACCCACCCCGAGATCGAGTTCTTCCTGCTGAAGGACCGCCCCCTCGACGGCTCCCGCCCCACCCCGGCCGACAACTCCGGCTACTTCGACCACACACCGACCAACGTCGGCATGGACTTCCGCCGCCAGGCCATCACCATGCTGGAGTCGATGGGCATCTCGGTGGAGTTCTCCCACCACGAGGGCGCCCCGGGCCAGCAGGAGATCGACCTGCGCTACGCCGACGCGCTGTCCACCGCGGACAACATCATGACCTTCCGCCTGGTCATGAAGCAGGTGGCGCTGGAGCAGGGCGTGCAGGCCACGTTCATGCCGAAGCCGTTCTCGGAGCACCCGGGCAGCGGCATGCACACCCACCTCTCCCTCTTCGAGGGCGACCGCAACGCGTTCTACGAGTCGGGCTCGGAGTACCAGCTCTCCAAGGTCGGCCGCTCCTTCATCGCGGGCCTGCTCCGGCACGCCGCCGAGATCTCGGCCGTCACCAACCAGTGGGTCAACTCCTACAAGCGCATCTGGGGCGGCTCCGAGCGCACCGCCGGCGCGGGCGGCGAGGCCCCGTCGTACATCTGCTGGGGCCACAACAACCGCTCGGCCCTGGTCCGCGTCCCGATGTACAAGCCCGGCAAGACCGGCTCGGCCCGCGTCGAGGTCCGCTCCCTGGACTCCGGCGCCAACCCCTACCTGGCCTACGCCCTCCTGCTCGCCGCCGGCCTGAAGGGCATCGAGGAGGGCTACGAGCTGCCCCCCGGCGCCGAGGACGACGTCTGGGCCCTGTCCGACGCCGAGCGCCGCGCCCTGGGCATCGAACCCCTCCCGCAGAACCTCGGCGAGGCCCTCACCCTCATGGAACGCAGCGACCTGGTCGCCGAGACCCTCGGCGAGCACGTCTTCGACTTCTTCCTGCGCAACAAGCGCTCGGAATGGGAGGAGTACCGCTCCGAGGTCACCGCCTTCGAGCTCCGCAAGAACCTGCCGGTGCTGTAGGCGCAGGTCGGCGGGGTTTTCCCGCTGATTCGGCGACGGGGCTGACGGTCACCGGCCGTCAGCCCCGTCGCACGCCCTCGCCTCTGGTGCCGTCGCCGGGCCGTCGGGCCCCGATCGGGGACGCAGGGGCCGCCCTTCGCCGGAACCGGACTTGGCCGCCTCGGGTCATCTGGTCCCGTCGTGACGGGGCCCGTACTCTGCGCACATGGAGTGGGGGACCCTGGGCGCTGCGGCCGTGGGTGCGTTCTTCGGAATCGGCGCGACGCTGATCTCTGATGTCGTTCGCTTCCGGCGGGAGAGGGAGCAGCGGTGGGCCGACACCAAGCGGGTCGCATACGCGCGGTTTCTGACCGCACTGGCCCAAGCCCACAGTCGTATGACATTGGCGGCAGCCAGCGGCGTAACAGGTCCTGCTCGGCAACAGGCCGTTCACGACGCCTTCCTCAGTGACCCTCAACATTCGGATGCCAAATCCGTCCTCAGGGAACTGGGCTTGGCTGCGCCTGATGACATTTATCAGGCTGCCGTGCCCCTTTACCAGCAGCTCAGAATCGTTCGCGACCTGCTGGCCGAGGACGGCACGAGCTTCGAGTCGCCCGAGTATCAGCAGGTGAGTCACCCCTTCTTCGCGGACATGGATCGTTTGCAGCGCCTCATGCGGAACGATCTGCAACCGCCGACCCGTCGTCGCGCCTGAGCCGCAACCCGCGGACACCTCATCAGGAGGCGGCCCCGGCGCTTGCGGGCGGGGGCGAAGGCGGTGCCGCACGGCCGACCGGCCGGGGTGACCTTGTGGACGACGACTCCCTACGCCCACATCGTCAGAGCCGCCTAGGTCATCCGAGCGGCGAGAATGCACCGGTTCAAGGGATTGCCCGCTTCTGATACGAAACTCCATAATCGGGCGAAACGGAAACGGGTGTGGCATTGGGGGTGCGGTACGTGAGTTACGGCTGGGACGACGCGGGTGACGACGCTTTCGGTGCCTTGATCAAAATAGCAATCCAAGAGGGTTACGGCGCGGCCAAGAAATGGCTGAAGAATAACCCTGAAGCTGTGGACGTGGGTAAGGCTGCATTTCTTGCCCAGCTCAATCCGGTGCTGGGCGGAATGGCGGCTCTGGAGCTGTGGCAGTACGGAAAGAAGAGGGCGTAGAGCCGACCGCGGACGCATCCAGCGCAATACACAGCGGTGTGGCCCCGCTTCCCCAGGGGCGGGGGAGCGGGGCCACAGTCGTCGGGGTCAGCCCGCGGACGTCGACTGGTCCGTCAGGAACTTGTGCAGGGGCTCCTCGCGGCGGCGGCGGTACTCCTGGATCGACCAGCCGTTGCCGTCGGGGTCCTTGAAGTACATGAACGTCGCGCCGTCGTCCGGCGTGTACTGCACCGGGTCCGACACGTCGAGACCTCGCCCCACCAGCTCCGCGTGCGCCGCCTTGATGTCGGCCACGCACAGCTGGAGGCCCTGGTAGGAGCCGGGCTCGGGTGTGGTCTCGCCCTTGGTGAGGTCCCAGATGCTGTCGCCGAGCGCGATCGAACAGCCCGAGCCGGGAGGCGTCAGCTGGACGATCCGCATGCCCGGCATGACCTCCTGGTCGATGTCGACATGGAAGCCCACCTTGTCCCGGTAGAAGTCCCTGGCTCGGTCGATGTCGCTCACGGGCAGCGGGATCACTTCAAGGGTGAAGTCCATCGCTAGTCCTCCCTGGAGAATCGCCAACGGGTCTGGCTGAACGGCTCCCCCTTACCGAAGCCGAAAACCGTCCGCGGCGCCACCGAGAACACGAAGGCGTGTCCCGGTCCGTGACGGAAGCAGCCGTCGCGGACCTCGAAGTGCCAGAAACTGCCGTACTTCTCCTCCCAGGCGGCCGCCAGAGCGCCGAGCCGCTCCTCCTCCGTCACCCGCACCGCGGTGCCCTCCACCACGAGGTCGTAACCGCGGTCCCAGGTGTTCGTGCCCGTGGTCAGCACCACCTCCGGATTGGCCGCGAGGTTGCGGGCCTTGCGCTCCTCGGGGCCGGTGCAGAAGTGCAGGGCGCCCGCCGACCACACCGCCGGCAGCGGCGTGACGTGCGGGCGCCCGTCCGGCCGTACCGTCGAGATCCAGAACAGCTCGGCCGACGCCAGCAGCTCCAGCGCCTCGGGCCAGGGTCTCGCCACGGCCCGCTCGTCGCTGTAACGGGCGTCCAGCACGGTGTCGGGCGGGGTCGTACGGGGCTCGGTCATACAGGGCAGACCCCTCACGGCGCCGGAACTCATCGGAGCTTCCCACCCGCTCTGCGGTTACGCTCGATCCGGTACGACCTTGATCGGACAGGAGGCCGGGATGACGGCGCCGGGGCGCAGGAGCAGCACCTTCACACGGCTGCTGCGGCACGGCTTCACCGATCCGAGCGCCGCCGAGCGGCTGCTGGAGGCCCCCGAACTCGCCCCCGTCCGCCAGGACCCGGTGCTGCTGGAGGCGCTCGGCGCCACCGCCGACCCCGACCTCGCGCTGCACGGTCTGGTCCGGCTGCTGGAGGCCCAGCCCGGCCCCACCGACCACCGCGAACTGCTGGACACCCTGATAGCCGCCAAACCGCTGCGCGACCGGCTCCTCGGGGTGCTCGGCGCCTCCTCCGCGCTCGCCGAGCACCTCGCCCGGCACTCCGGGGACTGGCGGGCCCTGGTCACCTACGAGCCCCGGGACCTGCATCCCGGCGTCGCCGAGTTCGAGCGTGGCCTCGCCGAGGCCACCGACCCCGTCTCGCTGCGCGTCGCCTACCGGCGCTGCCTGCTCTCCATCGCCGCCCGCGACGTGTGCGGCACCACCGACCTCGCCGAGTCCGCCGCCGAACTGGCCGACCTCGCCACCGCGACCCTGCGCGCCGCCCTCGCCCTGGCGAAGGCCGACGCCCCCGACGACGACGCCGCCTGCCGGCTCGCGGTGATCGCCATGGGCAAGTGCGGCGGCCACGAACTCAACTACGTCTCCGACGTCGACGTCATCTTCGTCGGCGAGGCCGCCGACGGCGCCGACGAGACCAAGGCCCTCAGAGCCGCCACCCGGCTGGCCTCGCACATGATGCGGATCTGCTCCGAGACGACCGTCGAGGGCTCCATCTGGCCCGTCGACGCCAACCTGCGCCCCGAGGGCCGCAACGGACCCCTGGTGCGCACCCTCAGCAGCCACCTCGCCTACTACCAGCGCTGGGCGAAGACCTGGGAGTTCCAGGCGCTGCTCAAGGCCCGCCCGGTCGCCGGCGACCTCGAACTCGGCGAGCAGTACGTCGCCGCCCTCGACCCGCTGGTCTGGAAGGCCGCCGAGCGGGAGAACTTCGTCACCGACGTGCAGAAGATGCGGCGCCGGGTGGTGGAGAACATCCCCGTCGCCGAACTCGACCGCCAGCTCAAGCTCGGCCCCGGCGGACTCAGGGACGTCGAGTTCGCCGTACAGCTGCTTCAGCTGGTGCACGGGCGGGCCGACGCCTCGCTGCGCAGCGGCACCACCCTGGACGCCCTCAAGGCCCTCGCCGCCGGCGGCTACGTCGCCCGCGCCGACTTCGCCCAGCTCGACGCCGCCTACCGCTTCCTGCGCTCCATGGAGCACCGCATCCAGCTCTACCGGCTGCGCCGCACCCACCTCGTCCCCGAGGACGACGCCGACCTGCGCCGTATCGGCCGCTCGCTGGGCCTGCGCAGCGACCCGGTCGTCGACCTCAACCGCGAGTGGCGGCGGCACGCCACCGTCGTACGGCGGCTGCACGAGAAGCTGTTCTACCGCCCGCTGCTCGACGCCGTCGCCCAGCTCGCCCCCGGCGAGGCCCGGCTGAGCAGCGAGGCGGCCCGGGAACGGCTGATCGCGCTCGGCTACGCCGACCCGGCGGCCGCCCTGCGTCACCTGGAGGCGCTGGCCTCCGGCGTCACCCGCAAGGCCGCCATCCAGCGCACCCTGCTGCCCGTCCTGCTCGGCTGGTTCGCCGACTCCGCCGACCCCGACGCCGGCCTGCTGAACTTCCGCAAGGTCTCCGACGCCCTCGGCAAGACCCCCTGGTACCTGCGGCTGCTGCGCGACGAGGGCGCGGCCGCGGAGAACCTGGCGCGGGTGCTGTCCGCCGGGCGCCTCGCCCCCGACCTGCTGATGCGGGCCCCCGAGGCGGTGGCGCTGCTCGGCGACGGCGACGGCGGCGGTCTGGAACCGCGCCCCCACGCCCACCTGGAGCAGGAGATCCTCGCCGCGGTCGGCCGGGCCGACGGCGGCGCCCAGGCGGTCACCGCGGCCCGCGGGGTGCGCCGCCGCGAACTGTTCCGTACGGCCGCCGCCGACATCGTCGGCTCCTACGGCACCGAGGCCCAGCCCGCCGCCGCCGACCAGGGCGCGCTGGTGGACCTGGTCGGCGGCGCCGTCTCCGACCTGACCGCCGCGACCCTGGCCGGCACCCTGCGCGCGGTGGTCCGCGAGGGCTGGGGCGACACCCTGCCCACCCGGTTCACCATCATCGGCATGGGCCGCTTCGGCGGCCACGAGCTGGGCTACGGCTCCGACGCGGACGTCCTGTTCGTC
The DNA here is from genome assembly GCF_040299205.1 of Streptomyces sp. NPDC000983. Classification (NCBI taxonomy): domain Bacteria; kingdom Bacillati; phylum Actinomycetota; class Actinomycetes; order Kitasatosporales; family Streptomycetaceae; genus Streptomyces; species Streptomyces sp. NPDC000983. The sequence continues at coordinate 88,354 of NZ_JBEPBM010000028.1, read as the reverse complement.
CACGAACCCCGCGAGGGCGTCGACGAGCAGGAGGCGGCCAAGGCCGCCGGCCGCGTCGTCTCCGAGATGCGCCGCCTGCTCCAGATCCCCAGCGCCGACCCGCCCCTGCTGATCGACGCCGACCTGCGCCCCGAGGGCAGGACCGGCCCGCTGGTGCGCACCCTGAAGTCGTACGGGGCCTACTACCGGCGCTGGTCGCTGGTGTGGGAGTCGCAGGCGCTGCTGCGGGCCGAACCGGTCGCCGGGGACGACGACCTCGGCCGCCGCTTCGTCGAGCTGATCGACCCGCTGCGCTACCCGGCCGCCGGGCTCGCCGACGACGCGGTCCGCGAGATCCGCCGGCTGAAGGCCCGGATGGAGACCGAGCGCCTGCCGCGCGGCGCCGACCCCAAGCTCCACACCAAGCTCGGGCCCGGCGGCCTGTCCGACGTCGAGTGGACGGTCCAGCTGCTCCAGCTGCGCCACGGCGCGGGTCTGCCCGGACTGCGCACCACCCGCACCCGGGCCGCCCTGTCCGCGGCAGCCGAGGCCGGGCTGATCCCCGCCGAGGACGCGGCGACCCTCGACGAGGCGTGGGTCCTGGCCACCCGGGTCCGCAACGCCGTGATGCTCGTCCGGGGCCGGGCCGGGGACACCTTCCCCTCGGACCCCCGGGAACTCGCCGCCGTGGGCCGCTACCTCGGCTACGGCCCCGGCCGTGTCGGCGACATGCTCGACGACTACCGCCGCACCGCCCGCCGGGCCCGGGGCGTGGTGGACGAGCTGTTCTACGGCGGCTAGGCGGAGGTCCGGGGCTTTCGCGTCGGCTCCGGCGACGGCACCGCCTGCGGCAGCGAGTACGGCAGGGCGCCGTACCAGAGCCGGGCCACCCCGTAGCCGAAGGCCAGGCAGAGCAGGCCGCCGACCGCGTCGAGCCAGAAGTGGTTGGCGGTGGCGACGATCACCACCAGGGTGGCCACCGGGTACAGCAGGCCCAGCACGCGCGCCCAGGGCACCGAGGCCAGCGCGAAGATCGTCAGGCCGCACCACAGGGACCAGCCGATGTGCATCGACGGCATGGCGGCGTACTGGTTCGACATGTTCTTCAGGTCGCCCGAGGCCATCGAACCCCAGGTCTGGTGGACCAGGACCGTGTCGATGAACGCGCCGCCGGTCATCAGCCGGGGCGGAGCGAGCGGATACAGGTAGTAACCGAGCAGGGCCACACCGGTGGTGGCGAAGAGGACCGTGCGGGTCGCCGCGTAACGGCCCGGATGGCGGCGGAAGAGCCAGACCAGCACGCCGAGGGTCACCACGAAGTGCAGCGTGGCGTAGTAGTAGTTCATGCCGACGATGAGCCAAGTCACCGAGTTCACGGCATGGTTGAAGGACTCCTCGACGGCGAGCCCGAGGGCGTGCTCGGCGTTCCAGATCCAGTCCGCGTTGCGCAGCGCCTCGGCCTTCTGCTCCGGGACGGCGTTGCGGATCAGTGAGTACGTCCAGTAACTCACCGCGATCAGCAGGATCTCGAACCAGAGCCGGGGACGGCGCGGGGCGCGCAGCCGGCTCAGCAGGTCCGGTCGCCCGGAGGCCGTGACGGTGTGCGGAGCGGCCGCCTGATCGCGGTCTTCCAGCTCGGTCACGGTCGAGTCACCCATAGGCCCAGATCCTGCCAGATACGCCTTCCCCGACCGATCATCCTCCGGTCCGGTTCCGGGCGCACGTCCTACGACGGGCGGATGCCCGTCGTCTCCTCCGGCGGCACGGTACAGGGCCGGACTCGATCCGTCCTAAGGACGGTTTCGGTCCCCAGGGGCAGAAGCGGTCGAACCGCGCACCACCAGTTCCGGCATGAACACGAACTCACTGTGGGGCGCCGGAGTCCCGCCGATCTCCTCCAGCAACGTGCGCACCGCGGCCTGGCCCATCGCCGGCACCGGCTTGCGGACCGTCGTCAGGGGCGGGTCGGTGAAGGCGATCAGGGGGGAGTCGTCGAAGCCCACCACGGAGATGTCCGTGGGGACCTCCAGCCCCCGCTGCCGGGCCGCCCTTATCGCGCCCAGGGCCATCATGTCGCTGGCGCAGACGACCGCGGTGCAGTCGCGGTCCATCAGGGCCGTGGCGGCCGCCTGGCCGCCCTCCAGGGTGTACAGCGAGTGCTGGACCAGCTCGGTCTCTATGACCTCGGCGGCCAGGTTCAGCTGGTCCTGCATGGTGCGGACGAAACCGTCGATCTTCCGCTGGACCGGCACGAACCGCTTCGGGCCGAGCGCCAGACCGATCCGGGTGTGGCCGAGGGAGACCAGGTGCGTCACGGCGAGGGTCATCGCCGCCCGGTCGTCGGGGGAGATGAAGGGGGCCTGCACCTTGGGGGAGAAGCCGTCGACCAGGACGAAGGGGACACCCTGGGCGCGCAGCCGCTCGTAGCGCTGCATGTCGGCGGTGGTGTCCGCGTGCAGTCCGGAGACGTAGATGATGCCCGCGACGCCGCGGTCGACGAGCATCTCGGTCAGCTCGTCCTCGGTGGAGCCGCCCGGCGTCTGGGTGGCCAGCACCGGTGTGTAGCCCTGCCTGGTCAGCGCCTGCCCGATGACCTGGGCGAGGGCGGGGAATATCGGGTTCTCCAGCTCGGGGGTGATCAGCCCCACGAGGCCTTCGCTGCGCTGCCGCAGACGGACCGGGCGTTCGTAGCCCAGGACGTCGAGGGCAGCCAGGACGGACTGGCGAGTGGTGGCGGCGACGCCCGGCTTCCCGTTGAGGACGCGGCTGACGGTCGCTTCGCTCACCCCCGCCTGCGCAGCGATATCAGCAAGCCGTGTGGTCACGGCACTGGACTGTACCGGTCGTATGTCGCCTTGCACACCAATCGGGCGTCGGGTGCGGACGGTTGACCGGCGCGACGCGCCTTGCTGTGACATGGCGTCCCCTCGTGAAACTGACGGCAAGAGCTTGCAGAGTCTTGCACAACACCTCCAGCCCCCGCTCGACCCCGGAGAACAACGGTCTCACCGCTGTCGCCGAGAGGTCACGCGCGGGTAACTTCCGTGATGCCTTGCACTTTTTTTCTGCAAGGTCTTTCGCGCCGCTTACATCGCTGTTACGTTCACGTCGCCCGGCGGCCGCAACGGCGCAGTCGGCAAGACGGCAGGGCAGGCAGACGGGGCCTTCCCTGTTACACACGGGCTTTCACCCTCAAGGAGAACTCATGCGGCGTGGCATAGCGGCCACCGCGCTGGTGGCGTCCATCGCCCTCGCGGCGACGGCCTGCGGCGGGGACAGCGACAGCGGCGACAAGGCCGACGGTCCGGTCACCATCACCTGGTGGGACACCTCCAACGCCACCAATGAGGCGCCGACGTACCAGGCCTTGGTCAAGGAGTTCGAGGCCGCCAACAAGAACATCAAGGTCAAGTACGTCAACGTCCCCTTCGACCAGGCGCAGAACAAGTTCGACACCGCCGCCGGTTCCAAGGGCGCGCCGGACATCCTGCGTTCCGAGGTCGGCTGGACCCCCGCCTTCGCCAAGAAGGGCTTCTTCCTGCCGCTGGACGGCACCGAGGCCCTCGCGGACGAGGCCAAGTTCCAGCCCAGCCTGATCGAGCAGGCCAAGTACGAGGGCAAGACCTACGGTGTGCCCTTCACCACGGACACCCTCGCCTTCGTCTACAACAAGGAGCTCTTCGAGAAGGCCGGCGTCGAGGCGCCCGAGAACTGGGACGACCTGAAGAAGGCCGCCGCCAAGATCAAGAGCAAGACGGGTGTCGACGGTTACTGGGGCTCCACCCAGGCCTACTACGCCCAGTCCTTCCTGCACGGCGAGGGCACCAACACGGTCGACGCCGAGGGCAAGAAGATCACCGTGAACTCCGCCGAGGCCAAGAAGGCGTACGGCACCTGGCTCGACCTGTTCGACGGCAAGGGCCTGCACAAGGCCGACACCACCGCCGACGCCTACGCCCACATCCAGGAGGCGTTCGTCAACGGCAAGGTGGCCTCGATCATCCAGGGCCCGTGGGAGATCACGAACTTCTACAAGGGTTCGGCGTTCAAGGACAAGGCCAACCTCGGTATCGCCAAGGTTCCGGCCGGCTCCGCGGGCCAGGGCGCCCCGACCGGTGGCCACAACCTGTCGGTCTACGCCGGTTCCGACGCCGCGCACCAGGAGGCGTCCCTGAAGTTCGTGAACTTCATGACCTCCGCCAAGGCCCAGGAGACCATCGCGCTGAAGAACTCCACGCTGCCCACGCGTGAGGACGCCTACAGCGTCAAGGTCGTCGCCGACCCCGGCATCGCCGGTTACCAGGGTGTCCTGGCCGTGGCCCAGCCGCGCCCGGCGCTGCCCGAGTACAGCTCCCTGTGGGGCCCGGTCGACACCGAGCTCCTGGCCATCGCCGGTGGCAAGAAGTCCCTGGACGAGGGTCTGAGCAGCGCTGAGACCGCCATCGCCAAGCTGGTGCCGGACTTCAGCAAGTGATGACAGTGGCCGTCGGGTCCCGCCTGTAGAGGGGGAGGGACCCGGCGGCCGCCGCCCTGTGCCCGGGCCCTGCCCCTGATCTTCCAGAAGGTGTCGAGAACCATGACAGTCGCCATCGACCGCGCCACCGGCAAGCGCCACGGTGACCGCGCTCCGCGGCCCGGGCTGGGCCAGCGCCTGAAGCACGCCTACCACAAGCACTGGTACGCCTACGCGATGATCACCCCGGTGATCGTCGTCCTCGGCGTCCTCGTGCTCTACCCGCTGGCCTACGGCTTCTATCTCACGCTCACGGACGCCAACAGCCTCAACACGGGCCGCACCATCGGCGTCAACGAGATCGAGGCCACCTACAAGTTCATCGGCCTGGACAACTACGCCGACATCCTGTGGGGCGAGACCTCCTACGACCGGTTCTGGTCCCACTTCATCTGGACGATCGTGTGGACGGGCGCCTGTGTCGCCCTGCACTACAGCCTCGGTCTGGGCCTCGCGCTGCTGCTCAACCAGAAGCTGCGCGGCCGCACCCTGTACCGGCTCATCCTGATCCTGCCCTGGGCCGTGCCGACCTTCGTCACCGTCTTCGGCTGGCGCTTCATGCTCGCCGACGGCGGCGTCATCAACTCCGGCCTGGAGTTCCTGCACCTGCCGACCCCGCTGTGGCTGGAGGACACCTTCTGGCAGCGGTTCGCCGCGATCATGGTGAACACCTGGTGCGGTGTGCCGTTCATGATGCTGTCGCTGCTCGGCGGACTGCAGTCCATCGACTCCACGCTCTACGAGGCCTCCGAGATGGACGGCGCGAGCAAGTGGCAGCAGTTCCGCTACGTCACCCTGCCCGGCCTGCGCTCGGTCAGCTCCACCGTGATCCTGCTCGGCATCATCTGGACGTTCAACCAGTTCGCCATCATCTTCCTGCTCTTCGGCGACACCGCACCCGACGCGCAGATCCTCGTCACCTGGGCCTACTACCTCGGCTTCGGACAGCAGCCCCGCGACTTCGCGCAGTCGGCCGCCTACGGCATGCTCCTGCTCGCCATCCTGATCGTCTTCACCTCCTTCTACCGCCGCTGGCTGAACCGCAATGACGAGCAGCTCTCGATCTGAGGCAGGAGTTCCCATGAGCACCACTACCGTTGAGACCTCCGCCGAGGCCGAGGCTCAGAAGGAGACCCCCGTGGCCCCCACCCCGGGCAAGGCGCGCAGCCGCGGCGACAGGAGCCTCGCCGGCTCGCTGCTCTCGCACGGCATCCTGATCGTGGCGAGCCTGGCCGCCCTCTTCCCCATCGCCTGGCTGGTGTTCCTGTCCCTCGGCCCGGACAAGGACGACTACCTGCACCCCGGCGGCATCTGGGGGAAGATGACGCTGGACAACTACTCGTACGTCCTGACGGAGACCAAGTTCTTCGACTGGCTGACGAGCACGATGATCGTCTCGCTCGGCACCACGATCATCGGCGTGATGATCGCCGCGACCACCGGCTACGCCGTCTCGCGGATGCGGTTCCCCGGCTACAAGAAGTTCATGTGGGTCCTCCTGGTCACCCAGATGTTCCCGATCGCCGTCCTCATCGTGCCGATGTACCAGATCCTCTCCGACCTCCAGCTGGTCGACAGCTTCCTCGGTCTGATCCTGGTCTACTGCTCGACCGCGGTGCCCTACTGCGCCTGGCTGCTCAAGGGCTACTTCGACACCATCCCCTTCGAGATCGACGAGGCGGGACGCGTCGACGGACTGAGCCCCTTCGGCACCTTCGTCCGGCTGATCCTGCCGCTCGCCAAGCCCGGTCTCGCGGTCGCGGGCTTCTACAGCTTCATCACCGCGTTCGGCGAGGTCGCCTTCGCCTCGACGTTCATGCTGTCCGACACGAAGTACACCTTCGCCGTCGCCCTGCAGACCTTCGTCAGTGAGCACGACGCCCAGCGCCAGCTGATGGCCGCCACCGCGGTGCTGATCGCGATACCGGTCTCCGCCTTCTTCTACCTGGTCCAGAAGAACCTGGTGACCGGCCTCACCGCCGGCGGCACGAAGGGCTGACGCCCCCCAGACCCGAGGCGGCCGCGGCTGTCCATCCGACCCCGCCGACACCGCGGCCGCCTCGCTGAACGCCGTACCGACGAGACCCATGACCTCGACCCCATTACGCAGCAAGGACACCATGAGCCAGCACTCCGCCGACTCGGCAACGAACTCCGCCGTAGCCACCGTCGCCCACAGCCGCGACTGGTGGCGGGACGCGGTGATCTACCAGGTCTATCCGCGCAGCTTCGCCGACAGCAACGGCGACGGCATGGGCGACCTGGAAGGCGTACGCTCCCGACTTCCCTACCTGCGCGACCTCGGCGTGGACGCCGTGTGGCTGAGCCCCTTCTACGCCTCCCCGCAGGCGGACGCGGGCTACGACGTCGCCGACTACCGTGCCGTCGACCCCATGTTCGGCAACCTGCTCGACGCCGACGCGCTCATCCGCGACGCCCGCGAGCTGAGCCTGCGCATCATCGTCGACCTGGTCCCCAACCACTCCTCCGACCAGCACGAGTGGTTCAAGCGCGCGCTGCGCGAGGGCCCCGGCTCCCCGCTGCGCGACCGCTACCACTTCCGCCCCGGCAAGGGTGAGAACGGCGAACTCCCGCCCAACGACTGGGAGTCCATCTTCGGCGGCCCGGCGTGGACCCGCGTCGAGGACGGCGAGTGGTACCTGCACCTCTTCGCGCCCGAGCAGCCCGACTTCAACTGGGACCACCCCGCGGTCGGCGACGAGTTCCGCTCGATCCTGCGGTTCTGGCTGGACATGGGCGTCGACGGCTTCCGCATCGACGTGGCCCACGGCCTGGTCAAGGCCGACGGACTGCCCGACCTCGGCGACCACGACCAGCTCAAGCTGCTGGGCAACGATGTCATGCCGTTCTTCGACCAGGACGGCGTGCACGCGATCTACCGCCAGTGGCGGACGATCCTCGACGAGTACGCGGGCGAGCGCATCTTCGTGGCCGAGGCGTGGACGCCGACCGTCGAGCGCACCGCCAACTACGTGCGCCCCGACGAGCTGCACCAGGCGTTCAACTTCCAGTACCTGGGCACCGCCTGGGACGCCGAGGAGCTGCGCACCGTCATCGACCGCACGCTGGAGGCGATGCGCCCGGTGGGCGCCCCCGCCACCTGGGTGCTGTCGAACCACGACGTGACCCGGCACGCCACCCGCTTCGCCAACCCGCCCGGCCTCGGCACCCAGATCCGTACGGCCGGCGACCGTGAACTGGGCCTGCGCCGGGCCCGCGCGGCCACCCTGCTGATGCTGGCCCTGCCCGGCTCGGCCTACGTCTACCAGGGCGAGGAACTGGGCCTGCCGGACGTCGTCGACCTGACCGACGACGTCCGGCAGGACCCGGCGTTCTTCCGCGGCGCCGGCCAGGACGGCTTCCGCGACGGCTGCCGGGTGCCGATCCCGTGGACCCGCGAGGGCTCCTCCTACGGCTTCGGCGCCGGCGGCAGCTGGCTGCCCCAGCCGGCCGAGTGGGCCGAGCTGAGCGTGGAGGCGCAGACCGGCGTGGCCGGTTCGACGCTGGAGCTGTACCGAGCCGCCCTCGCCGCCCGCCGCTCCGAGCCCGACCTCGGCGCCGGTGACTCGGTCGAGTGGCTGAAGGCCCCCGAGGGCGTCCTCGCCTTCCGCCGCGGCGAGTTCGTCTGCGTGGCGAACACCACCGGCGAGTCGGTCACCGTCCCGGTCCGCGGCCGGCTGCTCCTCGCCAGCGGCGAGGTGGCCGAGACGGACGGCGAGGCGAAGCTGCCCGCCGACACCACCGCCTGGTGGACCACCGCCTGACGACAGCACGACGGCACGACCGAGCGCCGCCACCCGGATCACGGGTGGCGGCGCTCGGCGTTTCGCGCGCTACTTCCAGGTGTCGGTCGCGGTGTACCCCGCGGAACCGCCCGTGCTGTACGAGCGGTTGGTGCCCGACTCCCAGGTGACGTTCCCGGAGCCGTCCTTCTTGATGTACTTGTACTCGAAGGCCGTGTTCCTCGGCACGATCACCGTCCTGCTCCAGGTCGGGTACGCCGCCGAGGAGAGCGGTACGGCGTCGGCCGGGTTCCAGGAGCCCAGGGAGGCGACGGAGCCGACGACGTAGACGTTGGTGCCCAGGGTCGTCGTGGCGTTGACGTTGAAGGTGACGTCGGTGGCGCCCGCGCTCGCCAGGTTCCAGGAGTTGTCCAGGCTCAGTGCCGAAGTCGTCGCCGAGGCGCTCCGGTTGGCGTTGGACTCCCAGGTGACGTTCCCGGCGGCGTCCTTCTTGATGTACTTGTACTCGAAGGACGTGTTGACCGGCACGCTCACCGCGCCCGACCAGACGGGGTACCCGGCCGAGGAGAGCTTGACCGCCTTGGAGGTGTCCCAGCCGCCGAGCGCGGCGACGGAGCCCACGACGTACACGTCCTGGCCCGAGGTGGTGGGCGCGTACGCGTTGAAGGTGGCCGTGACGGTGGTGCCGCCGTCGTCCGGCTCCTCGCAGGCCGAGTCGCACGGGGTGAACTCGCCGTCGTAGAAGGCGATCGCGCCCTTCGCCGGCACGGTGAGCGTGGCGTTGCCGCCGGAGACCGTGACCGTGGTGGCGCCGTTGTCGACGACGTTGGCGTAGGTGCCGTCGGCCATGCCGGTGGCGAAGGTGTAAGTCGCCGCGGAGGAGCCGTTGTTCAGGGCGACGTAGCCGGCCGTGCCCCGGCCGAAGCCGATCACGCCGGAGGACTTGCCCGACCAGTTGGTCACCGACTCCGAACCGACCGCGTTGTGCCACTTCACCATGCCGGTGATGGCGGTGTCCCGCTGGAGGCAGTACCAGCCGCTCGAACAGTTGGTGTCGGTGACGAAGCCGTTCGAGTTCGGCGGGGCCTGGTCGGAGGAGGAGAACTCGAAGCCCGAGTAGACGGTCGGCGTCGACCACTTGTAGGCGAGCTGGAAGATGTTGGCCAGCCGGTAGGTGTCACCGTCCTTGTAGCTCAGGTGCAGGCCGTTGCGCTCGGTGTCGTGGTTGGTCACGAAGGACACCGAGTTGGCGGGGGTCAGCGCACCGGAGGAGGGCAGCGACGCCAGGTCGCTGATGTTGCCCTGGAACGAGGACTTGACCTTGCTCGCGTAGGAGAAGTCCAGGACGTCGCCGGCGGAGTAGTAGTCGGAGGCGGCCGGGGTCGAACCCGGGTAGACCTCCTGGAAGATGTACGGCTCGGCGCCGGACGTCGTGTTGTCGAGCTTCGCCCAGATCGCGTTGAGGTCGGCCACCGGCATGTGCTTGGCCGCGTCGATCCGGAAGCCGTCCACGCCGAGCGCGATCTGCCGGTTGAGGTAGGCGGCGATGCCGGAGCGGACGTCGTCGTCCTCGGTCTCCAGGTCCGGCAGGCCCAGCAGCTCGCAGTTCTGGATCTCGGTGAGGTTCGACCAGTCGTCGATGATCATGTCCGAGTCGTTGCACTCGGCCGAGGTGTGGAAGTCGTCCGGGTCCCAGTTCGGGGTGTCGTACTTGTTGCTGATGGTGGTGCCGTTGTAGCCGGTGCCGGTCTGGGCGGCGGTGTGGTTGATCACCGCGTCGGTGTAGACCTTCACGCCGGCGTCGTGGCAGGCGTCCACCATCGAGGCGAAGTCGGCCGCCGTCCCGAAGCGGCCGCTGAGCTCGTAGGAGTAGGGCTGGTAGACGTCCCACCAGTAGTAGTTGGTCTGCTTCAGGGACTCCGACGGGGGCGCCACCCACACCGCGCCGTACCCGTTCGGGCCGAGGACGTCGGTGCACTCGGCGGCGACGGAGTCCCAGTTGTAGGACCACAGGTTGGCGATCACGTCGCCGGAGGCGGTGGCGTCGGCCCGGGCGGGGGCGGCGGGCAGCGCGACGGCGCCGGCCAGGGCGAGGGCGCCCGCGCCGGCCAGGCTCGCCACGCGGCCGCGGAGCGTGCCCGGGGGTCGGTCATGTCTCATGTGCGGCTCCGGATGGGGGAGTTGGATTCAGCGGCTTTCAACAACTGGTGAGACTGGGGGAGTTGAGAAGGGCACGTCAAGGGATCGTTTGAAAGTTCTTGCTGTGAGTTTCAAGCCACTTGCTGTAAACGTTTCGTTAGCGGTACGTTCCGCGAACGCCGGGCAACGGAGCCCGGCACTCCCCCACAAGGAGTCATCCGTGATATCGAGATGGTCCGTCGCCGCGATCGCGCTCGCCGCCACGGCGGCCGGCGTCCTGGTCCCCACAAGTGCCTACGCCTCCCCGCCCGGCACCAAGGACGTCACCGCGGTGATGTTCGAGTGGAACTTCGCCTCGATCGCCAAGGAGTGCACCAACACCCTCGGCCCCGCCGGATACGGCTATGTGCAGGTCTCCCCGCCCGCCGAGCACATCCAGGGCGCGCAGTGGTGGACGTCGTACCAGCCGGTGAGCTACAAGATCGCCGGACGGCTCGGCAACCGCACGGCCTTCCAGAACATGGTCAACACCTGCCACACGGCCGGGGTCAAGGTCGTCGTCGACACCGTCATCAACCACATGTCCGCGGGCAGCGGCACCGGCACCGGCGGCTCGTCGTACTCGAAGTACAACTACCCAGGTCTGTACTCCTCCTACGACTTCGACGACTGCACCGCTCAGATCACCAACTACCAGGACCGCTGGAACGTCCAGCGCTGCGAGCTGGTCGGCCTCGCCGACCTCGACACCGGTGAGAGCTACGTCCGTTCGGCCATCGCCGGCTACATGAACGACCTGCTCTCCCTCGGCGTCGACGGCTTCCGGATCGACGCGGCCAAGCACATGGACGCCGCCGACCTCGCCAACATCAAGTCCCGGCTGAGCAACCCGTCCGTCTACTGGAAGCAGGAGGCCATCTACGGCGCGGGCGAGGCCGTCCAGCCCACCGAGTACACCGGCAACGGCGACGTCCAGGAGTTCCGCTACGCCTACGACCTCAAGCGGGTCTTCAACAACGAGAACCTCGCCTACCTGAAGAACTACGGCGAGGGCTGGGGGTACATGGGCAGCGGTGTCTCCGGGGTCTTCGTCGACAACCACGACACCGAGCGCAACGGCTCCACGCTCAACTACAAGGACGGCGCCAACTACACCCTGGCCAACGTCTTCATGCTCGCCCACCCCTACGGCGCCCCGGACGTCAACTCCGGCTACGAGTGGTCCAACATCGACGCCGGCCCGCCCAACGGCGGTACGGTGAACGCCTGCTGGCAGGACGGCTGGAAGTGTCAGCACGCCTGGCCGGAGATCAGGTCGATGGTCGCCTTCCGCAACACCACCCGCGGTACGGCGATCACCAACTGGTGGGACAACGGCGGCGACGCCATCGCCTTCGGGCGCGGCAGCAAGGGCTACGTGGCCATCAACCACGAGTCGGGCAGCCTGAGCCGCACCTACCAGACCTCGCTCCCCGCGGGCACGTACTGCAACGTGCAGAACAACACCACTGTCAGTGTGAACGGCTCCGGCCAGTTCACCGCCACCCTCGGCGCCAACACCGCTCTGGCCATCTACGCGGGCAAGAGCTCCTGCTGAACGGGGCGCCGGCCAACTCGGACCGCTGAAATGTTTTTCCAGCTGTTTCAAGACTCTTGCTGTAAGCCTTTCCACGGCGATACGGTCGCGCGGGGTCGGACCCGCAGAGCCGTACATCGCAAGGAGTCCACGTCTTGATACCGAGATGGCCGGCGCCGCCCAGGCGTCGCACCGCGCAGGCCGGACGGGTCGCCGCGGTCACCGTGACCGCTCTGGCCGCGGCACTCGTCCAGCCGCTCGCGGCCCGGGCCGCTACCCCGCCCGCACCGCCGTCCGACGCGAGGCTCGCCGCAGAGCCCGCCCGGCACGAGTCCACCCGCGAGCAGTTCTACTTCGTGCTCCCGGACCGCTTCGCCAACGGCGACACCGCCAACGACAAGGGCGGTCTGACCGGCACCCGGCTCACCACCGGCCACGACCCCACCGACAAGGGGTTCTACCAGGGCGGTGACCTCAAGGGCCTGACCAAGCGGCTCGACTACATCAAGGGCCTCGGCACCACCTCCATCTGGATGGCGCCGATCTTCAAGAACCAGCCCGTGCAGGGCACCGGCAGCAACGCCTCGGCCGGCTACCACGGTTACTGGATCACCGACTTCACCCAGGTCGACCCGCACTTCGGGACCAACAAGGACCTGGAGACCCTCATCGCCAAGGCGCACGCCAAGGGCATGAAGGTCTACTTCGACGTCATCACCAACCACACCGCCGACGTCGTCGACTACGAGGAGAAGTCCTACGACTACCTCGCCAAGGGCGCCTTCCCGTACCTGACCAAGGACGGCGAGCCCTTCGACGACACCGACTACGCGGACGGGAAGCGGGACTTCCCCGACGTCGACACCGACTCCTTCGCGCGCACCCCGAAGGTGAGCAAGAACAACAAGGTGCCGTCGTGGCTCAACGACCCGACGATGTACCACAACCGGGGCGACTCCACCTTCGCCGGTGAGAGCTCCGAGCAGGGCGACTTCTCCGGCCTGGACGACCTGTGGACCGAGCGTCCCGAGGTGGTCGAGGGGATGGAGAAGATCTACCAGCGCTGGGTCAGGGACTTCGGCATCGACGGCTTCCGGATCGACACCGTGAAGCACGTCAACATGGAGTTCTGGACCCAGTGGGCCACCGCCCTGGACGACTACGCCGCCAAGCGGGGCCAGGACGACTTCTTCATGTTCGGCGAGGTGTACTCCGCCGACACCGACATCACCTCCCCGTACGTGACGCGGGGCCGCCTCGACGCCACCCTCGACTTCCCCTTCCAGGAGGCGGCCCGCCAGTACGCCTCCCAGGGCGGCAGCGCGCAGCGGCTCGCGAACGTCTTCGCCGGTGACTACAAGTACACGACCGACAAGGCCAACGCGTACGAGCAGGTCACCTTCCTCGGCAACCACGACATGGGCCGCATCGGGTACTTCCTGAACCAGGACGACAAGGACGCCACCGACGCGGAGCTGCTGAAGAAGGCGAAGCTCGCCAACGAGCTGATGTTCCTCAGCCGCGGCAACCCCGTCGTCTACTACGGCGACGAGCAGGGCTTCACCGGCGCCGGCGGCGACAAGGACGCCCGCCAGACCCTGTTCGCCTCGAAGACCGCCGACTACCTCGACGACGACCGGATCGGCACCGACGCCACCCACGCCGAGGACGCCTACGACACGAGCGCCCCGCTGTACCGGCAGATCAGCGCCCTCGCCCAGCTCCGCAGGGCGAACCCGGCGCTCGCCGACGGCGTCCAGACCGAGCGCTACGCGGCCGACGGAGCCGGCGTCTACGCCTTCTCCCGCTTCGCCACCGACCGCACCGAGTACGTCGTCGCCTTCAACAACGCCACCGAGGCGAAGACGGCGACCTTCGCCACCGGCTCGGCCGGCCAGCGCTTCAAGGGCATCCACGGCACCACCGCCACCGTGACCTCGGACGCCGACCGGAAGATCACCGTCACCGTCCCGGTCGGCTCCGCGATCGTCCTCAAGGCCGCCGGACGGCTCGGCACCCCCGCCGCCAAGCCGGCCGTCACCCTCAAGGCCCCGGCGGCAGGCGCCACCGGCACCGTGGAGATCGGCGCCGACGTCGACGGCGGACAGCTCAACCGGGTCGTCTTCGCCGCCCAGACGGGCAACGGCAAGTGGAAGACGCTCGGCTCCGCCGACCACGCCCCCTACAAGGTCACGCAGTACATCGGCGAGGACGTGCCCGCCGGAACCGCCCTGCGCTACAAGGCGGTCGTGATCGACTCCGCCGGCCGGACGGCGAGCGCCACCGCCGCCTCCACCACCGGCACCCCGCCCGCCGAGGAGACGCCCACCGCCTCCTCCCGGGACTACGCGGTCGTCCACTACAAGCGCGCGGACGGCGACTACGCGAACTGGGGCCTGTACGCCTGGGGCGACCTCGCCGAGGGCGAGGCCACCAACTGGCCGGACAGCCACCCCTTCATCGGCCGGGACGCCTACGGCGCCTTCGCCTACGTCAAGCTCAAGCCCGGCGCCTCGAACATCGGGTTCCTCGTCATCGACAAGGACGGCAACAAGGACGTCTCCGCCGACCGCACGATCGACGTCACCGAGACCGGTGAGATCTGGATCGAGCAGGGCAAGGAGGACGTGCGCACCGAGCGGCCCGAGTACCCGGCGCAGGACAGGTCCAAGGCCGTCCTGAACTACCACCGCGCCGACGGCGACTACGACGGCTGGGGCCTGCACGTCTGGACGGGTGCCGCGAACCCCACCGAGTGGTCGAACCCGCTCAAGCCGGTGAAGACTGACAGCTATGGTTCGGTCTTCGAGGTTCCGCTCACCGACGGCGCCACCAGCCTCAGCTACATCCTGCACAAGGGCGACGAGAAGGACCTGCCCTCCGACCAGTCGCTGGACCTCACCGCCAACGGCCACGAGGTGTGGCTGGTGAGCGGCCAGGAGAAGTACCTGCTGCCGCAGCCCGCGGGCAGCGCCGCCGCCCTCGACCTGACCACCTCCAAGGCGGTCTGGATCGACCGGAACACCCTCGCCTGGAACGGCTCGGAGGCGGCCGCCTCCACCCAGCTGGTCTACTCCGGCACCGGCTCCGTCAAGGTCGAGGACGGCGCCCTGACCGGCGCCGACCAGCAGTGGCTGCGCCTGTCGAAGTCCACGCTCACCGACGCCCAGAAGGCGAAGTTCCCGCACCTGAAGGCGTACACCGCCTGGACGGTCGACCCGCGCGACCGCGACCGGGTGCGCGAGGCCCTGCGCGGCCAGGTCGTCGCCTCCCAGCGCGCGGCCAACGGCGCCGTGCTCGCCGCGACCGGCGTGCAGATCGGCGGCGTCCTGGACGACCTGTACGACGCCACGAAGGCCGACCTCGGGCCGACCTTCAGCAAGGGCCGTCCCACGCTCTCGGTGTGGGCGCCCACCGCGCAGAAGGTCTCCCTGGAACTCGGCGGCTCCCTGGTGCCGATGAAGCGGGACTCCGCCACCGGCGTCTGGTCCGTCACGGGCTCCAAGTCCTGGAAGAACAAGCCCTACCGGTACGTCGTGCAGGTGTGGGCGCCCAGCGTCGCCGAGGTCGTCACCAACAAGGTCACCGACCCCTACTCCGTCGCCCTGACCGCCGACTCGGCGCGCAGCCTCGTCGTCGACCTCAAGGACAGGTCGCTGGCCCCGGCCGGCTGGTCGACGTACACCAAGCCCAGGGCCGTCCCGCTGAAGGACGCGCAGATCCAGGAGCTGCACGTCCGGGACTTCTCGGTCGAGGACTCCACCGCCTCCCACCGGGGCACCTACCGGGCCTTCACCGACAAGCTCAGCGACGGCTCCAAGCACCTGCGCAAGCTGGCCGATGCGGGCACCTCCTACGTCCACCTGCTGCCCGCGTTCGACATCGCCACCATCCCCGAGAAGAAGGCCGACCAGGCGACCGTCGACTGCGACCTGGCCTCCTTCCCGGCCGACTCCGAGCGCCAGCAGGAGTGCGTGGCCAAGGCGGCCGCGAAGGACGCCTACAACTGGGGCTACGACCCGTACCACTACACGGTTCCCGAGGGCTCCTACGCCACCGACCCCGACGGCACGGCCCGCAACGTCCAGTTCCGCGAGATGGTCAAGGCGCTCAACGAGGACGGCCTGCGCGTCGTCATGGACGTCGTCTACAACCACACCGCCTCCAGCGGCCAGGCGGCCACCAGCGTCCTGGACCGGATCGTCCCCGGCTACTACCAGCGGCTCCTCGCCGACGGCTCGGTCGCCAACAGCACCTGCTGCGCCAACACGGCCACCGAGAACGCCATGATGGGCAAGCTCGTCGTGGACTCGATCGTCACCTGGGCCAAGGAGTACAAGGTCGACGGCTTCCGATTCGACCTGATGGGCCACCACCCCAAGGAGAACATCCTCGCGGTCCGCAAGGCCCTGGACGCCCTGACCCTGAAGAAGGACGGCGTCGACGGCAAGAAGATCATCCTGTACGGCGAGGGCTGGAACTTCGGCGAGGTCGCCGACGACGCCCGCTTCACCCAGGCCACGCAGAAGAACATGGCCGGCACCGGCATCGCCACCTTCTCCGACCGCGCCCGGGACGCGGTGCGCGGCGGCGGCCCCTTCGACGAGGACCCGGGCGTCCAGGGCTTCGCCTCCGGCCTCTACAACGAGCCCAACTCCTCCCCGGACAACGGCACCACCGCCGAGCAGAAGGCCCGGCTGCTGCACTACCAGGACCTGATCAAGGTCGGTCTCTCCGGAAACCTCGCGGCGTACCGCTTCACCGACACCAGCGGCAAGGAGGTCAGCGGCGCCGAGGTCGACTACAACGGCCAGCCCGCCGGTTACGCGGACGCGCCGGGCGACGCCCTCGCCTACGCCGACGCGCACGACAACGAGTCCCTGTTCGACGCGCTCGCCTTCAAGCTGCCGGTGACGACGAGCGCCGACGACCGGGCCCGGATGCAGGTCCTCGCCATGGCGACCGCCACCCTCTCGCAGGGCCCGGCGCTCTCCCAGGCGGGCACCGACCTGCTGCGCTCCAAGTCCCTGGACCGCAACTCCTACGACAGCGGCGACTGGTTCAACGCCATCCACTGGAACTGCGCCGACGGCAACGGCATGGGCCGCGGCCTGCCGATGGCCGCCGACAACCAGTCCAAGTGGTCCTTCGCCAAGCCGCTGCTCGGCGCGGTGAAGGTGGGCTGCGAGCAGATCGACGGGGCCTCGGCCGCGTACCGGGACCTGCTCAGGATCCGGTCGACGGAGGGGGCGTTCTCGCTCGGCACGGCCGCGCGGGTGCAGGAGAAGCTCGCCTTCCCGCTCTCCGGCACGGACGAGACGCCCGGTGTCATCACCATGCGCCTCGGTGACCTGGTCGTCGTCTTCAACGCCACCCCGCAGCAGCAGGAGCAGAAGGTCGCCGGCCTGGCCGGCACCGGCTACCGGCTGCACCCGGTGCAGGCCGCCGGCGCGGACACCGTGGTGAAGAAGTCCGCCTACGCCGCGGAGTCGGGCACCTTCACGGTCCCGGCCCGCACGGTGGCGGTGTTCACCCGGGCCGGCTGACCCCGGTCTCACCTGTAGGGCCTGTCCGGCGCACCCCGCCGGACAGGCCCTACAGTGCTGCTGTCCCCCGGAGAACAGGAGTGCTCATGCCGCAGATCACCGTCGAACGTTCCCCCGCGCTCGACCACGTGGACTGGGAGGGCTTCGCGACCGCCCTGCACCCGGTCGTCGTCGAGATCGCCGCGGCGCGGCTGGAGGCGTGCAAGACACGGGTCCTGCGCACCGAGGACGAGGCCGTCGGCGCCGAGCACCAGGGCCACGCCATCGTCCAGGTCACGCTCGCCCTGCTCGCCGGACGCAGCGAGGAGACCAAGGCGCTGCTGACCGAGGCCGTGGTGGACCTGCTGCGCAAGCACGTCGAGCCGGTGGACGGACTGCGGCTGCACCTGTCCGCCGAGGTCCGCGAACTCGACCCCTCCTACCGCAAGGCCGAGATCTGAGTCACCCCGGCCGCGTCTAGGACGCCAGGGTGATCAGGCGGGCGGCCAGGTCGCCGAACGGGCCCTCGGCCGGTTCGTCCCGCAGGACGCGCCGCAGCAGCGCCGTCATCTCCTCGTCGTAGGCGGCGCTCACGGCGGCCAGCGCGGCGAAGTCGTGCACCAGCTGCACCTCCAGCTCCGCCCGCGGGATGCGCCGCCCGTCCAGCCAGAGCAGCGCCGTGGACTCGGCCAGCGAGATCCACGAGCGGACCACCAGCTCCAGCCGTGCGGGCGGCTCCTGGACCCGCAGATGCGCCAGGATCTGCTCGTACGCCGCCTGCCGTACGGAGTCGACGAGCGCGTTGGTGGTCGAGGAGCCGACCGCCGGGCCGCCGCGCATCAGCGCCGAGAAGCCGGGCCCGTGCTCGTCGACGAAGTCGAAGTAGCGGCGCATCACGCGCAGCAGCCGCGCCCCGAGCGGACCCTCGTGCGGCTCCACGAACCGGGACGCCAGATCGTCCGAGGCGCGCTTCAACGCGGCCTCGTACAGGCTGAGTTTGCCGGGGAAGTAGTGGTAGACCAGCGGACGGGAGATGCCCGCCGCCGACGCTATCTCGTCGATGGAGACCTCGTCGGGCGAGCGGCGGCTGAACAGGTCGAGGGCCACGCCGATCAACTGCTGCCGTCGCTCCTCGACACCCATTCTGCGGCGCACCCCGGTACTCATACGAACACCTTACCGATCGGATTCGGCCCCCGAACGGGCCGCTCCGGCCGCGGGTGTTCACATGTCCAGCACCAGGCGCTCACCCCGTGCCCGCGAGACGCAGATGAGCATCGAGCCGTCACGCTCCGCGTCCGTCAGCAGCTCGTCCCGGTGCTCCACCTCACCCTCCAGCACCCGCTGTTGACAGGTCCCGCAGAAGCCCTGCTCGCAGGAGTACGGCGTGTTCGGCAGCTCCGCGCGCACCGCGGCCAGCACCGTGGAATCGGCCGGCACGGTCACCGTCCGCCCGCTGCGCCGCAGTTCGACCTCGAAGGGGGCGTCGCCCGCCGCCCGGGCGCGTGGCGCGAACCGCTCCAGACGCACCTCCGGGACCCGTTCCTCCACCGCCGCCATCAGCCCCTCGGGACCGCAGCAGTACACGGCCGCGTCCTCGGGTGCCCCCGCGAACAGCGCGTCCAGGTCGGGCGTTCCGCTCTCGTCCTCGGCGACGACCGTCACCCGGCCCCGCCCGGCGTCCAGCTTCTCGATCTCCTCAAGGAACGGCATCGAGGCCCGCGTCCGCCCGCCGTACAGCAGCCGCCAGTCGGCGCCCTCGGGCAGCGCCCGCAGCATCGGCAGGATCGGCGTGATGCCGATGCCCCCGGCCACGAATACGTAACCCCCCGCCGGCACCAGCGGGAAGCGGTTCCGCGGTCCGCGCACCTCCAGCTCCTGCCCCGCCCGGACCCGCTCGTGCACCTCGCGCGAACCGCCCCGCCCGTCCTCGACCAGCCGCGCGGCGACCGTGTACGACGAGGTGTCCTCCGGGTCCCCGCACAGCGAGTACTGCCGGACCAGGCCCGAGGGCAGCACCAGGTCCAGATGCGCGCCCGGCTCCCAGCGCGGCAGCCCGGCCCCTTCCAGGCGCAGCCGTACGACCCCGTCGGCGACCGGCTCGTGCGCCGTCACCCGCAGCCGCAGGGCCCGCGACCGGGGGCGCCCGGAGACCGGTTCGTCCAGCGCCGGCATCGGCCACAGCGGGGAGTCCTGGATACGCCGGCGCAGCGCGCGCCGCGCCAGCAGCGCCGTACCCGCCACCACGGCGACCGTGGTGAGGCGGGGCGTCACGGCGTCCCCTTCTCCGCCGCGAGGGCGGCCAGAGCGGCGGGGGAGGAGGCCAGGTAGGCCACCGCCTGCTCGGTGGAACCCTCCTGGGAGGGGTGGTAGTCGCGGCTCAGATAGCGGGGGATGGAGCGGAGCATGGCCCCGGTCGAGGGCAGCACCCCGCGCCGCCCGCGGACGTGGAAGGCACGGAAACTCGCCCTTCCGTCGACCAGCGTCGGATCGTTCGCCATGAAGAAGCGGGCCCCGCGCTGCCACAGGAACACCAGCGCCGTGAACGCCGTCGCCCAGGTCCGCACCCGCCGCCGGTAGCCGCCGTCGACGTGCTCGAACAGCTCGAAGGCCACGGACCGGTGCTCGACCTCCTCGGCGCCGTGCCAGCGCAGCAGGTCCAGCATGGTGGGATCGGCGCCCCGCCGGTCCAGCGCGTCCGCGTTGAGCACCCAGTCGCCGAGGAAGGCGGTGTAGTGCTCGATGGCCGCGATCAGCGCGACCCGCTCCATCAGCCACCAGCGGCGTGCCCGGCCCGGCGGCAGGGTCCGGTCCCCGAGCAGCTTCTCGAACAGCCAGTCCACCTGCGCCGTGTACGGCGTCGGGTCCAGCCCCAGCTCCTTCAGACGCGGCAGCACCTCGTCATGGGCCTGGGAGTGCATCGCCTCCTGGCCGATGAACCCGATGACGTCCGCCCGCAGCCGCTCGTCCCGGATGTACGGAAGGACCTGCTTGTACACATGGACGAACCAGCGCTCACCGGCGGGCAGCAGCAGATGCAGCACATTGATGGTGTGCGTGGTGAACGGGTCCCCCGGCACCCAGTGCAGCGGGGTGTCCTCCCAGGAGAAGGACACCTTGCGCGCCCTGAGCGCGGTCCGTTCGCCCTCGACGGGCCGGGGCACCCGGGCCTGCTTGTTAGACATGACGTCAATGTACTGACGGGTAGGGGCGGGGGAAACCCTCGTGCGGCGACTTCTTCGGCGCTCGGTCCTTCGGCGCCGAGCTTGTCGGGCGCTCAGCCTCTTGGGCTCTCGGCTTCCTCGCCGTTCAGTGCAGCCCGCTGATCTCCCGGCCGTTCTCCAGCGTGCCCGCCAGCTCCGCCTGCGCCCCCTGTTCGGTCCGCGCCGCCAGCAGCTTGCCCTCGGCCGACGCGCTGACCCCGCCCGTCGCCCGCACCGACGCCGTGTCCCGGCTCCCGGCCGCCAGCAGGTACCAGGACCCGGTCTGCGACTTCCACAGCACCCCGGCCAGCACATGCGGATCGCGCGGTCCGCACGCCGGGACGTTCTCCGCCTGCGCCGCCACCGCCCCGTACGCGCCGCCCGGCGTGTGGAACTGCGCCAGCACCCGGGTGCCGCCGCCCCGCCAGGTCTCCGTACGGGTGCACACCCAGGCGGCCGAGCCGCCCGCGTCCGGCAGCGGCTGCCGCGCGAACTCCCAGGCGTTGACCGTCCGCACGCCCTGCGCCCGCACCGCCGACAGCGAGCAGGCGTACGGCGCCCAGGTGCGCAGCGCCCGCGCCCCGGAGGCGTCCGCGGCCGACCCCGGCCGCCCCGTGGTGAGCCGCGCCGGCACCAGCTCCCCGAGGTCGGACAGCAGAGCGGTGCCGGAGTCGTCGGTCACCTGGAGGACGTTCCAGGAGGTGCAGCTCGACTGCTGCGCGGCCGGGGAGGCCAGCGGCGAGGTCACCCCGTCGGTGAGGGTGAGCGCCATCGCCCCGGAACCCGGCTTCAGCAGGTCCCGCTCGGCGGTCCTGCGCACCCAGGGCGCCGTCAGATAGCGGACGTTGCCGTCGGACCGCCCCAGCACCAGGGCGCTCGCCCCGGCGCCGGTCGCGCCGTCGACCCGCGCGAAGTCCAGGGCGGCACCGGCCGTGCCGTCCTTCGGCTCGGCGTAGCGGGCGATGCGCAGTCCGTCGTAGAGGATCACCACGCGCGCGTTGTCGACCGTGCCCGCGTAGAGGAGCTGGGGCGGTCCGGCGGGGCCGCCGGAGGGGGTGCCGGGGGTCACCGAGACCCGGACGCTCTCGCCGGGGCGGGCCCACACGGCGAGCGCGCGCCGCAACAGGGCCCGGTCGCCGATGAGTTCGCCGCGCGCGGGCCACACGGAGAAGTCGGTGCGCGAGGCGGACTGCCAGGCCGCCGGGGGCACCTTCACCAGCCGGCTCGGGTCGAGCGCTGCCTGGGCCGCCGGGTTCTGCGCGTACGGCGGGGCCGCCGCGCCGTCGGGGCCCCAGCCCTCACCGGGCAGTCCGAGCAGCGCCCCGCACACCACCAGCGCCGCCCCGGCGACCAGCGCGGCCTTGGTGTGCTGGCGCCGCCGCATCAGATCGGTGGGCCGGGCCTGGAGGGAGCAGGGGTCGAACTCGGGGGAGTCCAGGAGCGGGTACTGCGCGGTGAGGGTGTCGGCCTCCCCGAGCGCGGAGTCCGGGTCCGCCACCCCGGCCGCCGCGAGGACCTCGCGGACGTCGCCGTCGGGGAGCTTCTCCAGCCCGCGCAGGACGTACGCCGCGCGCGCCGGACCGGAGAGCGCCGACAGGGCCTGGTCCAGGGCCAGTTCCTCCGCGCCGCCCGAGCGGGGGAAGAGCCGCAGCCCCCACACCTGGGGCAGCGACTGCGGCAGCTGGGCCCGCCGGGGCCACGCCCGCGGGGTCAGCGGCAGGCCCGCGTCGAGCGCCGCGCGCACCACTCGGAGCCGGACGAAGGCGTACCCGGGATCGCCCTCGCGGCCGGTGGACTGGGCCGGGATGACCGGGGTGGACTTCCGGCCGCGCGGCAGGGCGCGCTGGGTGAGGGCGTGGGCGGTCAGGACGCGCCGGTTGCGGCCGAGGCCCGGTGGCAGCACCAGATAGGCGAGCCGGACCAGCCGGGGGTAGTGCTCGACGAGCGCCGCCTCGGCCTGCTCGACGTCCACGACAAAACCGTCGGCGGAAGCGTGGGTGGGGCGCGGGGCGACATCCTGTGACTGCACGCCCAGCCAAACGAGCGAAGCGTTGGTTGGTCACCGCCGGCCGGGTGGCTCCCCGCCCGCCCGCGTACGGCCCGTCGGGGGTATTTTGAGCGCTTCGCGCGCGGGAGCCGTATCCACCGGGAGGCCCCTGCTTGGAGGAACAGATGAAGGTGACCCGACCGATGCTCGCCGTGCTGGCGGCGGTGCTGCTCGCGGGGTGCGGCTCCGGCGGCTCCGACGACGGGGATTCCGTGCCGAGGACCGCGTCCGGCAGCCTGGAACAGCTGGCCGCCGAGGTGAAGTGCGCGCCGGACATCCAGATCGACGCCGACGACATCCGCCAGGCCATCTGCAAGGACAGCGACGGCAAGTTCATCCTCGCCACCTTCGCCACCGACCGCGGCCAGCGCGAGTGGATCAACGGGGCGAAGGACTACGGCGGTCACTACCTCGTCGGCCGCAAGTGGGTGGCCGTGGGCGACGAGACCAGCACCCTGACCCAGCTGCGCAGGACGCTCGGCGGGGACATCGAGGAGGGCATCGACCACTCGGTGCACGAGGGCGGCGGGGAGACCCACTCCGCGCACTGAGCGCGAACGCCGAGAGGGCCGGTGGCGGGGGGATCCCCATCACCGGCCCTCTCAGTGGTTCACTGGCAGCGCTGGCCGTTGTTGATGCAGTTGACCATCTTGTTCATCAGCCTCGTCGAGAAGAAGTTGATGAAGTCGTTGTGGTCGGTGATCGGCTTGTGCAGGTTCTCCGGGAAACTGTCCACCGCGTACGGGTTCACGACCTGACCGTTCTCGATGGTCGGGGCGGGAACGTCGTAGACCAGACGGACCTGGAGCTGCGGGATCGCCTTGAAGCCGTTGGCGCAGGTGCCGTCGGCCTGGACGAACGCCACATGCGTACGGTGGTTGGCGCTGTCGATGTTCTGGCCGTCCCAGCAGCTCTGGAAGTTGGTCGTGCGGACCACGTCACTGCCCTGGGGGCAGATCGGGTACTTGTCCTTGAGCTGGACCTTGTTCTCGAAGCCGGTGCAGCTCCAGTTGACGTTCGCGTTGGCGTTGCCGTTGACGAAGGCCTTCGCGTCACCGGTGATGATCCGCAGCGCGGACGGCATCGCGACGACCTTGCCCCGCTTGTTGCCGACGAACTTCAGCTGGGCCACGCTCGGTTCGAGGATCTGGCCGACGTTGCCCTCGGTGCCGCCGCCCGCGTTGTTCTGGTCGAAGTCCTGCGAACCGTCCTGCAGTCGCAGCACCGGCCAGAAGTACGAGGAGCGGTCGCCCTGGTTCCGGCAGGTGGTCTGCGCCCCCGCCAGGTCCTGGTCGCTCGCGAACGCGTCGTTGTTCTGGTTGCCGACGTAGTCGTGCAGGTGGTGGGCGCCGTTGCTGACACCCGGGGCCACGATCACGTTGTCCGTGTTGTGGTTGTCGTTGCTGTTGGTGCCGCACTTGGTGGTGAAGGTGCCCCGCGACCCGGACCGCCCGTTCGCGCGGAGGCCGTTGGCGCCGACACCCGGCTGGGCGTTGGCCTGAACCTGGGTGATGTCGACGAAGTCGTCGGCCGTCGGGCCGTTGCCGCCCTGCCCGTTGCCGCCCTGGTTCTGGTCCTGGCCGTCACCCTGGTCCTGACCGTCGCCCTGGTCCTGGCCGTCACCTTGGTCCTGGCCGTCACCCTGGTTCTGGCCGTCACCGGTGTTCTGGCCGTCGCCCTGGCCCGCCTCGCCGTCGTTGGTCTGCGGCTGCTCGGCGGGCGTGCCGGTGCAGCCCGACAGGTTGTCCAGGTCCTCGGAAGCGCCGCCGCCGGCCCGGTTGATCTCCAGCTGGATGCGGTCGATGATGACCTTCCGCCGGTCCTTGAGCGGCTGGAGAATGCTGTTCTGGACGAAACCGGGGTCCCCCGCCTGGGCGGCACGCGTGCTCGCGAGCCGCTGGTAGGCCTCGGTGATCTGCTGGTCCAGAGTGGCCAGTTCGCCGTCGACCTCACCACGGGCCTGATTCGGCACATCGGTGAGCTGCTGGCCCACGTCGGGGCAGTCGATCGTGGCGATCTGCGTCGCGGTGGCCTTGGTGCTGTTCTGGCCCGAGCCCGACTCATGCGCGGATGCGTAGAAGTTCGCCCAGATCAGCCCGCCCCCACCGAGCGCTAGGGCCGCCGATGCGGCAATGGCCTTGGTGGCCAGCGGCGTACGGCGTTTTCGTGTGTTGCGTCCCATGGAACTCCTCTGACTTCCTTGCGGGGCAGCGAGGCGCCCGACAGGAGTGAAGCGGCTCCCATCCATACGGACGGAGTCCCAGGAGTGTTCAGCGGTCTCAGAAATTTCACGGCAACTGCCGTTCGGGGCTTGCTTTTTCAGCGCCCTTGGTCCAGATGCGCGAGAACCGCAAGGACGCGCCGATTGTCGTCTTCCGAGACCTCCAGGTCCAGTTTGGCGAAGATGTTGGAGGTGTGCTTGGCAATGGCCCGTTCCGTGACGGTCAGCTGGCCGGCGATGGCCGCGTTGGACCGCCCCTGCGCCATCAGCTCCAGGACCTCCAGCTCCCGCGGGGTCAGCCGGTCCAGCGGCCGGCGCTCGTCCGCCGCCCGCCGGCTCAGCAACTGCTGGATCACCTGCGGATCCATCGCGGTGCCGCCACCCGCCACCCGCCGTACCGCGTCCACGAACTGGTCCGCGTCGAAGACCCGGTCCTTGAGCAGATAACCCACCCCGCCCTCGCCGTCGGCCAGCAGCTCGCGGGCGTAGAGCTGCTCCACATGCTGGGAGAGGACCAGGACCGGGAAGCCGGGGCGCGCCCGGCGGGCCCGCAGCGCGCACTGCAGGCCCTCGTCGGTGTGGGTGGGCGGCAGCCGTACGTCCACCACGGCGACGTCCGGCTCCAGTTCGGCGAGCGCCCGCTCCAGTTCGGGGCCGGTCTCCACCGCGGCGGCCATCTCGAAGCCGTAGGCCGTCAGCAGCCTGACCAGCCCGTCGCGCAGCAGGAACAGGTCTTCGGCTAGGACAACGCGCAAGGAATCTCCATGGTCACCATGGTGGGACCGCCCGCGGGACTGCTGACGGCCAGGACGCCGTCGAATGTACCCAGTCGGCGCTCCACCCCGGCCAGCCCCGTCCCGGCGCCGGTCACCGCGCCGCCCCTGCCGTTGTCGGTGACGGAGATCCGCAGCATGCCCCCGCCCTCGGACGTGTGGTGCACGTCGATCCAGATCCGGTCGGCGCCGGAGTGCTTCACCGCGTTGGTCAGCACCTCGCTGACCGCGAAGTACGCGGCCGACTCCACGGGCGCCTCGGCCCGCCCCGCCAGCTCCACCGTCACCTCGGTCGCCACCGGCGTCCGCAGCGCCAACGCCCTCACGGCGTCGCCGAGTCCGCGTTCGGCGAGGACCGGCGGATGGATGCCGCGCACCAGGTCGCGCAGTTCGGACAGGGCGTCGGCGGAGGACCTGCGGGCCTGCGCGAGCAGCAGTTTCGCCTGCTCGGGGTCCTTCTCGACGAGCATCTCGATCGTGCCGAGATCCATGCCCATCGCGACCAGCCGGGCCTGCGCCCCGTCGTGCAGATCCCGCTCGATGCGCCGCAGCTCGGCGGCGGAACTGTCCACGGCGTCCCGCCGGGTCTCCGTCAACACCCGCACTCGCTCGGCGAGTTGCCCCTGGCTCGGGGCCAGGAGGGTCCGGGTCAGGACGAAGTGGGCCCGCAGCAGGCGGGTGTTGTAGAGGTGCGCGAGCAGCAGCACCGCGGCGGCGAGGGCGCCGGCGCCCAGCGCCGAGGCCTGTCCGTCGACCGGTACGAACCCGTACCAGTAGTCGTCGGGGAAGATCCGCCACATGCCGACCGCCAGGGCGAAGCCCTCCAGCGGGAACAGCAGCAGTACGGCCGGCAGCAGCGCCGTGAGGTACCCCGCCGACATGTCGACCGCCAGCCACCGCAGATCCCGCCAGGTCGCCGGGTCGCGCAGCATCCCGAAGGTGCGCTCCCAGGGGTTGGCGTCCCGCGCGACCGGCAGGTAGGCCGAGGGGATGCGCACCCCGCACCACTGGGCCGCCAGCACCCGCCGCCAGTCCGCGAACGCCCTGACACCCTTCAGGACGTAGGGAGTCGTCACCAGCCCCACGCCGATGGGTATCAGGGAGATGGACACCAGCGAGAGGGTGAAACAGAGCACCGCCCCCGGCAGCAGCACCAGCGCGAGGCCCAGCCCGCGCACCCCCGCGAGTACCATCCCCCGCGCCGGGCCGCCGCTCTTCGTCTCCGTCGTCGTTGCCGTCGTCGTCATGCGCCCAGTCTGATCGACCCGGGGGAGCGGGTCATTGGGCCGGGCCCCCGCTCAGGGGGTGGTGCCAGGTGCACCCCCGGCCCCGGCGAGCACCTTCGCCTCCACCTCCGGGTCCAGCCCCTTGACCGTGCGGTCGGGGCGCATCGGGGCGCTCCCGCCGAGTCCGAGCAGCCAGCTCCAGGTGTCGGCGACGGTCTCCTCCACCGGACGGCAGCGCAGCCCCGAGGCCACGGCCCGGGACACGTCGGCCGAGTGCAGCGCGCCGTGCAGGTCGCTGTCCGGCGGCACCCACACCGGGAGCTGGACCCACGGCTCGATCCCGGCCGCCAGGATCGACTCCGGCTCGGTCCAGCGCAGTTCGGCCCCACCGCCGGTGACCTCGGCGCACGCTTCGAGCAGCGTGCCCATGGTGGCGTGCCCGGACGGCCCGATCACGGTGTACACCCCGCTCAGCCGCTGCTCCGCCGCGCCGAGCAGCCATCCGGCGAGGTCACGGGCGTCGACGTACTGGATCGGCAGGTCCCGCGGGCCGGGCGCCAGCACCGGGCCGCCGCTCGCCATCCGGTTCAGCCACCAGGGCAGCCGCCCCACGTTCTCGTACGGGCCGAGGATCAGGCCCGCGCGGGCCAGCACCGAGCGCTCCGGTCCGAAGGCGTCCAGCACGGCCAGCTCGGCGCCCCGCTTGTCCTCGGCGTACGCGGTCCGGCCGGCGTCCGGGGAGGCGCCGTCGACCACCGGGGCGTCCTCGGTGTAACCGGCGGGCGCGGCCCACGCGTACACCGAGCAGCTCGACACGTACAGGTACCGCCCGACCCGGTCCCGCAGCAGCCGCGCCGTGTCCCGCACCGCGCGGGGTTCCGCGGA
The DNA here is from genome assembly GCF_040299205.1 of Streptomyces sp. NPDC000983. Taxonomy (NCBI): domain Bacteria; kingdom Bacillati; phylum Actinomycetota; class Actinomycetes; order Kitasatosporales; family Streptomycetaceae; genus Streptomyces; species Streptomyces sp. NPDC000983. Next base: position 60,503 of record NZ_JBEPBM010000028.1, on the reverse strand, counting down.
CCAGGTGTCGACGACGACGTCCCACTCGCCCTCGGCCAGCGCCGCGAGCCCGCCCTCCGCGGTGCGGTCGCCGTGCAGCACGCGCACCCCGGCCGGCGCCGCGTGCCGCCCCCGGTGGAAGACGGTCACCTCCCAGCCCCGCCCGACCGCCTCCTCGACCACGGCCCGCCCCACGAACTCCGTCCCACCCAGCACCAGAAGTCTCATGCCCCCGACTCTGCCCGCCGGGCGGGGGGGAGGGAAAGGGACTCTGCCGTCAGCAGAGAGTGGGGGCGGGGGCGGCTTGGTCCTGTGGGCGAGGGGTCGGGTCCCGGGGGCCGGCCGGTGCCGAGGCGAGGGGTCTCGGGTGCGGCAGGTCTCGTGGGGCGGCAGGCCCTGCGGGGTGGGCGGCCCTGCGGGGCGGGCCGGTCTCGTGGGTCGGTCCGTCCTGCGGTCAGCCGGTCCTGTGGGTTGGTCTGCTCCCGTGGTCGGCCGATCTCGTGCGGCCCGTCGCTCGGTTCGGCGGTCGGCCTGGCTTTGCGGCTGCTCGGTCCTGTGGGCTGGGCTGGTTCCGTGGTGATCAGGGCCTGTGGGGTGGCCCGGTTCCGTGGTCGCCCGGGTCCCGTCCGGTGACGCACCCGTGCGCCCGTCCCGTGGTCGGCCCAACCCGTCGTCGCCCGGTTCGGCGTTCGACCTGGTCCTGTGGCTGCCCGGTCCCGTGGGTCGGCCCGGTTCTGGGGTCGGGCGGTCCGGTGGTCGTCCGGTCCCGTGGGTCGGCCCGGTTCTGGGGTCGGGCGGTCCGGTGGTCGTCCGGTCCGGCGTTTGGGTCGGCCCGGTTCTGGGGTCAGCCGGTCCCGTGGTCGCCCGGTCCGGTGTTCGGCCTGGGCAGGTGGCCGCCCGGACCTGTGGGTTGGGCCGGGCTCTTGGGGCGGCGCGGCGCCCGGGCCGGTCGGTGCCGGCGGGCGGTTCGGTTCCGGGGTCAGCCGATGACGTGGGCCGTGTCCAGGAGGGCGCGTACCGCGGAGCGCAGGCGGTAGTCCGGGTGGGGGTCGCAGCCGAGGCCCAGGTCGTGGACCGCGCGGCGGGGTGCCCCGGCCGTCGTCCGGAGCGTGGTCTCGGCGAAGCGGGGGAGCAGCCGGGTCTCCGTCAGGGCGGTCACCGAGGCGAGCCGTTCGGTGTGGTGGGCGTCGGTGGCGGCCGCCCGGCGGGCGAGGGGCTCCACGGTGTCCTCGATGCGGCCCGTGATCCGCCAGACCGCGCGGGCCGCCGCCGCCCGGGTGCCGGCCGGGGTGCCGGGGGTGAGCAGCGGTTCGAGCCGCGGCAGCAGGGGCGCGCCGGCCGGTCCGAGCCGGGCGGTCAGCTCCGGGAACCGCTCCGGGCCCTCCCGGTCCAGCGCGGCCAGGGCGAGCGCCGGGTCCCCGCTGACCCGGTGGTGGGCCTCGGCGGCGTACACCGCGACCGAGGGATGGGTGCCCCGGACGGCCTCGTCCCGCAGCGCCCGGGCGGCCGCCTCTCCCGCGGCCGGGCCCAGCTCGCCCAGTACGGCGATCGCGGCCCAGGCGTGACTGCCCGGGTACCGGTGCACCAGCGCGGCGATCTCCTCCACCACCTCCGCCGCCACCTCCGGGTAGCGCCCGAGCACCCGGATCACGTCCGCGTGGGTGTGCCCGACCCGCCCCGCCACGGCCCGGGCCACCGGCAGGGCGTCGGCGCCGAAGACCTCCGTCACCGCGTCGACGGCCCGCGTCAGGCCGTAACCGCCGGGCGGTCCGGGGGCGTCGGCGACCAGCCGTACCGCCTCCTCGACCGCCTCCGGGGCGTGCGCGCGGGCCAGCGCGGTGACCGCGGCGGCCCGCAGGGCGAAGTCCCCGCCCAGGCAGGGCCGGACCCGGTCGCGCACCGGCGCGAGCACCTCGACCGGCAGCGCGCAGGCCAGCCGGGCCAGCTGGTACAGGTCGCCGTCGCACTCCTCCAGGTCGCGCAGCGCGTACGGCAGGACGTCGGCCTCGCGGTCGCGCCAGTGCTCGGTGACCGCGAAGGCCAGCGGCACGCCCCCGGCGGCGGCGCGCACGGCCGCGCCGGGGTCGTCCAGGACGCGGTCGGTGAACCGCCGGTGCGGCGCGGGCGCCCAGTAGGCCTCGTCGAGTTCGTAGGGGGCGGCGGCATAGGCCTGCGCGCAGGTGTCCACCAGGTCGTCGGGGAACGGCGGTTCGGCGGTGCGCAGCAGGTCCTCGGCGGCCGCGAGCCGCACCGCGGGTTCGGGGTCGGCGAGGAGCGCGCGCCGCCAGCCGGAGCCGTCCGGCTCCAGCAGCGCGAGCGCGGTGACGGTGTGGGCGCGTACCGCCGGATCGCTCTCGCGTGCCAGCCGCGCCCGCAGCAGGGGCAGGGCGCCCCGGTGGCGGCAGGCCACGGCGAGCGGCGGCACGGCGTCCCGCACGGCGGGGTCCGGGTCCTCGGCGAAGGGCAGCAGCGAGGGCAGTTCGGCGGCGACCGCCCGCCGGGCGGGCTCGGCCGCGTCGGGCCAGCCGTCACGGTCCGCGAGGCTGCCCAGCAGTGCCAGCAACTCCGCCCGGTGAGAGGGCAGTTCGCGGGCGAGCCGGGCCAGTTCCGGCACCGCGCGGGCGGTCGCGGCGGCGAAGTCGTCCTCGCGCCACGAGGCGGAGACGAGCCACTGCAGCGCGGCGTCGCGCACCAGGGCGTCGTCGGACTCCATCGCCCCCAACAGGTCGGCCGGGTCCGGTGCGCTGTCGATCTCCATGCGGCGCACGATACGCAGAAGGGGGCGCTCGCCGTAATGGCGAGCGCCCCCCATTGCGGGAAGTCGCGGATCAGACCTGGCCGGCCTTCTCCAGGGCGGAGCAGCAGGTGTCCACCAGGAGGCGGGTCACGACGTAGGGGTCGACGTTGGCGTTGGGACGGCGGTCCTCGATGTAGCCCTTGCCGTCCTGCTCGACCTGCCACGGGATACGGACCGAGGCGCCGCGGTTGGAGACACCGTAGGAGTACTCGTTCCACGGGGCGGTCTCGTGCAGACCCGTCAGACGGTCGTCGATGCCGGCGCCGTAGTTCTTGACGTGGTCGAGGGGCTTGGAGCCCTCACCGAGGGACTCGGCGGCGATGATGATCGCCTCGTAGTTCTCGCGCATCGCCTTGGTGGAGAAGTTGGTGTGCGCGCCGGCGCCGTTCCAGTCGCCCTTGACCGGCTTGGGGTCGAGGGTGGCGGAGACACCGAAGTCCTCGGCGGTGCGGTAGAGCAGCCAGCGGGCGACCCACAGGTGGTCGGAGACCTCCAGCGGCGAGACCGGGCCGACCTGGAACTCCCACTGGCCGGGCATGACCTCGGCGTTGATGCCGGAGATCGCCAGACCCGCCTTCAGGCAGTTGTCCAGGTGCGCCTCGACGACGTCACGGCCGAAGATCTCGTCCGCGCCGACACCGCAGTAGTAGCCGCCCTGGGGGGCCGGGAAGCCGCCCTTGGGGAAGCCGAGCGGGTAACCGTCCTTGAAGAACGTGTACTCCTGCTCGATGCCGAAGATCGGCTCCTGGGAGGCGAACTTCTCGGCGACCTCGGCCAGCGCGGCACGGGTGTTGGAGGAGTGCGGGGTGAGGTCGATGTTGAGGACCTCGCACAGCACCAGGATGTCGTCGCCGCCGCGGACCGGGTCGGGGCAGGTGAAGACCGGCTTGAGCACACGGTCCGAGGAGTGGCCCTCGGCCTGGTTCGTGGAGGACCCGTCGAAGCCCCAGATCGGCAGCTCGGCACCCTTGGCGTCGTCGGCCAGGATCTTGGTCTTCGAACGGAGCTTGGCCGTCGGCTCGGTGCCGTCGATCCAGATGTACTCAGCCTTGAAGCTCACGGGCCACATCCTTCGGGGTGGGTCTCTAGGCGCACTTGCGGGTGCTGCGGCGCTGCGGCACTGGGGCGCCGCCTTCGATGCCCGCGAGCCTGTCAACAGGCGATTTCCCGGTCATTGCTCGAATGTGAACCCCGTGTTACCTGGTGGTGCTGTGGCGCGACTCACGTTGTGAGGGGCCGCAGAGGGCCGCGCGGGCGGGGAGCGCCGTCCCGGGCGGGAGCCTCGTATGCGATGGGAGTACGACGACGGCGACGGAACGCCGACGCCTCACCGCGCGAGCGTGCCCGGGCGCGCCGCCTGTTCCTCCTGTACTCGGACCGGAATCCGGACCACGGCCCGTACGAGCCCGGGCCCGGACCGGGTACAAGGCGGCGTGCCCGAAAACGCCGGAGCGCCGGAGCGCCGAAGCGCCGGAAGGCCGGAACGACCCGGACATGCCTGTCCTGCCGCTCCCGGCCGGAGCGGCAGGACACTGACACGTACGGGGAGCGAGGCGGGCACGTCGGGAACCCCCCGGCCCGGCCTGCCGCCTCAGCTCGTCCTCGGCGGCCCCGGCCTCACCCCACCTTCTCGATCACGGCCCGGCGGATCAGGAACTTGCCGGGCTCGCGCACCTGCTCGAAGGCCGCGTTGTTCAGCAGCGCACAGGAGCCGGAGACCGAGGTGACCTCCACCGTCGTGGACTTGTTGTTGTCCAGGTTGGTGACCTTCAGCTTGGTCCCGACCGGGAACTGGTTGCTGGACGCGGCCGGGGCGCCGCCCTCACCGGAGAGGGTGACGGTGGAGCCGTTGCAGACCTGCTGCCCGGAACCGGGCTGCGCGGGCTGCGCCGCCTCGGCCGGCTGTGAGGGCTGGGCCGGCTGCGCGGGCTGGGCCGCCTCCTGCGACTGGGCGGGCGGCGCGGCGGGCGGTGCTGCCTGGGAGCCCTGAGCCGACTCCCCGACGACGCACCCGGACGCCTCCTGCTGGACCTTGATCTGCGCGATGACCGCCTCGCGGTTGGCGATACGGGCCTGCGACTGGGCGTCGGGGCTGGCCTTCTGGTCCGCGATGAACCGCTCGTTGTTGCCGAGCGCGGTGGCCAGCCCCTGGCAGACGGTCGAGTCCGCCGCGGACTGCGCCGCGTTCGAGGTGGCCGCCATGACGAAGGCGCCGCCTCCCGCGACCGCGGCGGCGGTCACCAGCAGGGCCACCTTCTTCTTCGTGCTGAGCGTTCTCCTACGCGACATGCGCGCCTCCTGGCCTCGGGGGAGAGTACGCCGCTATGTACGAGATCCCGAACGAAGTTACTCAGAGGTCACGCGAAAGACTTCAAGTAACCTGCGTCACAAGGAAGTTGAGCCGCGCTCACGATCGGCCCCGGATCACTTCCGGGACAGCGCGTCGCGCACCGCGTCCTCGGTGCGGGCCACGACCGCCGTGCCGTCGTCCGCGGTGATGATGGGCCGCTGGATCAGCTCGGGGTGGGCGGCCAGCGCCGCGATCCACCGCTCGCGGCCGGCCGCGTCGCGGGCCCACTCCTTCAGCCCCAGTTCCTTCGCCGCCGCCTCCTGGGTGCGGGTGATGTCCCACGGCTCCAGCCCGAGCCGCTCCAGCACCTCCCTGATCTCCCCCTCCTCGGGCACGTCCTCCAGATAGCGCCGGACGGTGTAGTCGGCGCCCTCGGCGTCGAGGACGGTCAGGGCGCTGCGGCACTTGGAACAGGCGGGGTTGATCCAGATCTCCATGCCGCCCACCGTAGACGGTCCCCGCGGTGGACGGTCCGTGCTGTGGACGGTCCCCGGCGAGGGTGGCTCTGTTCGAATTATCATCGCCCCAGGAGTCACTTGCCGAGCTGCTGTGACGGATTCTTGAATCCCGCTCCCACCTGCGCTTTTTATGGATCTCGCGGTCTGCTGATTGTCAGTGGCGGGCAGTAGAATGGAAGCAGTGTTCGAGGGTGTCGCCGGAGCGTCCGGACGGACGGCACCCCGACCGCGACAGGAGGATGCCCGTGCCCGCTGCCGCACTGAAGCCGAAGCCGTTGCCGACCCAGTCCACCGCGAAGCGACCGGTCCTGCTGGACCTGCCGTACGCCCCGCTGGTCAAGAGCGCCCTCCCGCCGGGCCGCCCGCGGGAGTGGTACGTCACCCACAACCGCCGGCTCAAGGCCCTGCGCCTGGCCATAGCCCTGCTCGACTCGGGCGTCCTCGTCCCGAACCAGGCCCACAACGAGACGATCCGCGACACCGCGGAGCTGATCGGCGTACACCCGCCGTCGGACACCACCTGCCACATGGTCCGCGCACTGATGCGCTACAGCCGCTGAGCCGGTGACGCGGTGACGCGGTGACCGGATGACCCGGCGTGCCGGGTGCCCGCTCGGCGTGGGCACCCGGCACCGGCACTGCACCCCCGTCACCCGTTCGCCCTACGCGGCATGCGCCCGCCGCGGTGCCGTTCTTCACTGCCATCAAGAGGTGGCGAGCGGGTGACGGGGAGGTCCGATGCAGCGGCTGCGGGTACCCACAGTCCCGGCCCGGCCATGAGCACGCCCGTCGACCGCGCCCGGCGCGGCAAGGACGCCCGCAAGCGGGTGCCCCGCTCCGCGCACGCCCTGTGGCTGCCCTCCGTCGACCGGCCCGACCCCGTCGGCGTACTGGAGCGCCAGGGCCGCGACCGGCTCCCGGAACTGCTCCCGGTCCGGTACGGGAGGATGTCCGCCTCACCCTTCGCCTTCCTGCGCGGCGCCGCCGCCGTCCTCGCCGCCGACCTGGCCGCGTCCCCGCACACCGGACTCACCGTCCAGCTCTGCGGCGACGCGCACCTGCTCAACTTCGGCCTCTACGCCTCCCCGGAGCGCCGGCTGCTGTTCGACCTCAACGACTTCGACCAGACCTTCCCCGGCCCCTTCGAGTGGGACGTCAAGCGTCTCGCCGTCAGCGTCGCCGTCGCCGCCCGCGAGAACGGCCACAGCGAGACGGACGTGCACCGTTCGGCGCTCGCCGCCGGCGCCGCGTACCGCACCGGGATACGACGCCTGGCCGGCCTCGGTGAACTCGACGTCTGGTACGAGCACATCGACGCCGACAGCCTGCTCGCCTTCGCCCGTGGCGCCCGGGGCCGCCGCCGGGTCGGCGCCACCCTCACCCGCGCCCGCCGCCGCACCAGCCTCCAGGCGCTCGGCAAACTCACCGAGACTGTCGACGGCCGCCGCCGCATCATCCTCGACCCGCCCCTGCTGGAGGCGGCCGGCGCCTCCGACACCGCCGCGCTGCGCAAGATATTCAGCGACTACCGCTCCACCCTCTCCGAGGAGCGCCGACAACTGCTCGACCGCTACCGGTTCACCGACGCCGCCCGCAAGGCCGTCGGCGTCGGCAGCGTCGGCACCCGCTGCTTCATCGTCCTGCTCGCCGGGCGCGACGCCGACGACCCCCTGTTCCTCCAGATCAAGGAGGCCCGCAGGTCCGTACTGGAGGAGCACCTGCCGGCCGGGCCGTACGTCCACCCCGGCCGCCGGGTCGTGGCCGGGCAGCGGCTGATGCAGGCGGCCGGCGACATCTTCCTCGGCTGGATGACCGGACCGCAGGGCCGCGCCTACTACTGGCGCCAACTGCGCGACATGAAGGGCTCGGTGGAGGTCGCCGCCATGGGCCCGGGCGAACTGCGCCGGTACGCCCGGCTGTGCGGCACCGCCCTGGCCAGGGCGCACGCCCGCTCGGGCGACCGGATCGCCGTGGCCTCCTACCTCGGCGGCTCCGGCACCTTCGAGCGGGCCGTCGCCGACTTCGCGATGAGCTACGCCGACCAGACCGCCACCGACCACGCGGCTCTGCGCGCGGCGGTGGCGGCGGGTGTGCTGCGGGCGGCCCCGGACGTGTGACCCCGGGGCCGGCCGGGTCAGGCCGACGGCTGCTTCATCGCCGCCTCGATGGCCTCGCGCAGATGGTCCTCGTCGGCCTTGCTCAGCGAGGTCTGCACCAACTCGCCCCCGTAAGGGGTCAGTTGCGGGATCACCTTGTCGTCGGCGGCCTTCTTCACCAGCACGAACAGCGCGCCCGCGCCCGGGCGCAGATTCGCGCTGAGGTCCTTCATGAAGTTGTCGTCGATACCGGTGTCGGTGACCGCCCCGCCGGCCGCGCCGGCCGCCGCGCCCACCGCCGCGCCGAGCAGTGGGGCCAGGAACAGCAGCCCGATCACACCGCCCCACAGCGCGCCCCCGGCCGCGCCGACGGCCGTGTGGCTGACCGCCTGGTGCAGCTTGATCTTCCCGTCCTGGCGGCGCTCGACGACCACCGCGTCCTCCAGCTCCACCAGATGCTGCTTGGACAGCTCGAACAGCTTCTCGCGCACCTGGTTCGCCGTGGCGACGTCGTTGTAGGCGATGACGAAGAGATCGCTCATCGTGAGACACCCCTGGTTCCCGTACGGAATTGAACGTATTGCGGCTTTTGCGCAATCGTTCCGACTCTAGGGCGGCGGAAAACGGGATGCACGCCGAGTGACCGCCTTCCTACGCTGGATACGCGCAGCGGAGCCCCTTTCATCCGGTTCCCGCAGGACCGGCGTCACCCGGCTGACTCGGGGCTACTCTCTACGCACCGACGGCCGGACGCCCCGCCCCCGGCGTCCACCCCGCCCCGTCGCGTCCAGTACCGCCCAGTCATCACCCACTCATGCCCACGGAGGCCCGTGATGGGCACCATCGTCATTTCCGGGACCGTCGTCCTGGTCGTCCTGGGGTTCGGAAACCCCCTCTACTGGCTCGCCGCGGTCGCCGTGCTCTTCCTGTACGTGCGGCACGGGCGGGACGCCTCGCCGGCCACCCGGCCGGGCGGTTCCGGCGCGGTGCCGTCGGACTACCGCGCCTACCGCGACCGGCGGGACAAGCAGGCCAAATGGGAGCGCCGCTACCGTCGTGAGCGCCCCCTGGAGGCCCGCCGTCAGGAGCGCGGCCCGGGCCGCTGAGGTCCGGTCGCACAACCGGCCACGCAACCGGCCACGCAACCGGTCGCACAGCCGGTCGCACAGCCGTTCACAACCCGGGGGCACCCCACACCGGGAACCAGCGGCCGAGGTCCTCCTCCATCCGCAGGTCGTCGCCGAGCACTGCCCGCACCCTGAGTTCGAGCGCGTTGTCGCGCCGCTGTCCCTCGCCGGGCAGCGGCGCGAAGGGGTAGAAGGTGCCGCGCTTGTAGAGGTAGACCAGCGCCAGCGCGCCGTCCCCGGCCGGGGCGCGGAAGCCCGCGAGCGAGCAGAGCAGCTGGGGGCCGAATCCGTTGACCTCCATCGCGCTGTTCACCGCGTGCAGATCGTTCACCAGCTCCGGCAGCCCGTCGGGGGAGCGCTCGGAGACCAGCCAGGAGTAGCCGTAGCCGTCCCTGGTCAGCCGTACCGGAGGGCCGTCGCGGTCCGCGTCCGCGTCCAGCAGCGCCTGGACCTCGCGGTGCGTCTGTTCGAAGGCGGCGCCCTCGACGGTGGCGAAGCACACCGCCCCGCTCCCGGTCGGCACCAGACCGGTGGCCGCCTCCAGCGTCACCGCGGCCGAGGGCAGCCCGAACAGGCGGTCCAGATCGGGCGCGACCGGCTTCGTACGGCCGAGCAGAATGTCCAGCAGTCCCATGGTCAGGCCCCTCCGGGAGCCGCCGCGTCACCCAGCTCGGCGGAGATCCGCCCCAGCTGTTCGAGCCGCTGCTCCAGGCTCGGGTGGGTGGAGAACATTCGGGCGAGGCCGGGGTCCCGGCCCAGCGCCGGGGTGAAGTAGAAGGCGTTGAACGCCTGCGCCGTGCGCAGGTCCTTCGTCGGGATCCGGGCGATGTCCCCGCTGACCTTGGTGAGCGCCGCCGCCAGCGCCGAGGGCCGCCCGGTGAGCAGCGCCGCCGCCCGGTCCGCCGCCAGCTCCCGGTATCGCGACAGGGCTCTGATCAGCAGAAAGCTGATCGCGTACACGGCGGCCGACACACCCAGTACGGCGGCGAGGGCGGCCGCGGTGTTCTGGTCCCGGCGTCCGCCGCCGAACAGCTGGCTGTAGAAGGCGAACCGCACGATCAGCCCGGCGACGACGCCGAGGAACGAGGCGATCGTGATCACGGCGACGTCCTTGTGCGCGACGTGCGACAGCTCGTGCGCCAGCACGCCCTCCAGCTCCTCGGGCTCCAGCCTGCGCAGCAGCCCGGTGGTCACGCAGACCACGGCGTGATCGGGGTTGCGGCCGGTGGCGAACGCGTTCGGCATGTCCATATCGGACACGGCCACGGCGGGCTTCGGCATGCCGGCCAGCGCGCTCAGCCGGTCCACCACCCCGTGCAGCTCGGGATACTCCTCGCGCTCCACGACCCGCCCGCGCATCGCGAACAGCGCCATCCGGTCGGAGAACCAGTACTGAGCCCCGAGGAACCCCGCGGCGACCACCACGACCAGCACCCACGACTTCAGCAGCACGATCAGCGCGGCCACGAAGGCCACGTACAGCAGACCGAGCAGGAACAGCGTGATCCCCATCCGGGCGGTCAGCCGCCGGTCGCTCGCAAAGCGACTCCGCATCCGCATCACCCCGCAGTCAGGCACTCGTCCCACTGCCAGTGTGCATCGCCGCACGTTCAAGGGTCGGCCCGGAACGTGCCCCGGGCCGGCAAAGGCTCTCTCAGTAGGAGGAGCCCCGCAGATTCACGTACCCGAGCAGCACGATGACCGCCGCGACACAGCCCAGCACCACGACGGTGGAGATCCACGACCGGTGCCGGCCCCGGCGCACCGGATCGGGGTCACCGCGGAAGGGCACCGGTCCGGGCGGGTTCGCCTTCCAGCGCGCGGCCAGCATCCGGGCCCGCGCCGAGGGTTCCTTGTGCTCGGCGTCATCGGCCCACTTGATGTCGAACTCCCGCTCGCCATCACCCTGTTCGGACATCCCCGTGACCCTTCTCGAACATCAGTGCCCTCCACGATACGCCGAGCACTCCTGCCCGTCTGTTCAGTTCGGGTAAGACTCCGCACATCCGCCGGCCGGGCCCGAGACGGTGCGGAACCGGGCGGGACCGCCGCCCGGAAACGACCATCGGCCGTGTCCTCCCGGCGAGGGGAGGACACGGCCGATGGCCCAAGACGGCCCAGGCGGCGCGGAAAACCGCGCTGACCTGGGGTGATGTCACACGTCGAAGTACAGCTCGAACTCGTGCGGGTGCGGGCGCAGCTGGAGCGGGGCGATCTCCGTGGTGCGCTTGAGGTCGATCCACGTCTCGATCAGGTCCGGCGTGAAGACGTCGCCCTGGAGGAGGAACTCGTGGTCGCGCTCCAGCGAGTCGAGGACGGCCGGGAGCGAGGTCGGGACCTGGGCCACGTTCGCGTGCTCCTCGGGAGCCAGCTCGTAGAGGTCCTTGTCGATCGGCTCGGCCGGCTCGATCTTGTTCTTGATGCCGTCCAGACCCGCCAGCAGCAGGGCCGAGAAGGCCAGGTACGGGTTGCCGGAGGAGTCGGGCGCGCGGAACTCGACGCGCTTGGCCTTCGGGTTGGAGCCCGTGATCGGGATGCGCATGGCCGCGGAGCGGTTGCGCTGCGAGTACACCAGGTTGATCGGCGCCTCGAAGCCCGGCACCAGGCGGTGGTAGGAGTTCACCGTCGGGTTGGTGAACGCCAGCAGCGACGGGGCGTGCTTGAGGATGCCGCCGATGTAGTAGCGGGCGGTGTCCGACAGGCCCGCGTAGCCGGCCTCGTCGTAGAACAGCGGGTCGCCGTTGGTCCACAGCGACTGGTGCACGTGCATGCCCGAGCCGTTGTCGCCGAAGATCGGCTTCGGCATGAAGGTCGCGGTCTTGCCGTTGCGCCAGGCCACGTTCTTCACGATGTACTTGAAGAGCTGGAGGTCGTCCGCGGCGGCGAGCAGCGTGTTGAACTTGTAGTTGATCTCGGCCTGGCCGGCGGTGCCCACCTCGTGGTGCTGGCGCTCGACCTTCAGGCCCTGGCGGTCCAGCTCCAGGGAGATCTCGGCGCGCAGGTCGGCGAAGTGGTCGACCGGCGGGACCGGGAAGTAGCCGCCCTTGTAGCGGACCTTGTAACCACGGTTGTTCTCGACGGCGCCGGTGTTCCAGGCGCCCGCCTCGGAGTCGATGTGGTAGAAGGACTCGTTCGCGCTCGTGGAGAAGCGGACCGAGTCGAAGACGTAGAACTCGGCCTCCGGACCGAAGTACGCGGTGTCCGCGATACCGGTCGAGGCGAGGTACGCCTCCGCCTTCTTCGCCACGTTGCGCGGGTCACGGGAGTACTGCTCGCCCGTGATCGGGTCGTGGATGAAGAAGTTGACGTTGAGCGTCTTGTCGCGGCGGAAGGGGTCGACCCGGGCGGTCGACAGGTCCGCGCGCAGCGCCATGTCGGACTCGTGGATGGCCTGGAAGCCGCGGATCGACGATCCGTCGAAGGCGAGCTCCTCGTCCGGGTCGAACGCCTCGACGGGCACCGTGAAGTGCTGCATGACGCCCGGCAGGTCGCAGAACCTGACGTCGACGAACTTGACGTCCTCGTCCGCGATGAACTTCTTGGCCTCGTCGGCGTTCTGGAACATCCAGCTCCTCCTACTCCCGACCGTCCGTGCCGGGGTGGTAGTTCGTTCGTGCGGCCAGTGCGGTGGCACAGTCTGACCTCGACCCTAGGGATGCGTGATTTCTCGTGCGTGACCCAATTGTTTCGCACAAGTTAACCGGTCCCTGTTCCACCGTAGCCCGACGCACCCCGGCTGTCCTGGGTCATATACGGGCGCAGTACCTTGGACGGGTGGACAACAGGCAAGCAATCGGATCGTGGCTCTCCGGCCCCCGCGCGGCCATGGAAGAGGCCGGTGTCGACTTGGGCTACCGGGGCGAGCAGCTCGGTCTGCCGGAGCACGGGCCGGGCTCCGTCGCCCGCCCCGGCCGCCGGCTCGGGGCCCTGGCCGTGGACTGGGGCCTGTGCCTCTTGATCGCATACGGCCTGATCACCCAGGGCTATGACTCGGTGACCGGGAACTGGGCGTTGCTGCTGCTCTTCCTGATGAGCGCCCTGACGGTCGGCACCGTCGGCTTCACTCCGGGTAAGCGGCTCTTCGGGCTCAGGGTCGTCGCCCTGGAGACCGGCCGGGTCAACCCGCTGCGGGCCGCGCTGCGCAGCGTGCTGCTCTGCCTCGCCGTACCGGCCCTGGTCTGGGACCGCGACGGCCGGGGCCTGCACGACCGCCTGGCCCGCACGGTGCAGGTCCGCATCTGACCCGCACCCGGCACGCGCGGAGGTCGTCCGGCACGCGCACACGCAGAACGGAGGGGGCGCCCGGTGAATCCGGGCGCCCCCTCCGTGTCGTGTAGTCGAGGAGGGACGGTCAGCGGGCCTTTCCACCCTTGGGGAGCTTCATGCCCTTGGGCATCGGCCCCTTGGGCAGCGGCATGTTGCTCATCAGGTCGCCCATGGCCCGCAGCCGGTCGTTGGTCGCGGTCACCTGGGGGCCGGAGAGCACGCGCGGCAGCTTCAGCATCGTCGTGCGCAGCTTCTTCAGCGGGACCTGCTCCTCGCCGGTGCCGACGATCAGGTCGTGCACGGGCACGTCCGCGACGATGCGGTTCATCTTCTTCTTCTCGGCGGCCAGCAGGCTCTTGACCCGGTTCGGGTTGCCCTCGGCGACCAGGACGATGCCGGCCTTGCCGACGGCCCGGTGCACCACGTCCTGGCTGCGGTTCATCGCCACCGCGGGGGTGGTCGTCCAGCCTCGGCCGATGTTGTCCAGGACGGCCGCGGCGGCGCCCGGCTGTCCCTCCATCTGCCCGAAGGCCGCCCGCTCGGCCCGGCGCCCGAACACGATCGCCGTCGCGAGGAAGGCGAGGAGCAGGCCCAGGATGCCGAGATAGATGGGGTGCCCGATCAAGAAGCCGATCGCGAGGAAGACACCGAAGGTGACAATTCCGACAGCCGCGAGTACAAGACCGATCAGCTTGTCGGCCTTGCGGGTCATCTTGTAGGTCAGAGCGATCTGCTTCAGTCGCCCGGGGTTCGCAGCGTCCGCTGCGGTTTCCTTCCTCGCCATGCCGTGAAGTCTACGTGGCCCCAGGAGCGGCGACGACGGCAGTGCCCGGCGGGGAGGCCGGGAGGGAAGGCGGGGGGAGGCCCCGTGGGGAGGGGCGCGTGGATCAGGGGCGGGTACGGGCGGAGAGCGTCTGGTCCAGTACGCGCTGCGCCTCGACCCGGTCCTTGGCGCGGCGGCGGTCCTCCAGGACGGAGGTCCAGGCGTTCTGGCGGGCGGTGCGCTGGCCGCCGCTCATCAGCAGCGACTCGACGGCGCGCAGTGCGGTGGAGAAGGACGGAATGGCGGTGGCACGGACCGGCGCGGCCTGCATGGTGGAGGTCCCCCCTCGAAGCGGTTCCCGGAGATGGAGTGCGCGTGGCGTGAAGCCAGGTTCACAGACTGGTGTTACCAGGGCGTGACTGACCGGTCAAACGGCAATGAAGCCCTGTGAGGTGTCTCGGAAACACCGGCGCGGCCCCGCCATGTGCCCTCAACTGGGAAAATGGTCGGGACCGCACCGAATCGGCCGTTACCGACCGGTAGTTGCTTGTGCGTGACTTCACACGCGCGCACTCTCCGTGCTGGGCAAGGAGAGTGATGGTGCGTCAGACCGCCTGGGAGGCGATGTAGGCGCCGCGCTTCTCCACGGCCATCTGATACAGGCGTCCGGCGCGGTAGGAGGAGCGGACGAGGGGGCCGGACATGACGCCGGAGAAGCCGATCTGCTCGGCCTCGTCCTTGAGCTCGACGAATTCCTGGGGCTTGACCCAGCGCTCGACGGGGTGGTGCCGGACGGAGGGGCGCAGGTACTGGGTGATGGTGATGAGTTCGCAGCCGGCGTCGTGGAGCTGGCGCAGGGCCTCGCTGACCTCTTCGCGGGTCTCGCCCATGCCGAGGATGAGGTTGGACTTGGTGACCAGGCCGAAGTCGCGGGCTTCGGTGATGACCCTGAGGGAGCGGTCGTAGCGGAAGCCGGGGCGGATGCGCTTGAAGATCCGCGGGACGGTCTCGACGTTGTGGGCGAAGACCTCGGGGCGGGATGCGAAGACCTGCTGGAGGAGTTCGGGGACGGCGTTGAAGTCGGGGGCGAGGAGTTCGACCTTGGTGGGGCCGGTTTCGCGGGAGGCGGTCTGCTGGTGGATCTGGCGGACGGTCTCGGCGTAGAGCCAGGCGCCGCCGTCGTCGAGGTCGTCGCGGGCGACGCCGGTGATGGTGGCGTAGTTGAGGTCCATGGTGACGACGGACTCGCCGACGCGGCGGGGTTCGTCGCGGTCGAGGGCCTCGGGCTTGCCGGTGTCGATCTGGCAGAAGTCGCAGCGGCGGGTGCACTGGTCGCCGCCGATGAGGAAGGTGGCCTCGCGGTCCTCCCAGCATTCGTAGATGTTGGGGCAGCCGGCTTCCTGGCAGACCGTGTGCAGGCCCTCGCTCTTCACGAGTTTCTGCATGGCGGTGTACTCGGGACCCATTTTCGCCCGGGTCTTGATCCACTCGGGCTTGCGCTCGATGGGGGTCTGGGCGTTCCGGACCTCCAGGCGCAGCATCTTGCGTCCGTCGGGTGTGACTGCGGACACATCGGCTCCCTGTAACTTCGATTCTTCGGCGTACACCAGGGTACGCCCGTGTTTGCTCGGCCCCGCTGTGAGGCCAACCTCATGGCCGCAGGTCTGATTCCCGCGCTCAGACGGCCGTCCGCTCGATCTCCCGCGGCTTGAGGTCCGCGCCGCCGAGGATGTCCGTCAGGTGGCGCTCCACGACCGGCAGGACCTCGTCCATGGTCACGTCCCGGCCCAGCTCGGCGGCGAGGGAGGCGACGCCGGCGTCCCGGATGCCGCACGGGATGATCCGGTCGAACCACTTGTTGTCGGGGTTCACGTTCAGCGCGAAGCCGTGCATGGTGACGCCCTTGGCGACCCGGATGCCGATCGCCGCGATCTTGCGGTCCTCGCGGCGCTGGCCCGCGTTGGAGGGGGCGTACTCGGGGCCGTTGAGCCGGGGGTCGAACTCGTCGTCGTGGAGCCGGGGGTCGAAGTCCAGGGACAGCCCGCCGAGGGCCGGCCGCGACTCGACCGGGTCGCCCAGCACCCACACGCCGCTGCGGCCCTCGACCCGGCTGGTCTCCAGGCCGAACTCCGCGCAGGTGAGGATCAGGGCCTCCTCCAGCCGCCGTACGTGCGCCACCACGTCCACCGGACGCGGGAGCTTCTGGATCGGGTAGCCGACCAGCTGGCCCGGTCCGTGCCAGGTGATCTTGCCGCCGCGGTCCACGTCGATCACCGGGGTGCCGTCCAGCGGCCGCTCGTTGTCCGCCGTGCGCCGGCCCGCCGTGTAGACCGGCGGGTGTTCGAGCAGCAGCACGGTGTCGGGGGCCTCGTCGGCGAACCGCGCCGCGTGCACCCGGCGCTGCTCGTCCCAGGCCTCCTGGTAGTCGACGGCGTCGGGGCCGAACCCCATACGGACGAACCGCAGCTCACTCACGGCAAGCGCCTCCCTGGACGACGTAAGGCACGAACGGTGCCTACGCCACTGTACGACTGCCCTTCGGGCGTCAGCTCCGGGGCTAATCCTCACACGATCGGATGAACGGGTGGGGAAGTGTGCGACCGCCTGCTCACTCTCCGCTACATTCACGCCGTTCGCAGAGGCCATAAGGGCTGCTCACAGGCAATCCGGGCAAGTCAGAGCCCGGAAGGCAGGAGACCGCACCGCAGATGACGGAACGACCCGCGCAGCGCACTCCCAACCGACAGCTCGCCGCGCTCATCGCCGAAGCGGGGTTCTCCAACGCGGGTCTCGCCCGACGTGTGGATCAGCTCGGACTCGAACACGGGCTGGACCTGAGATACGACAAGACATCCGTGACCCGGTGGCTGCGCGGACAGCAGCCGCGCGGCACCACCCCCGCCCTCATCGCCGAGGTCTTCACCCGCCGCCTCGGACGCCGGCTCACCGCCCAGGACCTCGGCCTGGACGCCTGCGCCCCCGTCTACGCCGGCCTGGAGTTCGCCGCCACTCCCGAGGAGGCCGTCGACATCGTCAGCGGCCTGTGGCGCAAGGACTCCGGCAGCCACGCCGAGCTGCGCAAGATCGCCTTCACCCCGGCCGGGCTCGTGGTGCCGAGCCGGGACTGGCTGATCGGCCGGGCCGACGACCGGGTCGCGCACGGCGAGACGGTCGTCAGGGTGCCCGTTCAGCCCGGCCGGCCGGCCGTGCCCCGCCAGCGCGGCCAGGCCGAACGCGGCCCCGGCCAGCGGGTCACCGGCGGCGACATCAGCGCGCTGCGCTCGGTCGGCGAACTCTTCCGCACCCTCGACAACATGTACGGCGGCGGCCACGCCCGGCAGGCCCTGGTCCGCTACCTGGAGCACGAGTGCGAGCCCATGCTGCGCGGCACCTACGGCGAGCAGACCGGCCGCCGGCTCTTCGCCGCCGCCGCGGACCTGACCCGGCTGGCCGGCTGGACCTCGTACGACATCGCCGCGCACGGCCTCGCCCAGCGGTACTACGTGCAGTCGCTCCGGCTGGCGCAGGCGGCCGGGGACCGGGCGTACGGCTCCTACGTCCTGGTGACCATGAGCCGCCAGGCCGTCTATCTCGGGCACGGCCGGGAGGCGGTGCAGCTGGCGCGGGTCGCCCAGCAGGGCGTCGGCACCAACGCCCCGCCCACCGTCCAGGCGCTGCTGCACTCGGCCGAGGCGCGCGGGCACGGGGTGCTGGGGGAGGTGCGGGCGTGCACGGCCTCGCTGGTGCGGGCCGAGCGCGCGCTGGAGGCGGTCCGGCCCGGTGACGACGTGCCGCACTGGGCGCGCTTCTTCGACGAGGCCCAGCTGGCGGACGAGTTCGGGCACTGCCACCGGGACCTCCAGCAGTTCCGGGCCGCGGCCCAGCACGCCGAACGCTCGCTCCAGCTGCGCGCCCCGGCCTTCGCCCGCAGCCGCCTGTTCTGCCGGATCGTCCTCGCCTCCGCCCGGCTGGGCCTCGGCGAACTCGACCAGGCGTGCAACCTGGGCGCGGAGGCGGCGGGCCAGGCCGCGGAGATGCGGTCGGTCCGGGCGGTGGAGTACATCAGGGACTTCGAGCGCAGGCTGGAGCCCTACAAGGACGCGGCACCGGTGCGCGGCTACCGGGACAAGGTGGCGGCCCTGGTCTGACGGCACGCCGGGCACCGCCGGCCCCCGGCACCGGCGGTACCCGCGCACCCCCCGTTCACCGTCCTCGCGGGAGGGCGGTGAACGGCGTCACGCCGCTCTCGGCACCGAGGGCAGCGGGTCGGCCCGGTGCAGGGAGCCCGCCGCGCCCAGGTCCGCCACCAGGGCACGGGCCGCGCGGCTCGCCGAGTGCAGGGCGCCCTGGACCGTGCCGGTGTCGCGGTGGTCGCCGCAGACGTACAGCCCCGCCAGCAGGCGCACCGGCCGGTGCGGGTCGTGCGGGGGCCGCAGGACGGGGACCGCCTCGGGCGTGTGATGGACCGCGAGGGTCTCCCAGCGGGCCGTGGACATGCCGTACAGCCGGGCCAGATGGGTGCGGACCGCGGCGTCGAGGTCCGCGGGCGGGGGCCCGAGGACCGTCGACGACACCAGGGCCCGGCCCGCCGGCGCCCGGGTCGGGTCCACCGCGCTCAGCACCGCCGTGTGCGCCACCGGTCCGCCCCGGTCGGCGTCGAGCAGCAGCGCCCCGCCGGTCGCCGGCGCCTCGTCGGTCGTGTGGTGGACCACCGTCACCGGGAGCCCGTCCGGCACCCGCAGCCCCGGCAGCAGCTCCGCCGCGGAGCGCGCGCCGGTGGCCAGCAGGACCGCCCGGCACCGGAAGACGCCGTGCTCGGCCGTGGTCACCGAGGTGGTGGAGACCGAGGTGACCCGCACCCCGGTGTGCACGGTCCCGGCCGGCAGCGACCGCGCGAGCAACTGCGGCAGCACCTCCGCGCCCCCCTCCGGCACGCACAGCCGCCCGCTCGCGAAGGAGTGCAGCGCCAGATCCGCGCACCGGCCGGACACCGTCAGCTCCGGATCGCACAGCAGGGCCGCGAGCAGCGGCCGCAGAAAACCGTCGACGGTACGGGCGGACAGCCCGCGGGCCGCCAGCGCCCGGCCGGCCGGAGCGTCCGGACGGGCCAGCAGCCGGCCCGCGGGCGTACCCGCGATCCGGGCCAGCGCGGCGGCGAGCCGGGCCTGGTCGACCGCGGTCCCCAGCGGTGTGCGCGGCGCCGACACCGGCCGGGGGGCGCTCGCCAGGGCGCGCACCGCGTGGAGTGCGCCCCTTGCGCCACCCTGGGCCGCCGGGGCGCCCACCCGGTGCCGGCGCCCGTCGCTGTGCAGCAGAACCCCTGGGGCGAAAGCGCTCAGGGCGAGCGCGTCGAGTCCCGGCGTCAGCCGTAGCTCGGGATACGACGTGGACATCAACTGCCCGATGCGGTCGAGCCGGAAGCCGTCGACCTTCTCGGTCGCCATGCGGCCGCCCACGTCATGGGCGGCCTCCAGGACTGCGGTCGTCATTCCTGCGCTGGTCAGCCGTTGCGCCGCCGCGAGGCCGGCGATCCCGGCTCCCACCACGACGACGTCCGCCTGGTACGCGGGCTCAAGCACGTGCCCCTCCTCGAGGTTGCGCGGCCGGTGGAGACGTCATGCCCCCAACCGGCTCCGGGGATACCCGAGTTCGCGTCGAGGTTAGGGCGGAGACCGGTCAGCGGAAGTCGCGCATCGACAGGGCACGGTCGCACGGCGGTCGCATACGGACACGCGCACGGGCCGGCCGACTCACAGCGCGGCGCGCAGCGCCCCCTCGATGTCCGGGAACTCGAACGTGAACCCCGACTCCGACAGCCGCCTGGGCACCACCCGTTGACTGCCGAGCACATCCTGGGCCATCTCCCCGAGCACCGCCTTCAGCGCCGCCGACGGCACCGGGAACGGCGTCGGCCGGCCCAGCACCCGCCCCATCGCCGCCGTGATCTCCCGGTTGGTCAGCGGCTGCGGAGCGGTCACGTTGAACGGCCCCGACAGCCCCTCGGTCGCCAGCAGATACCTGATCGCGGTCACCTCGTCGTGCAGCGAGACGTACGACCAGTACTGCCGCCCGTCGCCCATCCGCCCCCCGAGCCCCGCCTTGAACAGCGGGATCAGCCGCTGCCAGGCGCCGCCGTCCCGGGACACCACGAGTCCGGTGCGCACGAACACCGTCCGCACCCCCGCCTGCCGCGCCGGATCCGCGGCACCCTCCCACTCCACGCACAGCTCCGGCAGGAACCCCTCACCGGGCGGCGCGTCCTCGTCGACGATCCGGTCGCCGGTCTCCCCGTAGTAGCCGATCGCGCTCCCGGACACGAACACCCGCGGCGGCTCGTCCAGCGCCGCCATCGTCTCGGCGAGCGCCGCCGTGCCCAGCACCCGGCTGTCCCTGATCCGCTTCTTGTACGCATCCGTCCAGCGCCGCGAACCCACCCCGGCCCCGGCCAGGTTGACCACCGCGTCGCACCCGGCGAGCCCGGCCGCGTCCACGGACCGGGCCTCGGGGTCCCAGCGGACCTCGTCCGGTCCCCGCGGCGCCCGCCGCACCAGACGCACCACCTCGTGCCCGTCGCCCGTCAGCGACCGCACCAGCGCGCCGCCGATCAGCCCGGAGGCACCCGCCACCGCGATCCTCGAATGTTCCATGTCCCCATCCTCTGCCCGAGGTTCTCGAACACCAGGCACAAACGCCTGGTCAGCCCGGCCGCTTCCGGTCGTAGGGTGACCCCCATGCCCGCAACACGCCGACAGCCGCCGCACATACGCACCGCGCAGCCCGACGACGAGAAGGCGCTGGCCCGCCTCGACCATGACACCTGGTCGACGCTGCACGCGGTCACGCCCCGCCCGCAGGACCCGACGGGCCCCTTCTTCGACGAACGCCACCAGCCCGAGGACTACCTCGTCGCCGAACTCGCCGGCCTGGTCGTCGGCTACATCAGGATCGTCTGCCCCACTCGGCTCGCCTCTCACGCGCACGTCCGCCAGATCCAGGGCCTGGCCGTCCTGGAGGAGGCGCGCGGGCACGGCGTCGGACGCGCCCTGATCCGGGCGGCCGTCGCCGAGGCCCGCGGCCGCGGCGCCCGCCGCCTCACCCTGCGCGTCCTCGGCCACAACGCCCCGGCGCGGGCGCTCTACGCCTCCGAGGGCTTCACCGTGGAGGGCGTCCACCCCGAGGAGTTCCGCCTGGACGGCACCTACGTCGACGACGTCGTCATGGGGCTCCGTCTGTGAACCGGTCGGCCGCCGCGGCGGACCGCCGCCGGCGCACCGCCAGCGCCAGCGCGGCCCCCGCCAGCAGCAGGGAGATCAGGAAGAACACGGTCACGACAGTCTCCGAGGGGTGAGGCCGACCGGTCCTTCATCATCGGGGAGCGGACCGCCCTACGAGGTGATCAGGTCGCCCGTGTCCACCGGCGCCGTCGCCTTCGCCGCCCGCTCGGCGTCCTCGGCCACCTCCGCAGCGGTCAGGACGTAGCCGGTCTCGTCGTCGGAGGTGGAGCGGGCGAAGACCACCCCGTACACCCGGCCCCCGGTGGTCAGCAGCGGGCCGCCGGAGTTGCCGGGGCGGACGGTGGAGCGGATCGAGTAGATCTCCCGGGTCACCGTCCCGTCGCTGTAGATGTTCTGCCCCGTCGCCCGCACCCGGTTCGCCACCGTGGCCGCCTGGAGGTCCAGGTCGCCGTCGTTCGGATAGCCGGCCACGACCGCCGAGTCGCCGCGCTCCGCGTCGTCGACGAACCGCAGCACCGGCGCCCGCAGATCCGGCACGTACAGCACCGCCACGTCCTTCTGCGGGTCGAAGAGCACCACCCGTGAGGCGTACGCCCGCCCCACCCCGCCGACCCGCACGGTCGGCTCGTCGAGTCCGGCCACCACATGGGCGTTGGTCATCACATGCCGCGGCGCGTACACGAAACCGCTGCCCTCGCGGCCCTGGGTGCCCGAGACCCCCTCGACCTTGACCGTGCTGCGCTTCGCCGCGCCCGTGGCCGCCGCGGTGACGCTGTCGCCGGTGGGCCGCGCCACCTCGGCCGTCGACTCGTTCTCGAAGGGGTTGAACACCTGCGGGAAGCCCGCCTCGGTGAGCGCGGAGGTGGCCCGCGCGAACCAGCCGGGCGTGGTGTCCGGCATCGCGTCCTGCACCGTCCCCAGCAGCCGGGAGTCCCGGATCGCCGACGTCAGCAGCGGCGACGAGGACGCGGCCAGCACGCTCGCCGCGACCCAGGCCACGATCAGCACCGCGACCGAGTTCGCCACGGCCCCGCCGACCCCGTCGGCCACCCGCAGCGGCCCCTCGGGCAGCTCCCGGCGCAGCCGCAGCGCCAGCCGCCCCGCCAGCTCGTGCCCCACCCCGGCCGGCAGCAGCACCGTCACCACCGCGGTCACCGTCGCCGTCGTCGTCCCCGGTGCCACCGGGTCCATCACCCAGGGCAGCAGCCACACGCCCACGACCGCGCCGCCCACGAACCCGGCGAGCGAGAGGCACCCGGCGAGCAGCCCGCGCCGGTAGCCGGAGGCCGCGTAGGCCAGGACGGCGAGCAACAGCACGATGTCGAGCAGGTCCACGGAGCCGCCTTTCTCTCGGACCATCCAGTACGCACGGAACGGGTCCGGTGATCAGCCGCACGCGCGTGCGTGCACCTCGGGAAACGCCGCAGAGCGGGACGATGGTTCCACCGGGTGGCAGAGCACACATCGCGGGCGGAGCGGATCCGTCGGACAGTGGGCCCATGCGTGTCCTGCGACCGGCCTTGCGAAGAGCACGTGGAGTGCGGCGACGATGCGTCGAGCGGATACCCGGCACCCCCGCCGCCGTCGCACTCGGCTGCCTGCCGGGGCTGGCCGCCGTGACGGCGCTGCTCCTGTGCGCGAGCGGCGTGGAACGCCCCGACCCGGCCGCCGCCCGGCCCCAGGCGGCCCGCCACGCCGCCGGCCACACGGCGGCCCGCCCGGCCGTCGTACCGCGCTCCCAGTGGCTCGACGCCGACACCCGGCGCGAACAGCCCCCGCCCCGCTACGACGACCGGGTCGTCGCCGTCTTCGTCCACCACACCGACTCGCCCAACGGCTACGACTGCGCCGACGCCCCGCGCATCATCCGCCACCTGTACGCGGGCCAGACGGGCTCCCGGGACTGGGACGACATCGGCTACAACTTCCTCGTCGACCGCTGCGGCACCATCTACGAGGGCCGCGCCGGCGGCATCGCCCGCCCGGTCACCGGCGCCCACACCCAGGGCTTCAACCACCGGACCGCCGGCATCGCCGCCCTCGGCACCTTCACGGCCGGCGCCGAGGTGCCCAGGGCGATGACCGACTCCATAGCCGCGCTCGCAGCCTGGAAGCTCGGCCTGTCCGACACCGACCCCCGCGCACGGGTGCGCCTGGTCTCCAGCAACAACTACAGCCGCTACCCCAAGGGCGTCTCGGCCACCCTGCCCACGATCGCCGGCCACCAGGACGGCTACATGACCAGCTGCCCCGGCGCCGCCCTCGCCGCCCGCCTCCCCGAGATCCGCGACCGGGCCGCCCGCTTCCAGGGCCGCGACTGAGCCCACGCTCCTGCGGGTCCACAGGAGCGCCACAGCCCACCCGCAGGGCACTCAGATCCCACCGCCCTACCGTCGTGAGCACAGGCCGACCGGAGGTGGGGATCATGAACAGTGCGAGCGTGAGCGGCAGCGGGGTCTGGGCGGTGGTCTGCGCGGTCGCGACCGTCGTCCTCGGACCGGCCGCCGTGACGGCGTCCGCCCTCGACCGGGCCAACGCGGCCCCGCCGCACCAAGCGGTGAAGGCCGGACAGCCCGCGGAGACCGCGCGCCCGGCTCAGTCCCGGAACCGCTCCCAGAGCCTCGGGTAGCGGTCCGCGAGGGCACCCTCGTTCTCCAGGTCGACAGGGGCGCCCTCCGGCTCCGCGGCGGCGGGCGGGATGCCTAGGTCGGGCGCGACGGTCCCGGTGAGCTGTTCGTAGGCCTCGTCGGCCGCGTAGCCCAGCTCCTCGCCGTCGCCGTCGAACTCCTCGTCGAACTCGTCCAGCAGCTCGGCGAGGGAGTCCGGATCGTGCACCCCGCCCTCGTACACGTCCCGGCCCTGGCCGATCAGCCAGCACCGGAAGAAGTCGAAGGCGTCGTCGCTGGCGCCGTCCAGCAGCACCCAGGCGGCACCCCACAGACCCCAGGTGTACGCGCGGTTGTAGCGGGCCTCGAAGTGGCGGGCGAAGTCCAGGACCATCTCCGGGTCCAGCGTCAGGAGCCGGTCCACGAGCAGGTCGGCCTGCTCCTCGGGGTCCCCCTCGGCGCCCTCGCGGGCGGCGTCCACCAGCTCCCAGAACTCCGTCTCGTCCATCACGGGTCCAGCATCGGCCCTGCACGGGTGGGGCGCACGCGGAGTGCGGCGGATTGTTATCGGGCGTCCGGCGAGCCGTCGACGGCGCCCCCGGAGCCGGACGGAGCGTCCGGCGAGCCGTCGACGGCGCCCCCGGAGCCGTACAGCACCGCCAGTCGGCGCGCGTCGGCCGCGAACCGTGCCCGCAGGCCCGCCGGGGCCAGCACCTCGATCTCGGGCCCCAGCGAGGCGAACTGGCTGTGCGCCACCTCCTCCGACTCCACCGGCAGCGTCACGGTCACCCACCCGTCCCCGTCCGGCTCGCCCGCCCGCGCCAGCGCCTCCCCGGCCGCCCGCGGATCGACGAGGTGCCCCAGCCGGCGCGCCCCGGCCGGGGACAGCCGTACCACGGTCTCGACGCGCAGCAGGGACCGCGCGAACTCCTCGGCCCGCTCGGCCCAGAACCCGGGCAGATCGAACTCCTCGTCCCGCTCGAACCGCTCCCGCCCGCCCTCGACGGATCCGACCCCGGTGAACCGGTCGACGCGGTACACCCGGTAGGTCCCGTGCCCGGCGACCCGGGCGCACAGGTACCAGACGCCCGCCTTCAGCACGAGCCCGTACGGTTCCAGCTCCCGCCGCACCTCGCCCTCGCCCCGCCGGTACACCGCCAGGACCCGCCGGTCGTCCCACACCGCCTCGGCGACGGCCGGCAGCAGCGCCGGGGTCTCCGGCTCCGCGAACCAGCCGGGCGCGTCCAGATGGAACCGCCGGGCGGCGCTGCGGGAGGCGTCGCGCACCGACGGCAGCAGCGCGGCCGACACCTTCAGCTCGGCGGCCGAGGCGGCGTCCTGCAGCCCCATGTCGCGCAGCGCCCCCGGCACCCCGGAGAGGAACAGCGCCTCGGCCTCACCGCGGGCCAGCCCCGTCAGCCGCGTCCGGTACCCGCCGATCAGCCGGTAGCCCCCGACCCGCCCCCGGTCCGCGTAGACCGGCACCCCGGCCTCCGACAGCGCCTGCGCGTCCCGGGTGACCGTCCGCTCGGACACCTCCAGCTCCCGCGCCAGCTCGGCGGCGGTCATCGAGGGCGTCGACTGGAGCAGCAGGACCATTTTGATCAGACGGGCGGCACGCATACCCCCATCGTGCCCGCCCGCACCGACACCGAAGGGGGCACGGCCGCCGCCGTACCCCCTTCGATCGACCTCCGGTCAGCCCGGGATCACAGACCGTACTTCTCGCGGGCTTCCTTCACCGCCGTCGCCTTGGCCTCGCCGCGCCGGGCGAGCTGGGCCAGGGCGGCGACCACGATGGACTCGGCGTCGACACCGAAGTGGCGGCGGGCCGCCTCGCGGGTGTCCGACAGACCGAAGCCGTCGGCGCCCAGCGAGGACCAGTCCTGCTCGACCCACTGCGCGATCTGGTCCGGGACCTGGCGCATGTAGTCGGAGACCGCCAGCACCGGGCCCTCGGCGCCCTGGAGCGCCTGACGGACGAACGGCACCCGCTCCTCGCCGCGCAGCAGGGCCGCGTCGGCCTCCAGCGCGTCGCGCCGCAGCTCGGTCCAGGAGGTGGCCGACCACACGTCCGCGGCCACGCCCCACTCCTCGGCGAGCATCCGCTGCGCCTTCAGCGCCCAGTGGATCGCCGTGCCGGAGCCCAGCAGCTGGATGCGCGGCGCGTTGGCGACCGGGCTGAGACCGGCCGACTCGGCGGTGTTGAAGCGGTACAGGCCCTTGACGATGCCCTCGTCGACACCGGCCGGCTTCGCGGGCTGCTGCATCGGCTCGTTGTAGACGGTCAGGTAGTAGAAGACGTCCTGGTCCTCGCCCGGCGCGGCCTCGCCGTACATCCGGCGCAGACCCTCCTTGACGATCGCCGCGACCTCGTAGGCGAACGCCGGGTCGTACGTCAGTGCCGCCGGGTTGGTCGCCGCGATCACCGGGGAGTGGCCGTCGGCGTGCTGGAGACCCTCACCCGTCAGCGTCGTACGGCCGGCGGTGGCGCCGACCAGGAAGCCGCGGCCGAGCTGGTCGCCGAGCTGCCACATCTGGTCGGCCGTGCGCTGCCAGCCGAACATCGAGTAGAAGATGTAGAACGGGATCATCGTCTCGCCGTGCGTGGAGTACGCGGTGGACGCGGCGATGAAGTCGGCCATCGAACCGGCCTCGGTGATCCCCTCGTTGAGGATCTGGCCGTTCTTGGCCTCCTTGTAGTACATCAGCTGGTCACGGTCGACCGGCTCGTACGTCTGGCCCTTGGGGGAGTAGATCCCGAGCGACGGGAACAGCGACTCCATACCGAAGGTGCGCGCCTCGTCGGGGACGATCGGCACCCAGCGCTTGCCGGTCTCCTTGTCGCGGACCAGGTCCTTGACGAGCCGGACGAACGCCATCGTGGTGGCGACGTTCTGCGAGCCGGAGCCCTTGTCGAAGGAGGCGAACGCCTTCTCGGCGGGCGCGGGCAGCGGAGCGACGGGGTGGACCCGGCGGGCCGGGGCCGGACCGCCGAGGGCCGCGCGGCGCTCCTGGAGGTAGCGCACCTCGGCGGAGTCGGCGCCCGGGTGGCCGTAGGGGACCTGGCCGTCGGCGAAGGCGCTGTCGGAGATCGGCAGCTCCAGCAGGTCGCGCATCGTCTTGAACTCGTCCACCGAGAGCTTCTTCATCTGGTGGTTGGCGTTCTTCGACGCGAAGCCCTCGCCCAGGGTGTGGCCCTTGACCGTCTGGGCCAGGATCACGGTCGGCGCGCCCTTGAACTCGACGGCGGCCTTGTAGGCGGCGTAGACCTTGCGGGCCTCGTGGCCACCGCGGGAGAGGTGGAAGCACTCGAGGATCTTGTCGTCGGACAGCAGCTGGGCCATCTTGGCCAGCTCGGGGTCCTTGCCGAAGAAGTCCTCGCGGATGTAGGCGGCGCCGCGGGTCTGGTACGTCTGCACCTGGGCGTCCGGTACCTCGCGCAGCCGGCGTACCAGCGCGCCGGTGGTGTCGAGCTGGAACAGCTCGTCCCAGGCCGTGCCCCACAGCGTCTTGATGACGTTCCAGCCGGCGCCGCGGAACTGGGCCTCCAGCTCCTGCACGATCTTGAAGTTGGCGCGGACCGGACCGTCGAGGCGCTGCAGGTTGCAGTTGATGACGAAGGTCAGGTTGTCCAGGCCCTCGCGGGAGGCGAGCGCGAGCGCCGCCGTCGACTCGGGCTCGTCCATCTCGCCGTCGCCGAGGAACGCCCAGACGTGCGAGGCGGAGACGTCCTTGATGCCGCGGTTGGTCAGGTACCGGTTGAAGCGCGCCTGGTAGATGGCGGAGAGCGGACCCAGACCCATGGAGACGGTCGGGAACTCCCACAGCCAGGGCAGCCGGCGCGGGTGCGGGTACGAGGGCAGGCCGTTGCCGCCGGACTCCTGGCGGAAGTTGTCCAGGTGCTGCTCGCCGAGCCGGCCGTCGAGGAAGGCGCGGGCGTAGATACCGGGGGAGGCGTGGCCCTGGATGTAGAGCTGGTCGCCGGAACCGGCGGCCTCGCCGCTCTCCTTGCCCCGGAAGAAGTGGTTGAAGCCCGTCTCGTAGAGCCAGGCCGCGGAGGCGAAGGTGGCGATGTGGCCGCCGACGCCGTACTTGCTGCCGCGGGTCACCATGGCGGCCGCGTTCCAGCGGTTCCAGGCGGTGATCCGGCGCTCCATCTCCTCGTCACCCGGGACGGCGGTCTCGGAGGAGGTGGGGATGGAGTTGACGTAGTCGGTCTCGAGCAGCTTGGGCAGCGCGATGCCGTTGCCCTCCGCGCGCTCCAGTGTGCGGCGCATCAGGTAGGCCGCACGGTGCGGGCCGGCCGCCTGGGCGACCGCGTCCAGCGAGGCCTGCCATTCGGCGGTCTCCTCCGGGTCGCGGTCGTGGAGCTGGTCGAGCTCGCTCGGCTGGATGGCGTTGGGGTCGGTCATGTCGCCGCCTTCCTCAGTCGAAGGGGGTTCCCTCACGGGTAAGGGTTCGGGGGTGCCCTTGGTCTTTGGCAGGACAGGGCGCGGGCTCCGGTGGAAGCCCGTCGAGGACTGTAACTCGCTGATCGATGATCGATCAAAGGGTTCCGGTCGAAAACCTCTTGATCACGAGAAAGTCGGCACGGGGTGCCTCCGGCGGTGGCACCCGGTGACGCTCCGGGGAGGGGTTTTCGCAGGTGGGGAGGCCGATTGAGCGGGGGTCCGCTCGGGTGAACCCGGGGCTGGGGCTGGGGGCTACTCGTCCTCGTGGCGCGGGGCGCAGCCCAGTACGTGGGACTTCACGATGTCCGCGATACGGGGATCGCGGCGGCGGAAGGCGGCGAGCAGCTCCTCGTGCTCCTCCGCGTACGACTGCTGCACGGTCCCCAGCCAGCGGATCGACAGCGCCGTGAACACCTCGATGCCGAGCCCCTCCCAGGTGTGCAGCAGCACGGAGTTCCCGGCCGCCCGCACCAGCTCCCGGTGGAAGCCGACGGTGTGCCGCACCTGGGCGGTCCCGTCGGCGAGCCGGTCGGCCTCGTACAGCGCGGCGACGTGCGGCTCCAGCGCCGAGCAGTCCTCCGCGAGCCGCCCGGCGGCCAGCTCGGCGGCGATGGCCTCGAGCCCCGCCCGCACCGGATAGCTCTCCTCCAGGTCGGCGGCGGTCAGATTCCGTACCCGCACGCCCTTGTTGGGCGCCGACTCGATCAGCCGCAGCGACTCCAGCTCGCGCAGCGCCTCCCGCACGGGCGTCTGGCTGACCTCCAGCTCGGTCGCGATCCGCCGCTCCACGATCCGCTCGCCCGGCTGCCAGCGTCCGCTGATGATCCCTTCCAGGATGTGCTCGCGGATCTGTTCGCGCAGCGAGTGGACGACGGGCGCGGTCATGAGGGCTCCTTAGGGCGCGCGTTTGACGTTTAGACAATAAGGCCGCGAGCCCTTCGCGCAGGGGCGCACAGGGGCCCTTTCGCGCAGGTGAGACGAGACTTACACGGTTGCCGGTACGGGGGCGGGGGTGAGGGGGCCCGCGGAAGGGGGCGGAATCCGGCTGGCCTCCGGAGATCCGGAGCGCTAGGAAGCGGTTTCTTGCGCAGGCGCGCGGCGAGTCCATTGCTGCGCGGCTTGCCGGGCGCTCTGGAGCACGGCCGTCCCGGCCGGCGCCCCGGGCGTGGCGCGCAGCTCGGGCAGGCAGCCCTTTAGCACCGCCGCCGCTACGGCGATGCTGTGCGCGGTGCCCACGGAGGGGCGGTGGGAGTGGCTATTGCGAGGTGGGGGCCGTCAGGAGGCTGTGGAGGAGGGTGCCCAGGGCTGGGGCGTGTTGCGGGGAGCGGGAGATGAGGGTGGTGATCTCGGTCAGGGCGCGGTTTTTGCCGGAGGGGGTGGGGTCGGGGAAGGGGAGGAGGGAGTCGTAGGGGGCGTTCGCGAGGATCGCTGACATGGCCAGGTGGACGGTGCCAGTGAACTGGGCCTGGTGAACGAGGAGTTCGAGCAGGGCGCAGGATTCGAGCAACTCGGGATCGGGCGTGGTCAGCAGGGTTTGGATGCGTTCGTTCAGCGCGGGGCGTTTTGCTGCGTAGGTGTAGGCGGTGGGGATTCCGTCGGCGCGGGCGAGGAGGACGAGCGAGTGGTGGACGGCGGCTTCGACTGACTCGCTGGTGGCGGTGAGTAGTTCGGTTGCCTGTTGGTGGAGGAGTTCTGCAGCGTGGTCGGTGAGGTACGCCTGGGATTCCTCCCAACTCGGGCATTCGAGCCAGGTGCTGAGCAGTTCTCCCGTGATGTACGGACGGAAGGCGGCGTCAGGGTTGTTGGCCGTGGCGGCTTGGGCGATACGGAGGTGTTGCTCGGCCACTTCGTGGGCTAGGGCGAGTTCTTCGAGGGCGAGCGCGAATTCCGGGGAACGGAGTTGGTGCTCATGCGCATTCCAGAAGGCGCGGGACTCTGCCCAGGTGGGGCACTGGAACCAGATGATGGCCAGCTCGAACGCGGCCTGTGGGAGATCCAGCCACGCCGGGGGCACTGCGCCGGTTGCGGTTTGCCATTCGGTGCGTACTTGCGCCGCGCCTGTCTCGGTGGTGTGAGCGACGTCGCGCAGGGCGTCTCGGACGGCGAGAACCACGGGCCCCAGGTCCTCCGGAACCTGCTGGAGGAGGTCGACCAGGGTGTGGATGCCTGATGCGGGGTCTCCGTGGACGATCTGGAATTGGGCTCGCTGGACCGTGATTTGACGTGCAGCCGTTGGGTGGGCGCTCAGGGAGCCCTCGGCTTGGGAGCAGGCGGCCAGGGTGTGCTCGGTCGGTGCTGGGACGGCGAGGTTGTTGAGGGACATGGCGAGGTCGGGGAGGTAGGCGGCGGGGTTGGCTTCGGCGAGGGTGCGGCAGGGAGAAATGCGGCGCCCCCGCCCGGAGGAGTCCGGACGGGGGCGCCGTACAGGCACTGCGGCTGGTTACAGGCCGAGCTCGACCTCGAACTCGCCCGCCTCCAGGATCGCCTTGACGGCCGTCAGGTAACGGGCCGCGTCGGCGCCGTCCACCAGACGGTGGTCGTAGGAGAGGGTCAGGTACGTCATGTCGCGGACGCCGATGACCGTGCCCTCCTCCGTCTCGATCACGGCGGGACGCTTGACCGTCGCGCCGATACCGAGGATCGCGACCTGGCCCGGCGGCACGATGATCGTGTCGAACAGGGCACCGCGCGAACCGGTGTTGGAGATGGTGAAGGTCGCGCCCGACAGCTCGTCCGGCGTGATCTTGCTGGCCCGGACCTTGCCCGCCAGGTCGGCGGTGGCCTTGGCGATACCGGCGAGGTTGAGGTCGCCGGCGTTCTTGATGACCGGGGTCATCAGGCCCTTCTCGGAGTCCACCGCGATACCGATGTTCTCGGTGTCGAAGTAGGTGATGGTCCCCTCGGCCTCGTTGATCCTGGCGTTGACCGGCGCGTGCGCCTTCAGCGCCTGGGCCGCGGCCTTGACGAAGAACGGCATCGGGGAGAGCTTGACGCCCTCACGGGCCGCGAACGAGTCCTTGGCGCGGGCGCGCAGCTTCATCAGACGCGTGACGTCGACCTCGACGACCGACGACAGCTGCGCCTGCTCGTGCAGCGCCTTGACCATGTTGTCGCCGATGACCTTGCGGATGCGGGGCATCTTGACGGTCTGGCCGCGGAGGGGGGAGACCTCCAGCGCCGGGGCCTTCCTGGCGGCCGGGGCGGCGGCAGCGGCGGCCGGAGCCGGGGCCGCGGCCTTCGCGGCCTCGGCGGCGGCGAGGACGTCCTGCTTGCGGATACGGCCGCCGACGCCGGTGCCCTTGACCGAGCCCAGGTCGACACCGTTCTCGGCGGCGAGCTTGCGCACCAGCGGGGTGACGTAGGCACCCTCGTCGGTGGCCTGCGCGGCGGGAGCGGGCGCGGCCGGGGCGGCGGCAGCGGGGGCCGGAGCCGGGGCGGCCGGAGCGGGCGCCGGGGCCGGAGCGGCCACCGGAGCGGGCGCGGGGGCCGGAGCGGCGGGAGCCGGAGCCGGAGCGGCGGGGGCCGCCGGGGCCGGAGCCGGAGCGGCCGGCGCGGGGGCCGGGGCCGCGGGAGCCGGAGCGGCGGCCGGAGCCGCGCCCGGGGCGCCGATGACGGCGAGCTTGGCGCCGACCTCGGCCGTCTCGTCCTCGCCGACCACGATCTCCAGGAGCACACCGGAGGTGGGCGCAGGGATCTCGGTGTCGACCTTGTCGGTGGAGACCTCCAGCAGCGGCTCGTCGGCCTCGACGCTGTCGCCGACCGACTTCAGCCAGCGGGTCACGGTGCCCTCGGTGACGGACTCGCCGAGCGCGGGCAGGACGACGTCCGTGCCCTCGGCGGAGCCGCCGCCGGTGGCGGCCTCGGCGGTGGGAGCCGGGGCCGGGGCGGCCTGCTCGGTGGAGGGGGCGGCAGCGGCCGGAGCCGGCTCGGGAGCCGCGGCGGGCTCGGCGGCCGGGGCGGGCTCGGCGGCGGGCGCGCCGGAGCCGTCGTCGATGACGGCCAGCTCGGCGCCGACCTCGACCGTCTCGTCCTCGGCGACCTTGATGGAGGCCAGGATGCCGGCGGCGGGGGAGGGGATCTCGGTGTCGACCTTGTCGGTCGACACCTCGAGCAGCGGCTCGTCGGCCTCGACGCGCTCGCCCTCGGCCTTCAGCCAGCGGGTGACAGTGCCCTCGGTGACGCTCTCACCGAGCGCCGGAAGGGTTACGGAAACCGCCATGGTTTCGGTTGCTCCTAACGGATTTGCGGAAGTCTGTGTCGTCGCTTCGACGGGTGTCGACCGAGGGGTCAGTCGTGCGAGTGAAGCGGCTTGCCGGCCAGGGCCAGGTGCGCCTCGCCGAGCGCCTCGCTCTGCGTCGGGTGGGCGTGGATGAGCTGGGCGACCTCGGCGGGCAGCGCTTCCCAGTTGTAGATCAGCTGGGCCTCGCCGACCTGCTCGCCCATGCGGTCGCCGACCATGTGGACGCCGACCACGGCACCGTCCTTCACCTGGACGAGCTTGATCTCGCCCGCGGTGTTGAGGATCTTGCTCTTGCCGTTGCCCGCCAGGTTGTACTTCAGAGCGACGACCTTGTCCGCGCCGTAGATCTCCTTGGCCTTGGCCTCGGTGATGCCGACGGAGGCGACCTCGGGGTGGCAGTAGGTCACCCGGGGGACACCGTCGTAGTCGATCGGGACGGTCTTCAGGCCGGCCAGACGCTCCGCCACCAGGATGCCCTCGGCGAAGCCGACGTGCGCGAGCTGGAGGGTCGGGACGAGGTCACCGACGGCGGAGATGCTCGGGACGTTGGTGCGCATGTACTCGTCGACCAGGACGTAGCCGCGGTCCATCGCGACGCCCTGCTCCTCGTAGCCGAGACCGGCGGAGACCGGGCCGCGGCCGACGGCGACCAGCAGGACCTCGGCCTCGAACTCCTTGCCGTCGGCGAGGGTGACCTTCACGCCGTCCTGGGTGTACTCGGCCTTCTGGAAGAAGGTGCCCAGGTTGAACTTGATGCCGCGCTTGCGGAACGCGCGCTCCAGCAGCTTGGAGGAGTTCTCGTCCTCGACCGGCACGAGGTGCTTGAGGCCCTCGATGACGGTGATGTCCGTGCCGAAGGACTTCCACGCCGAGGCGAACTCGACGCCGATGACACCGCCGCCCAGGACGATCGCGGACTTGGGCACGCGGTCCAGGACGAGGGCGTGGTCGGAGGAGATGATGCGGTTGCCGTCGATCTCCAGGCCCGGCAGCGACTTCGGCACGGAGCCGGTCGCCAGCAGGACGTGGCGGCCCTGGACGCGCTGCCCGTTCACGTCGACGGAGGTGGGGGAGGACAGCCGGCCCTCGCCCTCGATGTACGTCACCTTGCGGGAGGCGACCAGGCCCTGGAGACCCTTGTACAGGCCGGCGATCACGCCGTCCTTGTACTTGTGGACCCCGGCGATGTCGATGCCCTCGAAGGTGGCCTTCACGCCGAACTGCTCGCTCTCGCGGGCCTGGTCGGCGACCTCACCGGCGTGCAGCAGAGCCTTGGTGGGGATGCAACCCCGGTGCAGGCAGGTACCGCCGACCTTGTCCTTCTCGATCAGGGCGACGTCCAGGCCCAGCTGCGCCCCGCGCAGGGCCGCGGCGTACCCGCCACTACCACCGCCGAGGATCACTAGGTCGAAAACGGTGCTGGCGTCGTTCGCCACGTCACGTCCTCCATGCATGTGCGCCACGCCGGTCTCCAGTGACCGGTCGGCGGCTGGTGTCCGGCCGCTCGTTCTTCGGCCCTTCGATGGGGCCCTGTCCTGCCGTGCCCCATCTTCGCACTTGTCGGAGGGGAACGAGACGCGGGGCCGACGTGTGAGACACCACACGCTCATCGGGAAGCGGGTCCGGGGAACGCCGACGGGGCCTCGCGCTACCCGCGTGCGAGGCCCCGTCGACCGTCCGTTCAGCCGTCGTCCACCGCCGGTCCGGGTGGCCGTCCGCCGTGGGGCCGGCGGTCGTTTGCGGTCCGTGCGGCGGCCGTCCGCCGGATCAGCCCAGGTCGCCCCCGGCGGTCAGCTCCGCCAGCCGGACCAGGGTGCGCACCGCGGAGCCCGTACCGCCCTTGGGGGTGTAGCCGAACGGGCCCTGCTCGTTGAAGGCCGGGCCGGCGATGTCGAGGTGGGCCCAGGTGATGCCCTCGCCGACGAACTCCCGCAGGAAGAGGCCGGCGACCAGGCCGCCGCCCATCCGCTCACCCATGTTGGCGATGTCGGCGGTGGGGGAGTCCATGCCCTTGCGCAGGTGCTCCGGCAGCGGCATCGGCCAGGACTCCTCGCCGACCTCCGCCGCCGCGTCCACGATCGCCGCGCGGAACGCGTCGTCGTTGGCCATCACGCCGAACGTGCGGTTGCCGAGCGCCAGCACCATGGCGCCGGTCAGCGTCGCCACGTCCACGATCGCGTCCGGCTTCTCCTGCGAGGCCGCCCACAGCGCGTCGGCGAGCACCAGCCGGCCCTCGGCGTCGGTGTTGAGGACCTCGACGGTCTTGCCGCTGTACATGCGCAGCACGTCACCCGGGCGGGTGGCGGAGCCGGACGGCATGTTCTCGGCCAGCGCCAGCCAGCCGGTCACGTTGACCTCGAGGCCGAGGCGGGCCGCGGCGACGACGGCGGCGAACACGGCGGCGGCGCCGCTCATGTCGCACTTCATCGTCTCGTTGTGGCCGGCCGGCTTGAGCGAGATGCCGCCCGAGTCGTAGGTGATGCCCTTGCCGACGAACGCGAGGTGCTTCTTCGCCTTGGAGCTGGTGTACGACAGCTTCACCAGCCGCGGGCCCGCGGCGGAACCGGCGCCGACGCCGAGGATGCCGCCGTAGCCGCCCTTGGTGAGGGCCTTCTCGTCGAGCACCTGCACCTTGATGCCGTGCTCCTTGGCCGCCGTCTGGGCGACGGCGGCGAACGACTCGGGGTTGAGGTCGTTCGGCGGGGTGTTGATGAGGTCGCGGGCGCGGTTGAGCTCCTCGACGACGGCGGTGGCCCGCTCGACGGCGGCCTTGTACGCCTTGTCCCGCGGCTTCCCGCCGAGCAGGGCGACCTCGGCCAGCGGCGCCTTGCCGCCCTTGCCGTTCTTGGCGCCCTCCTTGTAGGCGTCGAAGGAGTACGCGCCGAGCAGCGCGCCCTCGGCGACGGCACCGGCGTCGGCGGCGTCCGTGAGGGGCAGGGCGAAGGCGGCCTTCTTGGTGCCGGCCAGCGCGCGGGCGGCGACACCCGCGGCCCTGCGCAGCGCCTCGGCGTCGTACGCGCCGTCCTGGTCGGGCTCGGCGCCGAGACCGACGGCCACCACGAGGGGGGCCTTGAAGCCGGAGGGGGCCGGGAGCTTGGTCACCTCGCCCTCGCCGCCGGAGGCACCGAGGGTCTCCAGGACGGCGGCGAGCCGGCCGTCGTAGGCCTTGTCCAGGGCTTCGGCGCCCGGGGCGACCACGGGGCCCTTGGCGACACCGATCACGATCGCGTCGGCCCGCAGGCCGTGCGCCGCGGCGGTGCTGAGAGTCAGAGCAGTCACGGTGGTGAATTCTCGCTTCCGATGTGAAGTTGCGGTTGGCCGAAATGCGGTGGGTCGACCGGGCCCGACGGCCGACCCTATTTCCGAGGCGAGGGTGCGGGCTCAGCGGGGGCTTCTCCCCGGTGCGGCTGACACTCCGGACGAGCCTACGCGCGTACGACCCGTTCGCTCATTCCTGCGGGCGTTCACCTGTCGGTGGCGTCCTGGCCACTTCCCAGCTCTCACCGTCGGTCACCTGGGACACACTCGTCGCGTTCCGGTGAGCCGTCGGGCCACCGCTTCGCATGATGTCCAAGGATCCTCCCCCGCGCCCCCCGTGGGACGGGGAGGTCCTCTGGGGGGAGGAACCACACATGGCGCACCGAGCGCACCGCTGGAGAAACACCGCAGCCGCCCTGACGGCCGCCTCGCTGATGTCGCTGGGCCCGGGGGTCCCGGGCGCGGCGGCCGCGGTCGACCCGCGGATCGACCTGCGGGTGCTGGTGGTGGACGACGGCGGCGCCGCCGTCCGGGCCATCACCGAGCAACTGCGCGGTACCGGCGTTCCGTACACCACCGTCGACCTGAACGACCCGGGCCGTCCGACGCTGACCCCGGCGTTCCTCAGCGACACCGTCAGCGGGCGGCCGCGGGCGAAGTTCCAGGGTGTGGTGCTGCCGAACGAGGCACCGTTCGGCGCCGGTTCCGGCGAGCAGACCGCGCTGGAGACCTACGAGCGCACCTACGGCATCCCGCAGGTCGACGCCTACACCTGGGCCCACCCCGGGGTCGGCCTCGACTACACCACCGAGGGCGGCTGGTCCGGCAGCCTCGACGGCCGGCGGGCCGCCGTCACCGACGCCGGCCGCTCCTCGTACTTCGGCTACCTCGACGGCGCCCTGACCTTCGAGGACAACGCGCCCTCCGTCCAGGAGAGCTACGGCTACGTCGCCCGGCCCCGGGCCGGCTTCACCAGCTACGTCGACCTGCCCGTCCCCGAGGGCTCCGGGCGCGGCAGCCTGATCGGCGAGTACGCCCACGACGGCCGCCGCGAGCTGGTGGTGACCTTCGCCTACAACCAGCACCAGCAGCAGTTCCGGGTCCTCGCCCGGGGCATCGTCGGCTGGCTCACCCAGGGCGTCCACCTGGGCCAGGACCGCAACTACCTCGCCGTCCACGTCGACGACGTCTTCGCCCCCGACGCCCGCTGGGACACCGAGCGCAACTGCACCCCCGGCGACATCGACTGCGTCGGCGGCGGCGAGGAGAACGCCCCGATCCGGATGACCGCCGAGGACGCCGTGTACGCCGCCCAGTGGCAGCGCACCCAGGGCTTCACCATGGACATGGTCTTCAACGCCGGTTCCGGCGAGGAGTGGAAGACCGAGCACGGCGGCACCGACGCGCTGACCTCGCGGCTACTCACCGACCGGGCCCAGTACCGGTGGATCAACCACACCTACACCCACCCCTTCCTCGGCTGCGTCCAGGACACCTCCACGGTGCCGTGGACCTGCGCGAAGAACACCGACGGCTCGGTGAAGTACATGAGCCGCGCCCAGATCGCCGCGCAGATCCGCGACAACCACAACTGGGCCGTCTCCAAGGGCCTCCCGGTCGACCGCACCGAGCTGGTCACCGGGGAGCACTCGGGCCTCAAAACCCTGCCCCAGCAGCCCGCCGACAACCCGAACCTGGCCGGCGCCCTCGCCGACACCGGCGTCAAGTGGATCGCCTCGGACAACTCCCGCGAGCCCGAACAGCGCCCGGTGGGATCCGCCCTGACGGTGCCCCGGCACCCGATGAACGTGTACTACAACGTCGGCACCGAGGCCGAGATGGCCGACGAGTACAACTGGATCTACGCCTCCGCCGAGGACGGCGGCAGCGGCGTCTGCGCCACCAACCCCGCCTCCACCTGCCTCGACGAACCCCTCGACACGGCCACCGGCTACGACGACCACATCGTCCCCCAGGAGGCCCGCATCGCCCTCGGGCACGTCGTCAGCAACGACCCGCGCCCGCACTACGTCCACCAGTCCAACCTCGCCGAGGACCGCATCCTGTACCCGGTGCTGGACCGGATCCTCGCCGACTACCGCGCCCTGTTCGCCGACAGCGCCCCGGTGGAGAACCTCTCCCAGAAGGCCATCGGCACCGAGTTCCAGCGCCGCGCGGCCTGGCGCACCGCGGTGGCGAACAACAAGGTCACCGCGTACCGCATCGGCACCACCGTCACCGTCACCGCGCCGTCCGGCACCCAGATCCCGGTGACCGCGCCGGAGGGCACCAAGAAGCAACTCGTGCTCGGCACCACCGCGTTCGGTACGCCGTACGCGGGCGGACGCTCGGCCTGGGCCACGCCCGCCGCGCTCCAGTCCGCTCTCACGCTGAAGCTG
Organism: Streptomyces sp. NPDC000983; assembly: GCF_040299205.1. Lineage (NCBI taxonomy): Bacteria > Bacillati > Actinomycetota > Actinomycetes > Kitasatosporales > Streptomycetaceae > Streptomyces > Streptomyces sp. NPDC000983. The sequence goes on along the minus strand of NZ_JBEPBM010000028.1, from coordinate 22,475 downwards.
CCGTCCGCCTGAGCGGGCGCCACCCGACGGCGCACCCCGGAGCCGACCCGGCCGGGGTGCGCCGTCGGGACGCGACACCTGTTCCGCAGGGGGGAACTCAACGATGCGGCGATCGGGCCGTCATGTCACCATGCTCACCGAAGGCACCTACCCGCACGTCCACGGCGGCGTCAGCACCTGGTGCGACCAGCTCGTCAAGGGCATGCCGGAGGTCGACTTCCACGTCGTCTCCCTCACCGGCACCGGCCGTGAACCGGTGACCTGGGAGCTGCCGCCCAACGTCCGCCGGCACGTCTCGGTGCCGACCTGGGGCCCCCGGCCGGGGCGCCCCGGCGCCGTACTGGGCCGGGCCCGCCGCCGCTTCCTCGACGCCTACGAACGGCTGCTGCTCGCCGTCCTGGACCCCGACGCCCGCGCCGACTTCGGCGAGGCCCTGTACGAGCTGGCCGAACTCGCCCGCGCCGGACGCCTGTCGGCGGCGCTGCGCGGCGAGCCGGCACTGCGCGCGCTGATGTGGATCTGGACCATGCCGCATCTGCCGACGGCCGCCGCCCGGCCCACCGTGCACGACGCGCTCACCGCCACCGACCTGCTGGAACACGCCCTGCGCCCGCTCGGCGTGCGCATCCCCGAGGACTCGGTGGCACACGCGGTCAGCAGCGGCCTGGCCACCCTGCCCGCGCTCGCCGCCCGCCGCCTGGACGGCGTGCCGTTCCTCCTCACCGAGCACGGCATCTACCTGCGCGAGCGCTACCTCGGCTACCGCAGCGCCGAACAGCGCTGGCCCGTCAAGGCGTTCATGCTCGGCTTCTACCGCGAGCTGAACTCCCTCGGCTACCGGGCGGCCGACCTGATCACCCCCTGCAACCGGTACAACCGCCGCTGGGAGGAGCGCGGCGGCGCCGAGGGCGGCAAGATCCGCACGGTCTACAACGGCGTCGACCCGCACGCCTTCCCGCACGCCGGGCCCGAACCCGACGTCCCCACCCTCACCTGGTGCGGCCGCGTCGATCCCATCAAGGACCTGGAGACCCTGCTGCACGCCTACGCCATGGTCCGCGCCGAACTCCCCGAGACCCGGCTGCGGTTGTTCGGCCCGGTCCCGCCCGGCGGCGAGGCCTACGCCACCCGGCTGGAGAAGCTCGCCGCCGAACTCGGCGTCACCGACGGCCTGACCTTCGAGGGCCGCGTCAGCGAGGTCTGGCGGGCCTACGCGGCCGGCCATGTCGTCATGCTGTCGTCGATCTCCGAGGGCTTCCCGTTCTCCATCATCGAGGCCATGTCCTGCGGCCGCACCACGGTCTCCACCGACGTCGGCGGAGTGCGCGAGGCGGTCGGCGACACCGGTCTGGTGGTGCCGCCGCGCGAGCCGGAGAAGCTGGCCGCCGCCGCGCTCACCCTCCTCAAGGACGACGAACGGCGCCTGAGACTGGGGGAGTTGTCCCGTCAGCGGGTCATCGACCGGTTCACCCTGCGCCGCTCCGTGGACGCCTTCCGGACGATCTACCTGGAACTCGCCGGACTGCCCGAGGTGTACGAGCCGGCCGTCGAGACGGTCGCCGACTGGACCCGGGAACTGCGCGACCCCTGGTACGAGAAGGTCGCCACCGACGGGACCGACTGGTGAGCGGGGGTCTGAGGATCCCGCCGGGCACCCCGGCCGAGGCCCTGCCCACGATCCCCCGTCAGCGCGTACCCGGCCGGCCCGCGCCCGACCCGGTGGAGGAACTCGCCGAGCGGCTCGGCGAGTTCGTCGCCGCCGCCGTCCACCCCGACGAGGTCGCCGCCCTCCTGGAGTCCGACGGCCTCTCCGACGACCAGATACGCGAGCGCTACGGCGTCAAGAACTCCTTCGCGCTGGCCGAGGAGCTCTACGACCGCGTCCCGCGCAGCTACCCCGAGCCGTCCGGCCCCGCCCACGACCCCTGGCGCACCGGCCTGCTGGGCTGCCTGCTCCGCGGGATCGTCTTCGCCCTGCCCGGCTTCGGGTACGTGCTGGGCGCACCCCTGCTCGCGGGCCCCCGGGGCGACCTCGGCCTCCCGGCGGGCACGGTCCCGCTGCTGGCCGGCGCCCTGTTCGGGTGGACCTGGAACCAAGGGCTCGCCCACCGGGCGTACTCCTGGCTGGGCGTCGGGGACCCGGCGGCGGCCCGGCGCGCCCTGCTGGTCGGCGCACCGCTGGGCGTGCTGCTCGGCGTCCTGGCCGCCCTCGCCGCCGCCGGTACGGCGTCCCCGGCGGCGGTCGCCTTCGCGGCGGGCCAGTCCTGCTACCTGGGCGCGGCCACGGCCCTGCTGGTGCTGGGCCGTGAACGGGCGCTGCTGGTGGCGCTGACCCCGATGGCGGCGGGCGCGGTCCTGGCCCTCGTGCACCCCGTGCCGGACGGGGCACGACTGGTGCTGCTCCTGGGCTCGCTGGCCGCTGTCGCCGCGCTGGCACTCCTCGAAGCGGCCCCCTCGACCCGCCGGCCGGGGGAGCGGGGCTGGACGGCGGCCTGCGTGGCACTGCTGCCGTTCGGGGCACTCGGCAGCCGGGCCGCCGGCCCCGAGGAGGCCCCCCGGCGCGCGGCCGCCCCCGGCCTCCTCGGCTCACTGCCGTACGCCCTGTTCGGCCTGGGCAGCGGCGTCCTCGTCGTGTACACGGCCCTGGGTGACGTCCTGGCGGGCCGGGGGCACTCGGCGGTGGCGGCGCCCGCCGCGGTCGCGCTCACCCTGAGCATGGGCCCCGCCGAATGGCTGCTGCACCGCTTCCGCAGCGGCAGCCTCGCCGGACTGCGCACGGCGGGCAGCCCGAGGTCGTTCCGCGGCGGCACCGCCCGCACCGTCGTGGCCTGCCTGGCCGCCTACCTCGCCGCCCTGCTCGCGCTCACCCTGGCGACGGCGGCGCTGTGGCCGCACGCCCCCACCGTCGACGGCGTCCGGCTGACCGGCCTGCTGCTGCTCGGGGTGGTGCTCTGGACGGGCCTGCTCCTCCAGTCCGTCGGAGCCGTCCTGGGCGCGGCCCTGGTCTGCGTCCCCGCCGCCCTGGCCCAGACGCTGGCCCTCGCCACGCACACCGGCGCCCCCGACACCGTCGCCGTGGTGGTGTACGGCGTGGCCGCCGCGGCCCAGTCGGCGCTGGTCTGCGCCCTGCTCGGAAGGGCGACCGCACACCGATGAGCACCCTGCTGATCCCCTACTACGAGCACCCCGCCGTCCGCCCCGCCGAATGGGACGCGATCCTGGCCGCCGCACCCCGCCTGTACGGCGTGGTCCTCAACCCGGCCAGCGGCCCCGGCGACCGCCCCGACCCGGCCTTCGCCGAACTCGCCGCCCGCCTGCGGGCCGCGGAGGTCAAGGTCCTCGGCTACACCGACACCGGCTACGGACACCGGCCGCACGCCGACGTCGTCGGAGAACTCGCCCGCCACCGCGACTGGTACGGCACCGACGGCGCCTTCCTCGACCAGGTGGCCACGGCCCCGGAGGAGTTCGCGCACTACCGGAGCCTGGCCTCGGCCGCCTGGGCCCTCGGCCACGGCACGCTCGTCCTCAACCACGGCGCGCCCCCGCACCCCCTCTACGCGCGCATCGCCGACGTACTGGTCACCTTCGAGGGCCCCTGGTCCGCCCACCGCGCCCTGCCCCGGCTCCCACCCGTGGACGCCGCCGGCACCCGGCTGTGCCACCTCCTGTACGGCGTCCCGCCCGACGCCGACACTCAGACCGCGATCCGGGCCCACGGCGCCACCGTGCACTGCGCGGTACCGGGCACGGGCACCCACCCCTGGGGCACGCTCCCGTACGCGCTGGGGCTCTAGAGGCCCAGCGTCAGGACCACGAGCGCCGTGGTCGCGGCGGTCTCCGCGAGGCCGCCGAAGACATCGCCGGTGACCCCGCCGAAACGGCGCACGCAGCGGCGCAGCAGCAGTGCGGCGAGCCCGAGGGCCGCGAGCACGGCGCCCGCGCCGCGGACGGCGTCGGCGCCGCCGAGGAGCGCCCCGGCGGCCCCGGCGGCCAGGACCGTGCCGCCCGCCACCGCGAACGCCCACCGCACCGGCACCACCGAGGCCACGGCCGCCCCCAGCCCCTCCGGCCGGGCCGCCGGCACCCCGGCCCGGGCGGCGAGGGTCAGCGCGAGCCGGGCGGCCACCGCCGAGACGACGGCGGCGAGCAGCCCCCGGGCCCAGGAGTCGTCGTACAGCCGGGACAGGGCGGCGATCTGGGCGAGCAGCGCGAACAGCAGGGTGATCACACCGAACGGCCCGATGTCCGACTGCTTCATGATCCGCAGGGCGTCCTCGGCGGGCTTGCCGCTGCCGAGCCCGTCCGCGGTGTCGGCCAGCCCGTCCAGATGCAGCCCGCGGGTGAGCAGCGCGGGTACGGCGACGGAGGCGACGGCGGCGAGCTGGGCCCCCGTACCGAGGAACAGCGCCACGAGCCCCACGGCCCCCGCGCAGCCGCCGACGACCAACCCCACCAGCGGCGCCCACAGCATGCCCCCGCGGGCGGCCTCCCGGTCCCACCGCTCGACCCGTACCGGCAGGACGGTGAGCGTGCCGAAGGCGAAACGGAGTCCGTGCGCGGAGGAGGTGAGGAACACGCCGGAAGATTACGTCAGGCGGCCCAACCCGGGCGGCACCGCCCGTCGGCCCGGGTCACACTCGGGCCATGGGGCCATGGCTGTACCGCAACTTCGTCGAGCCGGGCAAGCTGCCGCTGCTCCTCGCCCTCACCTCCTTCGTGATCACCTTCCTGGTCACCCGGCTGATCACCCGTCTCATCCGCGCGGGCAAGGGCCCCTTCGGCAACATCAGCTCGGGCGGGGTGCACATCCACCATGTGGTGCCCGGGGTGATCCTCACGATCCTGGGCGGCTTCGGCGCGGTCGCCAGCGCCCGGCACGGCCTGGGCGCCGCCCTCTTCGCCGTGGTCTTCGGCGTCGGTGCCGGGCTGGTCCTCGACGAGTTCGCGCTGATCCTGCATCTCCAGGACGTCTACTGGACCGAGGAGGGCCGCAAGAGCGTGGAGGCCGTCGTCCTCACCGCCGCGCTGGTCGGCCTGGTCCTCTCCGGCTTCTCGCCGTTCGGCGTCAACGACCTCAGCGACGACGAGCTCCAGGACCGCGGCACGGTCATCTCCACGGTCGCGACGAGCTTCGTCTTCTCGCTGATCGCCCTGTTCAAGGGCAAGATGCGGCTGGCGGTGTTCGGGGTGATCGTGCCCGTCCTCGCCCTGGTCGGCGCGGTCCGCCTGGCCCGCCCGGGCTCCCGGTGGGCCCGCCGCTTCTACGCTCGCCGGCCCCGCGCCCGCGCTCGCGCCACCCTGCGCGCCTACCACCACGACCGCCGCTGGTCCGGCCCCAGCCGCAAACTCGCCGACTGGATCGGCGGAGCCCCGGAAGAACCGAAGCAACTCCCCCAACACCGCTGACCCGGCTGTGCTCGGACGCTTCGGCGCGGGGGTCCCCTCGGCGCGGCCTCTCACCGGCCGCGGCCGGTTCGGACGTACGGCTGAGGCGGTGCGGGTGGCCGGGTGTGCCCGGGTGGCCGGGGGCACGATGCCGGTCGGACGGGCCCGCGTGGGGTGCCACCGGCGCGGCTTCTCCTCGGTGCGGGCCGCTTCGAAGGTACGGCCAGTGCGGCGCGCGGTGGCCGGGCCCGCACCGGAGTGTCCCCGGCGCGGCCTCTCGGCGGGCCGGGCCCGCCCGGCGAGTACCGTTGACGCGCCGGGCCGTCGGGCCCGCTGCAAGGGCCCGCCTGCGCGCCCCCGCCCTGCCCGCTCCGGGTGCCACGGGCTGGGCCACGTCGGCCGGGGCTGTTCTCGGATGCCGTGGGCGCGCCCCCCGTCGCCAGGGGCCGCGCATCGGCGCCGCCCCGGCGGGAAACCGTGCGGCCCCGGCGGCGGGACACCGTGCCGCGCCGCTGGCGGGACACCGTGCCGCGCCCCCGTGGGCTTCGCTCCGCTACTCCGGGGAGTTCTCGGGCTCGGGCTCGTCCTTCGGGTCCTCCGGGGAGCCTGCCGGGCGTTCCGGGAGTTCGGCGGTGAGGGCTGCCGCGGCCTGGACCAGGGGGAGGGCCAGTAGGGCGCCCGCGCCCTCGCCCACCGTCACGCCCTGGGTGAGCAGCGGCTCCAGTGCCATCCGGTCCAGTGCCTTCGCCTGCCCGGGCTCCCCGCTGTCGTGCGCGGCCAGCCACCAGTCCGGCGCCCGGAACGCGACCCGCTGCCCCACCAGGGCGCAGGCGGCCACCACGACGCCGTCGAGGATCACCGGCATCTTGCGCACCGCACTCTGCAGCAGGAACCCGGTGATCGCCGCGAGGTCGGCGCCGCCGACCGTGGCCAGCAGCTGGAGCTGGTCGCCGAGCACCGGCCGGGCCCGCCGCAGCGCGTCCCGGATCGCCGCGCACTTGCGCATCCAGGCCAGGTCGTCGATGGCGAGCCCGCCGCGCCCGGTGACCACCGAGGCGTCCGTCCCGCACAGCGCGGCGACCAGCACACCCGCGACGGTGGTCCCGCCCACGCTCACATCGCCGAGCACCACCAGGTCGGTCCCGGAGTCCGCCTCCTCGTCGGCCAGCGCGACCCCGGCCCGGAACGCGGCCTCGGCCTCGTCGAGGGTCAGGGCGTCCTCGACGTCGATCCGCCCGCTGCCGCGCCGCACCCGGCGCCGCAGGACCTCGCCGGGCAGGGCCTCGGGGTCGCAGTCCAGGCCCATGTCGACGACCCGCACCGGCACGCCCAGCCGCCGGGCGAGCACCGACACCGGCCGGCCGCCCTCCAGCACGTCCCGCACCAGCCGGCCGGCGCTGCCCGCGGGCCGTGCCGAGACGCCCAGTTCGGCGATCCCGTGGTCGCCGGCGAACAGCACCACCCGGGGCCGTTCGACCGGCCGCACCGGCACGGTGCCCTGCGCGGCGGCCAGCCACTCGCCCAGGTCGTCGAGGCGGCCCAGCGACCCGGGCGGCACGGTCTGACGCTCCCGGCGAGCCTCCGCGTCGCGGCGCACCCCGCCGTCGGGGCGCTCGATGAGATCGGTGAAGTCGTCGAGGTTAAGCGCGCTCATTCGCCGAACAGTACCGGCACCGGTCGAACGGAACGCCGCCACATCGCCACCGGTAGCCCCGCCACGTCACCCCCTTTCCGGCGTGACGTCGTTGCACCCAAGATCGCGATCCCATACGTTCCGTTTTGCCGCGGATTGTCGTACGTCCCTCGCGCCCGGAGCCGCCCATGTCCGCCCGCCGTGCCACCTACCTCGCCGAACTCGCCCAGGGAACGGACCGGTTCCAGGAACCGCGCCGGGAGGACTGCCCCTGGTGCGGCTCGAAACGCCTGCGCACCCGGCTCAGCACGCCGGACCTGCTCCAGCACAAGCCGGGCCGGTTCACGCTCGACGAGTGCGGCGACTGCGCCCACGCCTTCCAGAACCCCGGCCTGACCCCCGCCGGCCTCGCCTTCTACGCCAAGGACCCCCACCCCGAGGCGCGCCCGGACCGCCGCCGGCTGCTCGCCACCGCCCGCGCCATGCTGCCCTTCGGGGAACCGGAGAGCTGGCTGGACGTCGGCACCGGCGACGCGGCCTTCCCGGCGGCGGCGAAGGAGATCTTCCCCTACACCTCCTTCGACGGGGTCGACCCCACGGCCCGGGTCGAACGGGCCCGCGCGGCCGGCCACGTCGAGGAGGCGTACGCGGGCGATCTGACCAACCCCCACCTGACGGCCCGGCTGCGCGCCCGCTACGACGTGGTCAGCGTCCTGCACCACCTGACGCACACCGCCGACCCGCGCGAGCAGCTGCGCGCCGCCCTGACCGCCCTGCGCCCCGGCGGCCACCTGCTGCTGCAACTCCCCGACCCGCACAGCACGTTCGCCCGGCTGCTCGGCCGCTGGTGGCACGCCCACACCCAGCCCCGCCATCTGCACCTGATGCCGATGGAGAACATCCGCGCGGAACTGACGGCCCAGTCCTGCACGGTCGTCTCCGCCGGCCGCACCGAGGCCCACACCCCCACCGACCTCACCAGGGCGACGGCACTGGCCCTGTCCCGCGTCGCCCCCCGCCCGGACGCGCCCTGGCACCCGGCCGCACCCACGGACCTGCAACGCGGCCTGCGCACGGCCCTGCTGCGCACGACCCGGCCCCTGGTCCTCACGGCCACCGCCACGGACCGCACGCTCGCCCCCCTGCTGCGCCGCACGCCGTTCGCCAACACCTACCGGGTCATCGCCCGCAAGAAACCGGCCTGACCGGCGGTCTCAGCCCTTCAGGGCGAGCGCCTGCCCGGCCACCACCAGCAGCACATGCTCGCACTCGCCCGCGAAGGCGGCGTTCAGCCGGCCCAGTTCGTCGCGGTACCGGCGCCCCGAGGCCGTCGCCGGGACGATGCCGGAGCCCACCTCGTTCGACACGGCCACCACCGTCCGCCGCGCCGAGCGCACGGCCCCGGTCAGCTCCGTCACCCGGTCCCGCAGCTCCCGCTCCCCGCCGCCCGCCCAGACCGCGTCGTCCCAGGCGCCGACGGAGTCCATCGCGTCCGTCAGCCACAGTGACAGACAGTCGATCAGCAGCGGCGCGCCCTCCTCGGCCAGCAGCGGCACCAGGTCGCAGGTCTCCGTCGTGCGCCAGGACCCCGGCCGCCGCTCCCGGTGCGCCGTCACCCGGGCCACCCACTCCGTGTCTCCGCCGCGCAGCCCGCCGGTGGCGACGTACTGCACGTCCGGGAAGCCCTCCAGCCGCCGTTCCGCCTCCACCGACTTCCCCGAGCGGGCGCCGCCCAGCACCAGCGTCCGCCGCGGCACGTCGGGCACCTCGTCCCAGGAGCCCGCCGGCAGCGTCGTCCCGTCCGGCACCGCCCGCGCGCCCAGGGACGCCAGCCGCCGCCGCAGCTCGGCCCCCGGCGGCACGTCATGGTCGAGATGGACGGCGACGACGTCCGTGCCGGGCCCGATCGCCCCCACCGCCCGCAGCCGCGCCAGCGCGTCCGGCCGCGCGACCACGTCCGCCACGACCGTGTCGAACGTCCCCAGGTCCCCGTTGTCGAACCCGGCCGGCGCGCTGCCGCGCGGCAGGTACAGCAGCCGCTTCCCGTCCGGCCCGGTCACCGCGTACCCGGTGCCGCCCGCGTCCATGGCGAGCGCCCGCACCCGATGCCCCGTGAGGAGGGCCAGCTCCCGCCCGTCCGGCACCCGCCCGGGCGCGGGCAGCCCGGCGGGCACCTCCACCGCCGGACCGTCGTGCGGATGTGACAGCAGCACCTGCCGCACCCCCGCCAGCGACCGCCCCGCCCGCGCGGCGGCGAACGCGGCGCCGGGCGTCAGGTCCAGCAGCACCGCCCCGTCGACGAGCAGCGCCGTGGCCGCCCGCGCGTCCGCGCCGAGCGAGGTCGCGCAGGCCGCGCAGGGACAGTCGGGGCGGGGCAGGCCCGTGGGGGCGCCGGTGCCGAGCAGAGTCAGTTCCACGCCTCGATTTTCACCGGTCATGTCACGGTGTGCTCGGCCGGGGGCGCCCTTCGGGGTCCGCGGATCACCAACCGGGCGATCTTCTTCGGCCGGACCGCCGGACCGCATAGGCTGGCGCCCACGACAGCTCACCTGGGAGGCCTGCATGGCTACATGGACGTGGCGGTTCGAGAAGGCTGACGGGGCGGAGACCGCGCCCGCGGTGGAGCCCGAGGAGTTCACCACGCAGGGAGACGCCGAGTCCTGGATCGGTGAGGTCTGGAAGGACCTGGCCGCCGGCGGCGTGGACCAGGTCCGCCTGTTCGAGGACACCACGGAGATCTACGGCCCGATGAGCCTGCACGCCGAGGACTGAGCGCGCGACCGGCGGGGGCGGGGGCGGCCACGGGAGACCGGGCCGCCCCCGCTCGCCGTCCGCCCGTCGTCACCTGCCGGGCGCTCGCACAGGGCTCAGCCCCGCACCCCGCACAGGTGCAGCAGCGCCGCGACACCGCGGTACGGATCGGTGCGGCCCGCACGCTCCTCGCACGCCAGCAGCGTGCCCACGTCGTCCGGGGTCCCGGTGTCGTCGGCGGCGAGGTCGGTGAAGACCCGCACGCCGTACCAGGAGTGCAGGGGGGCGCCGATCCCGGCGAGGGTCGCGGTCAGGGTGGCCAGCCGGTCCGCCCGTCCGCCGGGGACCGGTCCGACCGGGGTCCCCTCGTGCGCGTCCGGCGTGCGGGCGTGGGGGAGCCGCGCGGTGGTGTCGAAGGCGGCCAGCGCCCCGTGCCAGTCGCCGGACAGGGCCGGCCGCATCGCCAGCGCGTCGCCGTTGCGGACCAGCAGCGACAGCAGCCCGCCCGGGGCGAGCATCCGGGCCAGACCCGCCAGCAGCGGATCGGGCTCCTCGACGTGCATGAGCACACCGTGGCAGAGCACCACGTCGAAACTGCCCGGCAGGAAGTGCACCCCGGTGTCCCGGCCGTCGCCCTCGATGATCCGCATCCGCTCACGGATCCCGTCCGGTTCGCAGCCGAGCGACGAACGGGCCGCGGAGATCAGCGCCGCGTCCCGCTCCACGCCGGTCACCTGGTGCCCGGCCCGTACGAGCCGCAGCGCCTGGGCGCCCCGGCCCATCCCGACGTCCAGGATGCGCAGCCGCCGCCCCACCGGGAAACGCCCGGCTATCTGCTCGTCGAGCTGCCGGGCCACCAGCTCCTGCCGGACGGTGTCCCGCAGTCCGCCCGGCCCGTCGGGGCAGGCGTCCGCCGTACCCCCGGGAACCGGCGTCGTGCTCAGCGCTTCTCCCCGCGCTTGAGCTGGGGCTTCGGCAGCCGCAGCCGACGCATCTGGAGGGAGCGCATCAGCGCGTAGGCGACGGCACCGCGCTTGTTGTCGTCCGGGAACCGCTCACGGAGCTGCTTCTTCAGCCGGAAGCCGGTGAAGATCGAGTCCAGCACGATCAGCACGATCACCGCGAGCCACAGCAGCAGCGCGATGCTCTGCAGCGCGCCCACCTGCACCATGCTCAGCACGAGGATGATCACGGCCATCGGCAGGAAGAACTCGGCGACGTTGAAGCGCGAGTCCACGAAGTCGCGGGCGTAACGACGCACCGCGCCCTTGTCACGGGCGGGCAGATACCGCTCGTCGCCGCTGGCCAGCGCCTCGCGCTGACGCGTGAGCGCGGCCCGGCGCTCCTCGCGGGAGCGCTTGGCGGCCTCCTTGCGCGTGGTCGGCGTATGGGCGACGCTGCGGCGCTGGGACTGGGCCTCACTGCGCTTGGGCGTGGGCCTGCCCTTGGGGGCCTGCGGGTCGCGGGTCTGCTTGGAGTCGGTCAGCGGCGCCTTGTCGGCGGCCGGTGCCTTCTCTTCCTTGGCGCGGCTACGGAACACAAAACCCAAGGGTACGGGGTCGCCGCGCATGGACCCCAGCCCGGTGGGGAACGAATCGGCAACACCAGTCGTCATGTAGGGGACAGAGCGGACGTCGTACGCGATTCCGGGAACCCCGGGAAGCACCTACTCCCTACGCCGGAGCCGGAGCGCTCGCAGTCGTCCTTGGGGATGAGCGCATCCGTCCCCGAACAGTGCGGTAATGGATGCAGGGCCCGTACTGTGGGTTCTGTCGCAGGAGCTGGAGCTGGTCCGTCAGAAGGGGGCGCGCGAAGCCCATGAGCGGTGTCATGAAGCGTATGGGGATGATCTTCCGCGCGAAGGCGAACAAGGCCCTTGACCGGGCCGAGGACCCGCGCGAGACCCTCGATTACTCGTACCAGAAGCAGCTGGAGCTGCTCCAGAAGGTGCGGCGCGGCGTCGCGGACGTCGCCACCAGCCGCAAGCGCCTGGAGCTCCAGCTCAACCAGCTGCAGTCGCAGTCGTCCAAGCTGGAGGACCAGGGCCGCAAGGCGCTCGCGCTGGGCCGCGAGGACCTGGCCCGCGAGGCGCTCTCCCGCCGCGCCGCCCTCCAGCAGCAGGTCACCGACCTGGAGACGCAGCACGCCACGCTCCAGGGCGAGGAGGAGAAGCTCACCCTCGCCGCCCAGCGGCTCCAGGCCAAGGTCGACGCCTTCCGTACGAAGAAGGAGACCATCAAGGCCACCTACACCGCCGCCCAGGCGCAGACCCGGATCGGCGAGGCCTTCTCCGGCATCTCCGAGGAGATGGGCGACGTCGGCCTGGCGATCCAGCGTGCCGAGGACAAGACCGCCCAGCTCCAGGCCCGCGCCGGCGCCATCGACGAGCTGCTCGCCTCCGGCGCCCTCGACGACCCCACCGGCATGCACAAGGACGACATCCAGGCCGAGCTGGACCGCCTCTCCGGCGGCACCGACGTGGAGCTGGAGCTCCAGCGCATGAAGGCGGAGCTGGCGGGCGGCCCGTCCGGCGGCCAGCAGGCCATCGAGGGCGGCAACGGCGCCCAGCAGGCCCCGCAGCAGTCCCAGGACACCCCGCGCTTCGACAAGCAGTAGGTCCCACGCCTAGGAGGGCGACATGATCGTACGGATCATGGGGGAGGGGCAGGTGAGGCTGGCCGACAGCCACCTCACCGAGCTGAACAAGCTGGACGACGAGCTGCTCGCCGAGATGGAGAACGGCGACGGCCCAGCCTTCCGCCACACCCTCCAGGCCCTCCTGGCGAAGGTCCGCGACCTGGGCGACCCCCTCCCGGACGACGCCCTCGCCCCCTCGGACCTGATCCTCCCGTCCCCGGACGCAACCCTGGAAGAAGTCCAGCAACTCCTGACCAACGACGGCCTGATCCCAGGCTGACCCCAGAAACCCCACCCGCGGCCAGCCGCCCCGCCCAAGCCGCGGGCAGTCGTGCCGCCCCGCCCCGGCTGCGGCCGGCCGCGCCTCCGCTTCCGCTCTCTCCCACCCAGCTGCGGGCAGCCGCGCCTCCACTTCCGCCCTCCCACTTGGCTGCGGGCAGTCGTGCCGCTGGGGCGGCACGGGTGGGCGCAGCGGCGGCACCCCGCAAGCGCGGGCAAGCGAGCGCACCCCCCACCCCAGCCCCGGGCACCGGTTCGCACGGACAGCAACCCCGGTTACCGTAGTCAGCCGTGAACCTCCTCGACCGCGCCCGAGCCCACCTCAAGGCGCACCCCCTCGCACTGGACGCCGCCATCGCGGCCGGCGTCCTGATCTGCATGGTGGCCGGCTCGTTCGTGGACCCGCACGGCGAGGACGGCGTCACCTGGAGCCTGCGCCGCCCCGACCTCATCAGCCTCACCCTGATCACACTCGGCGCCACCGCCCTCGTCTTCCGCCGCAGCGCCCCGAGGACCGTCCTCGCCGTCACCGGCGCCCTCGCCGTGATCGAGAGCGTCAGCAGCGACCCCCGCGCCCCCGTGGCGATGGCCGCCGTCGTCGCGCTGTACACCGTCGCCTCCGCCACCGACCGCCACACCACCTGGCGCGTCGGCCTGCTCACCATGACCGTCCTGACCGGCTCCGCGATGTTCGCCGGCGCCCTGCCCTGGTACGCCCAGGAGAACCTCGCGATCTTCGCCTGGACCGGCATGGCCGCCACCGCCGGCGACGCCATGCGCAGCCGCCGCGCCTTCGTCGACGCCATCCGGGAACGCGCAGAGCGGGCCGAGCGGACCCGGGAGGAGGAGGCCCGGCGCCGGGTAGCCGAGGAACGGCTGCGCATCGCCCGGGACCTGCACGACGTGGTCGCCCACCACATCGCGCTGGTCAACGTGCAGGCCGGAGTCGCCGCCCACGTCATGGACAAGCGCCCCGACCAGGCCAAGGAGGCCCTGGCCCACGTACGCGAGGCCAGCCGCTCCGCGCTCAACGAACTGCGCGCCACCGTCGGCCTGCTCCGCCAGTCCGGCGACCCCGAGGCGCCCACCGAACCCGCCCCCGGCCTGGACCGCCTCGACGAACTCGTCGGCACCTTCCGCAGCGCCGGGCTCCGGGTCGAGCTGGCCCGCGCAGACCAGGACACCACCCTGCCCGCCGCCGTCGGCCTCGCCGCGTACCGGGTCGTCCAGGAGGCCCTCACCAACGTGCAGAAGCACGCGGGCACCGAGGCGAAGGCCGAGGTCAGCATCGTCCGCGTTGGCCCGCACATGGAGATCACGGTCCTCGACGACGGCACCCGGGAGAACGGCGCCCCCGTCTCGGGCGGCGGCCACGGACTGCTCGGCATGCGCGAACGCGTCCACGCCCTGCGCGGCACCCTCACCACCGGTCCCCGCTACGGCGGCGGCTTCCGGGTCCATGCGATCCTGCCCGTGAAGACCCGTACCGCCGGGGCGGGAGAGCCGGGGGAGACCGTATGACCATCCGTGTCCTGCTCGCCGACGACCAGGCCCTGCTGCGCAGCGCCTTCCGCGTCCTCGTGGACTCCGAGCCCGACATGGAGGTCGTGGGCGAGGCGTCCGACGGCGCCGAGGCGGTCGCGCTGGCCCGGCAGGAGCGCGCCGACGTGGTGCTGATGGACATCCGGATGCCCGGCACCGACGGTCTCGCCGCCACCCGCATGATCAGCGAGGACCCTTCGCTCGCCCAGGTCCGGGTGGTCATACTGACCACCTTCGAGGTCGACGACTACGTCGTGCAGTCCCTGCGGGCCGGCGCCTCCGGCTTCCTCGGCAAGGGCTCCGAGCCCGACGAACTCCTCAACGCCATCCGGGTCGCCGCCGGCGGTGAGGCACTGCTCTCCCCGGCCGCCACCAAGGGCCTGATCGCCCGCTTCCTCGCCCAGGGCGGCACCGGCGACGACGACCGCGACCCGGCCCGCGCCGACCGCCTCGACGCGCTCACCGTGCGCGAGCGCGAGGTGCTGGTGCAGGTCGCGGGCGGCCTCTCCAACGACGAGATCGCCGAACGCCTCGAAGTCAGCCCGCTCACCGTCAAGACCCACGTCAACCGGGCCATGGCCAAACTGGGCGCACGGGACCGGGCCCAGCTCGTGGTGATCGCCTACGAGTCGGGGCTGGTACGCCCGAAGGTGGACTGAGTACCTCCGGTCGTACTGCGCCGGGAGTATGCGCGGGATAAGGAACGGGACCTCGGAGCTACACATCGGGGGTCGGGGATGGCCCAGGGTGTAGGGGCGGGCGCTCATCCGTGCGGCCGCGCCCCCCGACGTCCGCCGTTCCTCTGAAGAGAGACCCTGATCCCCATGTCCTGGCTGTCCAGGTTCAGCCTCGCGCAAAGAGCCCTCATCGGGCTTGTGTCGATCATCGCGCTCGCCTTCGGAGCGATCGCCATCCCGCAGCTCAAGCAGCAGCTGCTCCCCTCCATAGAACTGCCCATGGTGTCCGTGCTCGCGCCCTACCAGGGCGCCTCCCCGGACGTGGTGGAGAAGCAGGTCGTCGAGCCCATCGAGGACAGCCTCGAAGGCGTCGACGGGATCACCGGCGTCACCTCCACCGCCAGCGAGGGCAACGCCCTGATCATGGCGTCCTTCGAGTACGGCAACAACACCCAGCAGCTCGTCGCCGACGTCCAGCAGGCCGTCAACCGGGCCGGGGCCCAGCTCCCGGACGCCGTCGACCCGCAGGTCGTCGCCGGTTCCACCGACGACATGCCGACCGTCGTCCTCGCCGTCACCGCCGACCGGGACCAGCAGGCCCTGGCCGACGAGCTCGACCGGACGGTCGTCCCCGAGCTCAAGGGCATCGACGGCGTCGGCCAGGTCACCGTCGACGGAGTCCGCGACCTCCAGGTCACCGTCACCCCGGACGACGCGAAGCTGGCCAGGGCCGGGCTGACCGGACAGTCCCTCGCCCAGGCCCTCCAGGCGGGCGGCGCGACCGTGCCGGCCGGGTCCTTCGACGAGGACGGCGCCAACCGCACCGTCCAGGTCGGCGGGGGCCTCACCTCGCTGGAGCAGATCGAGAACCTGCGGATCAGGGGCGAGGGCAAGCCGGTCCGCCTCGCCGACGTCGCCGCGGTCGAGCAGGAGCAGGCCCCGGCCGACTCCCTGACCCGCACCAACGGCGAGCCGAGCCTCGCGGTCATGGTCACCATGGACCGGGACGGCAGCGCCGTCGCGATCTCCGACGCGGTCGAGGACAAGCTCGCGCAGATGCGCGCCGACCTCGGCGCGGGCGCCGAGATCACCGTCGTCAGCGACCAGGGCCCCGCGGTGGCCAAGGCCATCGACGGTCTGACCACCGAGGGCGCGCTGGGCCTGCTCTTCGCGGTCCTGATCATCCTGGTCTTCCTGGGGTCGGTCCGCTCCACGCTGGTGACGGCGGTGAGCATCCCGCTCTCGGTCGTCCTCGCGCTGATCGTGCTGTGGACCCGCGACCTCTCCCTGAACATGCTCACCCTGGGCGCCCTGACCATCGCCATCGGCCGGGTCGTCGACGACTCGATCGTGGTCCTGGAGAACATCAAGCGCCACCTCGGTTACGGCGAGGAGCGCGAGGAGGCCATCCTCAAGGCGGTCCGCGAGGTGGCGGGCGCGGTGACCTCCTCGACGCTCACCACGGTCGCCGTGTTCCTGCCGATCGGCCTGGTCGGCGGCATGGTCGGCGCCCTGTTCGGCTCCTTCAGCCTCACCGTGACCGCGGCGCTGCTGGCGTCCCTGCTGGTCTCGCTGACGGTCGTGCCGGTGCTGTCGTACTGGTTCCTGCGCGCCCCGAAGGGCACCCCCGAGGACGCGGACGAGGCCCGCCGCGCGGCGGAGGAGAAGGAGGCGAAGAGCCGCCTCCAGCGCCTCTACGTCCCCGTGCTGCGCTTCGCGACCCGGCGCAGGCTGACCAGCGTGGCCCTGGCCGTCGTCGTCCTGCTCGGCACCTTCGGCATGGCACCCCTGCTCAAGACGAACTTCTTCGACCAGGGCGACCAGGAAGTCCTCACCGTCAAGCAGGAGCTGGAGCCCGGCACCAGCCTGGCGGCCACCGACGAGCAGGCCGAGAAGGTCGAGGAGCTGCTCGGCAGGACCGAGGGCGTCAAGGACTTCCAGGTCACCATCGGCTCCTCCGGTTTCATGGCGGCCTTCGGCGGCGGCACCGACACCAATCAGGCGTCCTACTCCGTGATGCTGGAGGACTCGGCCTCCTCCGACGAGGTCATCGACCGCGTCGAGGCCGGTCTGGCGAAGCTCGACGGCATCGGCACCACCACCATCGCGGCCGGCGACGGCTTCGGCAGCCAGGACCTGAGCGTGGTCGTCAAGGCCGCCGACGCCACGGCCCTGCGCGACGCCGCCGAACAGGTCCGCAAGGCGGTGGCCGGGCTGGACGACGTCACCGACGTCACCAGCGACCTGTCCCAGAGCGTGCCCCGCATCTCGGTCAGGGCCAACGACAAGGCGGCCGCCGCCGGATTCGACGACGCCACCCTCGGCGCGGCCGTCGCGCAGGCCGTCCGCGGCACCACCGCGGGCCGCGCCACCCTGGACGACACCGAGCGCGACATCGTCATCCGCTCGGCGAAGCCCGCCGAGACGCTCGCGGAGCTGAAGGCCCTGCGCCTCGGCCCGGTGAAGCTGTCCGACGTGGCGACCGTCGAGGTGGTCGACGGACCGGTGTCGATGACCCGGATCGACGGCCAGCGGGCCGCGACCGTCACCGCCAAGCCGACCGGTGACAACACCGGCGCGGTCAGCGCCGACCTCCAGTCGAAGATCGACGCCCTGGACCTGCCCGAGGGCGCCACGGCCTCGATCGGCGGCGTCTCCGAGGACCAGGACGAGGCCTTCGCCAACCTGGGCCTGGCGATGCTCGCGGCCATCGCGATCGTCTTCATGCTGCTGGTGGCGACCTTCCGCTCGCTCGTCCAGCCGCTGATCCTGCTGGTCTCGATCCCCTTCGCGGCCACCGGTGCGATCGGCCTGCTGATCGTCACCGGCACCCCGATGGGCGTCCCCGCGATGATCGGCATGCTGATGCTGATCGGCATCGTGGTGACCAACGCGATCGTGCTGATCGACCTCATCAACCAGTACCGCGCCCAGGGGTACGGCGTCGTCGAGGCCGTCGTCGAGGGCGGCCGGCACCGGCTGCGCCCGATCCTCATGACGGCCCTGGCGACGATCTTCGCCCTGCTCCCGATGGCGCTCGGCGTCACCGGCGAGGGCGGCTTCATCGCGCAGCCGCTGGCCGTGGTGGTGATCGGCGGTCTGATCACGTCGACGCTGCTCACCCTGCTCCTCGTCCCGACGCTCTACGCGATGCTGGAGCTGCGCAAGGAGCGCCGGGCGAAGAAGCGCGAGGCGAAGCGGCTGAAGAAGGCGGAGGTTCCCGCCCCGTCGAAGTCGGACGAGCCGGAGCCCGCCTCCGTCTGACCGCCCCCTCCCGGCCGGGTCCCGTACACACAGGTACGGGGCCCGGCCGTATTCTTTGGTCCCGATCGACGCACGGGGGAGGGGACCGGGACGTGCCGTTGCAGGGGGACGATCCGAGGTCGGTCGGCGGCTACCGGCTGCTCGACCGGCTGGGCGCGGGCGGCATGGGCATCGTCTACCGGGGCAGATCGCGCTCCGGACGCGAGGTCGCGGTCAAGGTGGTGCACGCCCAGTACGCCGCCGACCCCGTCTTCCGCACCCGGTTCCGGCAGGAGATCGAGGCCGCCCGCAAGGTCAGCGGCGCCTTCACCGCACCGGTCGTGGACGCCGACCCGGACGCCGCCCGGCCGTGGATGGCCACGCAGTACGTGCCCGGCCGCTCGCTCGCCGCCCGCATCCGCGACCTGGGCCCGCTGCGCGAGGACGAACTCAGGCGGCTCGCCCTGGGGTTGACGGAGGCGCTGCGCGACATCCACCGGGCGGGGGTCATCCACCGGGACCTCAAACCCGCCAACGTCCTGCTGGCCGACGACGGCCCCCGCGTCATCGACTTCGGCATCTCCCGGGCGGCGGAGAACCACACCCTCACCGAGACCGGCCAGATGATCGGCACCCCACCGTTCATGTCGCCGGAACAGCTCACCGACGCCCGCTCGGTGGGCCCCGCCTCCGACGTCTTCTCCCTCGGCGCGCTGCTCGTCTACACCCTCACCGGCCGCGGCCCCTTCGACACGGACAGCCCCTACCTCACGGCGTACCGGGTGGTCCACCACGAACCGGTCCTGGACGGCCTGAGCCCGCCGCTGCGGGCGGTACTGGAGCGCTGCCTGGCCAAGGACGCGGCGGACCGCCCCCAACTGGACGAGGTGGCGAGGGAGTTCGCCGCGCTGCTGCCCGAGGAGCCGACGGGCGGACCGTGGGCCGCGCTGTCCCCGGAGCCCACCGGCACCGCGGACACGGGCCCGGAGCCGGGTACCGGGTCACGCCGCCGGCTGTGGGCCGTGACCGCCACGGCCGGCGCGCTGGCCCTCGGGCTGACGGCGTATCTGCTCAGCGGCCAGGCCCCGGCGCGGAGCGACGCCGACGCGAAGGCCGCCGCAGCCTCCCGCTGGACGCCGCCGCCCGGCGCATGGCAGCCGTGGCAGACGACGGTGTACGCCACCGCGGCCCGGGGCGTGCAGAAG
Organism: Streptomyces sp. NPDC000983; assembly: GCF_040299205.1. Lineage (NCBI taxonomy): Bacteria > Bacillati > Actinomycetota > Actinomycetes > Kitasatosporales > Streptomycetaceae > Streptomyces > Streptomyces sp. NPDC000983. The sequence goes on along the minus strand of NZ_JBEPBM010000028.1, from coordinate 3,120 downwards.
GGCAAGGCGGTCTCCGGCACCGACCTGCAGAGCAGCGGCCCGGAGTGCCGGGTGCACGAGGACGACGTCTACTGCGCGGGCGACGGGGTGCTGCCCGTGCGCCTCGACGGGCTGACCGGCCGGACCCTCTGGCGCGCCCAGGTGGTGCCGCCCGGCGAGATCGACGGCTCGTACGCCTTCACCGTCCTCGGGATCGAGGACGACGCGATGGTGGTGCAGCAGCAGTACCACGCCCAGGACGAGGACAGCTTCGCCACCTCGGTCGCCGCGCTCGACATCAGGACCGGTGAACGGCTCTGGCAGCGCGAGGTGAACAACCGGTGGGTCGACCGCCCGTTCCTCCTGGGCGACGTGGTGGTCGTCGCGGGCGGCGACGGCGGCACGGTCACCGCCCGTTCGGTGCGCACCGGCGCCGGCCGCTGGACGCAGCAGCTGCCGCCGGACCTGTACTGCGGGAGCGTGAGCGTCGGCCGGGAGCCCTACCTGGCGTGCGCCGGGGACCGGACGCCCACCGAGGACGTCCTGCTGGTGCGCTTCGACCGGGGCGGCGGCTCGGGGGAGCGCCTGTCGGTGCCCGACCGCGGAGTCCTGGTCGGCGAACTCGACGGCCGGCTGCTCTTCCTGGACCCGGCCGAGGACAAGAACGGCAACACGGCCGTCGGCGAGGAGGGCCCGCACGCCGCGGTCCGGCTGGTGGACCCGGACACCGCCGAGGCCCGTACGACGAAGCTGGCGGAGGAGATCGAGGGCACGGCCACGCTGGGGGACGGCACGCTGTGGTTCACCGCGTCCGGCGGCCAGGTGACCGCGGTGTCGGCCCGCACGGGCGAGCGGCTGTGGCAGACCCGCACCAGTCTCGAGCAGCCGAGCCCCGTCACCCACGACCCGCGCACGGGCGTGGTCTACCTCTCCAGCGCCAGCGGCCGGGTGGCCGCACTCGACGCGAGCAGGGGCACGCTCCTGTGGGAGACGCTGCCGCGCGCCCAGCGGGTGACGGACCAGAACTGGGACCTGCCGAAGATCCTGCTCCACCGCGGCGCCCTGGTGGCGGCCACCCCCGAGGGCGACGTCTTCAGCCTCGACCCCGCCCACCCCGACCGGAAGCCCGTGCCGGGGTGAGCGCGAGGCGCGTACCCAAGGGCCCTACGGCAGGGCCAGCATCCGCTCCAGCGCCAGCTTCGCGAACGCCTCGGTCTCCTTGTCGACCTCGATGCGGTTGACGAGCTTGCCCTCGGCCAGCGACTCCAGCGTCCACACCAGGTGGGGCAGGTCGATGCGGTTCATGGTGGAGCAGAAGCAGACCGTCTTGTCGAGGAAGACGATCTCCTTGCCTTCGGGGGCGAACCGGTTCGCCAGCCGGCGGACCAGGTTCAGCTCGGTGCCGATGGCCCACTTGGAGCCGGCCGGGGCCGCCTCCAGCGCCTTGATGATGTACTCGGTCGAACCGACGTAGTCCGCCGCGGCCACGACCTCGTGCTTGCACTCGGGGTGCACCAGGACGTTGACGCCCGGGACGCGCTCGCGCACGTCGTTCACCGAGTCCAGCGAGAACCGGCCGTGCACCGAGCAGTGGCCGCGCCACAGGATCATCTTCGCGGCCCGCAGCTCCTCGGCGGTCAGGCCGCCGTTGGGCTTGTGCGGGTTGTAGACGACGCAGTCCTCCAGCGACATCCCCATGTCCCGCACGGCGGTGTTGCGGCCGAGGTGCTGGTCGGGCAGGAAGAGGACCTTCTCACCCTGCTCGAAGGCCCAGTCCAGGGCCCGCTTCGCGTTGGACGACGTACAGATCAGGCCGCCGTGCCTGCCCGTGAACGCCTTGATGTCCGCGGACGAGTTCATGTACGACACGGGCACGACCTGCTCGGCTATGCCGGCCTCGGTCAGCACGTCCCAGCACTCGGCGACCTGCTCGGCCGTCGCCATGTCGGCCATCGAGCAGCCGGCGGCGAGGTCGGGGAGGACGACCTTCTGGTCGTCGCCGGTCAGGATGTCCGCGGACTCCGCCATGAAGTGCACACCGCAGAAGACGATGTACTCGGCCTCGGGGCGCGCGGCCGCGTCCCGGGCCAGCTTGAAGGAGTCCCCGGTGACGTCCGCGAACTGGATGACCTCGTCGCGCTGGTAGTGGTGGCCGAGCACGAAGACCTTGTCGCCGAGCTTCTCCTTGGCCGCGCGGGCGCGCTCCACCAGGTCCGGGTCGGACGGCGAGGGCAGGTCGCCGGGGCACTCCACACCGCGCTCGCTCTTGGGGTCGGCCGCACGGCCGAGGAGCAGCAGGGCGAGGGGCGTCGGCGTTACGTCGAGCTCCTGGGTCTGGGCGGTGGTCACGACACGCACCCTTTCTGTTCTGCGGCTCGCCGGCCGGTGTGTACCGGTCGGCGGGGTCACCATCTGGCTTTTCGTCGAAATGACGCTATCTATCATAACCGCTTCACGTCAGTTTGACGACGGGCATAGTGTCTGTGTGACGTGAATCCCTGTCGGCGGCCGTTCCTTCCCGAAAGGGACGTTTTCCGCTCCCCGGCGCGTGTGCGAGCATGAAGTAGGAACCGCACGAACCGGTAAGACAAGCGCCCGGCCCGGAATGAATCCGCGGCCCCGCGGGTTGGACCCGTCGGCAAGCAGTCTCCGTACAACCCGGGAGAGATGTAGATGTCCGTATCGGACGAGACCAAGCCCGTCATCGACGGCATCGTCCTGACCGACGCCGCCGCGTCCAAGGTCAGGGGCCTGCTCGACCAGGAAGGCCGGGACGACCTCGCCCTGCGCGTCGCCGTCCAGCCCGGCGGCTGCTCCGGCCTGCGCTACCAGCTCTTCTTCGACGAGCGCTCCCTCGACGGCGACGTGGAGAAGGACTTCGACGGTGTGAAGGTCGTCACCGACCGCATGAGCGCCCCGTACCTGGGCGGCGCCACCATCGACTTCGTCGACACGATCGAGAAGCAGGGCTTCACGATCGACAACCCGAACGCCACCGGCTCCTGCGCCTGCGGCGACTCCTTCAGCTGAACCCTCGGGTCCGACACGGCGAAGGCGGTGACCCCCTCCCGGAGGGGGTCCACGCCGACGGCGGGGGGGTAGGGGCCCCGGGGGCCCCCGCGGTGTTCGGCAGCGCGGCCC
>NZ_JBEPBM010000027.1:0-109768 GCF_040299205.1 Streptomyces sp. NPDC000983 | reverse complement strand
CCCCGCGGCGTCTGGTGCGTGCGATCGCAAGGCGCCGGAGCGCCCTAATAGCGGAGCTATTCGGGCGTTTCGGCAACGCCGCGAGCGCGCGTGCCAGACGCCGCGGGGCAGGCGGGACTTTCGAAACACGCCCTAGACGGGGGCCGTGGGGCGTCTGACCAGGGATCTGATCGGGCGCCACAGCTCCTGGGCGGGCCCCGGGCAGGCCGCGGCGACACCGCTGTCCGGTGCCGTACGCCATATGAGGCCGTCGGGGTGGTGCAGGACCGCGGTGATCTCGTCCGGGGTGGGCGGTGCCGCGTTGCCTCGGAGGTAGACCGCGCGCAGCCCGACGTTGCGGAGCCTGGTCAGGGCCCGGGCCCGGTTGCGGGCGTGGACGAGGACCCGGACCGAGCCCATGCCGGCCACGGCCGGCGCGGGCAGGTTCAGCGCCACCACCACGCTGCCGGTCGGCAGCTTGCAGAAGCCTCCTGCGGCCATGCGGTCACACCCCCGTGTGCGTCGGTGTCAATAAGAGAACCACAGCACGCACCTAAACACGGATCGGCGGCAACCCGCCAGGGGTTGCCGCCGATACGCTTCTGACCTGCAAATATGCCGTTTACCGGCCTGCGGGACCGACCTCGACCGTGATCGTCGAGCCGTTCTTGGCCTCCTTGACGATCTTGATCTTGGTGTTGGTGTCAGTGATCTTGACACCGGCCTGCGGGGTCGCCGGGTCGTAGTAGGTGCTGGTGCGGTCGTTGAAGACCGGCACACCCTTCGACCCCGGGATCCGGACCTTGACGTCGGCGTTGTGCAGCGTGATGCCGTCCGTGCCGTACAGGCTGAACGGCGAGTCGTAGGCCTGGATGCGGCTGCGCATCGGCGTGCCGTCGGCCCACTTCAGCGCCTTGTGGTGGGAGTCGACCGGCAGGATCAGGCCGGTGCCCGGGTGCTTGCTGGTGTTGTTGTCCGCCTGGGAGGTGTCCCACTTCCAGATCAACAGGCCGTTCTGGTACGGGTAGTGCTCCACCCAGCCCGGACGGGTCGTGGAGAAGCCGAAGTTGTACGGGCCGACCTTCAGGGTCTTGTCGTACGACACGTACTGGCGGTTCTCCGCGATGTAGAACTGCGCGTAGTCCTTGGTGAACGAGCCGCCCATGCGCTCGAAGCCGGCGGCGGTCCAAGCGGCGTCCGCGGACTCGGCGTTGTCGGTGAACAGCGCCGTGCCGTCCGCGGTGACCGAGATCCGGTCGGCCGCGAAGCCCTTCTCGGCCACACCGCCGTCGGTGGCGTAGCGGAAGCGCAGGTCGATCTTCTGGCCGGCGTAGGCGTCCAGCGGGAAGTCGAGCTTCTTGTACGTCTGGGAGAAGCCGCTCAGCGCGGGCTTGTCGCTGCCGTCCCTGGACAGCGGCTGGCCGTCGGCCGTGCCGTCCAGGGAGGTCCAGTTGGCGCCGCCGTCGGTGGACACCTCGGTGTAGAGGTAGTCGTAGCCGGCCTCGATGGCCCACCAGCCGTCGAGGGTCAGCGCCGCCGAGGACCTGCCGGTGAGGTCCACCGAACGGGTCAGCGTGTTCTTGAGGTTGTCGCCGCTGCCGCTCCACCACTGCTTCGTGCCCTCGGCCGGGGCGACGATCTCGGTGGTGACCGCCTTCTGGGGCAGTTCGACGACGAGCGCCTGCTTGTTCCTGGTGTTGTACTCGGCGACGCCCAGCTTGTGCTTCGACCTGGTCGCGGCCTTGGCCGTGGCGAAGTCGAGCCAGCCCAGCTGGAACTTGTCCCAGGCGGTCATGTCGCCGGGCAGGTCGCCGATGGCCTCCTTGCCGGTGCCGAGCCAGGAGCCGGAGGACATCAGGGTCCAGAAGCCGGTGGAGTTCTCGCCGCCGCCGGAGGTGTCGTAGTGGTCCGGAAGACCGAGGTCGTGGCCGTACTCGTGGGCGAAGACGCCGAGTCCGCCGTTCTCCGGCTGGACGGTGTAGTCGCCGACCCAGATGCCGGTGGAGCCGATCTGCGCGCCGCCCAGCCGGTTGTCGTCCGGGCCGGTGGCGCCGGCGTCGGTGCCGAAGGCGTACCAGCGGTGGGCCCAGATGGCGTCCTCACCCTGTGCGCCGCCGCCCGCGGACTCGTCCTCACCGGCGTGCACGACCTGGAAGTGGTCGATGTAGCCGTCGGACTCGTTGAACTCGCCGTCGCCGTCGAAGTCGTAGCGGTCCCACTGGTCGAACTGCTTGACGTCCGCCGCGATCTGGGCGTCGGTGCGGCCGGCCGCCTTCTGCTGGTCGACCCAGGCGGTCACACCGTCGCTGACGATGTTCCACACGCTCGGGCAGTTGGTCTCGCCGCAGGCGTTGTTGCCGTAACGGGCCTCGTTGTAGGGGACCTTGACCCAGTCGGAGACCTCGCCCTCGATGGAGTAGCGGCCCGAGGACTGCTTCTCGTAGTACTTCTTCATCGACTCCGAGCCCTTGCGGGTGCCGAAGTAGAGGTCCTCGAAGTGCTTCTGGTCGTAGTCCGCCTGCCAGGCCGTGCTGTTGTCCTGGCTGCGGTCCGGCTCGGCTATCCGGTTGTGCAGCGGGCCGGGGGTCCCGCCGAACTCGGGCAGCGTCTCGTCCCCGAACTCGACCAGGATCGTGAAGATCTTGTCGGTCTTCTTACGGCCGAGTTCGACGTACTTGCTGTCGCCCTTCCTGCTCCTGAGCTCGACGACCTGGGAGCCGCCGCGCTCCTTCACCTCGGCCTCGCCGGATATGACCTGCTTCAGGGCCTCTTCGCGCTGGGCCTCCTGGGTCTGGCTCAGCGGGCCGTCGAGGTCGTGCTCGTGCTCCTGGTGCACCGGCGCCGGGTCGTGCCGGTCGATGACGCCCGTGGCCGTGTCGTCGGCCTGGGCCGTGGTGAACGCCGAGAACGTGGCGGTGGCCGCCGCGAACGCGACAGCCGTCGCGGCCGCTCTGAACGTCCAAGATCTGCTGGTCACTTGAGATCCTCCCCCGCGTCCGAGCGCGCGCGACGGGAGGGTTCCTGGTCATGGAGATTCGCGCGCGTGTGATCGACGCGTGTAGTCAAGTGACGACATTTGACTAGAGGTTCAGCGGAAAAGACAGACCTTGACTTGAACAGGTCAACTGCACTATGCGGAGTCGAGGTTCGCTTTACGGACACCCGCGGGTCACTCGACGGGCGCGCGACCCCGTCCATGTGGTGGACGTCATGACTCCGTGCGCCCCCCCGTGCACCGGTACTGTTGGTTAGGTCACGCTTACTGTTCGTTCCGCTCGGGCATGGACGCGATTAGAGTCAGTTGGCGGAACGCCCGGAAGTTGGCGGAATGCCAGGCCCACACCCCCGTGTACCCCCGAATCCGAGGACACGATTGACATGCCTCGTCCGACCGCCGCACAGCTCGCCTACGGTTCGTGCACCGTGATCTTCTCGACGCTCGCCATGCTGCTGCTGTCACAGACGAGTTCGGCCCCGGGCATCGCGCTCGTCGCCGTCGCCGCACTCGCTCTCGGACTGCTGGTGGCACTGGCCGTCCCCACCCCGCAGGCCCGGGTCATCGCCTTCCGCAAGCCCGCCGGGGCCGAGACGACCACACGGCGGCCGGCCCCGGTCGCCGTGGCGCCGGAGCCAGTGCGCGAGCGCGCCGCGTCCTGAGTCGGGGCCTGCCGTCGCACTCCCGCTCCGCGGCGCGGCGTCAGGCCCTACGGCCCTTCTGTCAGGTGCCGGCTAGCGGGTGCTGACCACGACCGTCTTGGCCGCCTTGTCGTGCAGGCCCTGCTTGTAGGGCTTGTCGAAGTAGCTCCAGCCGCCGCAGATCGCGGTCCAGACGCAGGCGCAGCAGAAGGCGAACGGGATCCACAGCACCAACGAGCGGACCAGCGCGGTCTGCACGGAGGGCGTGGCCCCGTTGTCGAGGTTGGCCACCCGCATGCCCAGCCACTTCTTGCCGAGCGTCTGGCCGGACCTGGAGATCATGACCGTGTCGTAGGCGACGTAGAGCACGGCCGCGATCACGGACTGGCCGAGGGACTTGCCGTAGTCCATGTCGTCGGAGGTCACGTCGAGTTCGTTGACCCGGAAGGCCAGGGTCAGCAGCCACACCACGACGGCGACCATGATCATGTCGATGATCCGGGCCAGGGTGCGCCGGCCGCTCTCGGCGAGCGGTGGCATCCCGGCCAGCGGATCGGCCGGCTGTCCGCCACCGCCGTACGGACCGCCGCCGTACGGGCCGCCGCCCCCGTAGGGGTCACCGCCGTAGGGACCGCCCTGGTACGGCGGCGGCTGGCTGCCGTAGGGCGAGCCGCCGGCCGCGCCCGGGTCGCCGGACGGGGGCTGCTTCCTGAACGGGTCGTCTTCCGGCGGCTGCTCACCGGAGCCGGGGGGCGGTTCGCTGCTCATGGGCCGAGTCGACCGCGAACCCCTGCGCCGCGCATCCGGCGAGGGTCCGTCCGGGCTAAGGGACCACCCGGGGCCCGCGGCAGGTCCCGGCCCCTCTCCGCCCGCCCCCGCGTCAGCCCGTCACGAAGGTGTGGGCGGCCTTGTCGTGCCAGCACTGGCGCCACGGCTTGTCGAACAGGCACCACAGGACTCCGACGACACCGACCACCAGCAGTCCGGGCACGCTGTAGACGAGCCAGCGGCGCAGGGCCCCGCCGAAGGTCGGCGGCTCGTGCGCCTCGATGTCCCGCACCTCCAGGCCGAACAGCCTCTTGCCCAGCGTGCGGCCCCACTTGGCGGTGGGCAGCGCCTCGTAGAGCGCGCCGAAGACCAGCAGGACGGCGAGCACGATGCCGAGGTACACCGACGTGGTGCCGTCCAGCAGCCACACGGTGACGGTCTCTCCGGACGCCTTCGCCGTGTCGATCTTCGCGTCGACGTGGTCGATCGCCCGGGTGCCGAGCGGCACGGCGGCCGCGCCGGTGACACCGAGCAGCACGACGGTGTCGAGCAGCCGGGCGGCGAACCGCTTGCCGAGGGAGGCGGGCCGGGCGGCCGCCTGCCGGCGGGCCGCGGCCTGGAAGACGTCGTCGACGGGCGGCTTCCAGGGCGCCACGGGCTGGTCCTCGCCGGACGCTCCGGCGAGCCGGTGCACCTGCTGGGCCCAGGAGGGCTGCCCGCCGCCGGCACCGCCGGCCATCGGAGCGGCCCCGGCCACCGGGGCGGGGGCCTGCGCGGGGGCCTGGGAGGCCGCTGGCGGGCCGGACTGCTGGGGGACCGAAGGGGCGGCCTGCGGGCCGGAGGGGGCCGCGGGGGCGGCGGCCCGGGGCTGCTGCGCCTGCACGGCGGCGGCCCGCTCCGCGGCGGTGCGGCCGGCGGCGAAACCGGGGCCCTGCTGGGCGGCGGAAGAGACGCCGGGTGAGGCGGCGGGCGAGGCGCCCGGTGAGGCGCCCGGCGGCTGCGCCACCGGCCCCTGTCCCGGCGGGCCGAAGCCAGCCGGGGACGCGGTGCCCGCGGCGGGGCCCGGCACACCCGCACCGGCGGCCCCCGCCGACGCGGGACCGCCCGACGGGCCGGCCGTGCGCCCCTGCTGTGCGCCGGACGCACCGTCCTGGCCACTCGTGCGCGGGGACAGCGCGCGGAAGGTCATGGTGCCCTCGTCGGCCGTGGGGCCGGAGGTGGCCGGTGCGGCGGAACCGGGGGCGCCCTGGGCGGCGGGACCGGGGGTCGGGCGGCGGAAGACGAACGTGTTGTTGCCCGGCTGCTGCTCCGGTTCGGCGGGCGGCACGGCCGCCGAACCGTCCGTGGCGGCCGTCGCGCCCTCGGCCGGACCCGGGGCCTGGGTGCGGGGGTCGGGGGCGCCGCCCCAGGAGACCCGGCGGTCGGGGTCGCCGCCGAAGCCGGTCTGGCGGGAGCGGTCGGCGCCCCACGCCGAGGCGGGCTCCGGGCGGCTGCCGTGCTGGGAGCGGCCCGGTTCGGACGCGGGCGTGCCGGCCGGGTCCTCGTCGAAGAAGTGCGGGCCCGTCTCCTCGACCGGAGCGGAGGCCGGACCCGCCGCAGGGGCCGATGCCGGAGTGCCGGCCGGCGGCGGGGCGAGCGGTTCGCCGCCGGACGGCGCCGGACGGCTGGTGCCCGGTACCCACGCGGCACCGTTCCAGTACCGGACATATCCAGGAATGGAGGGGTCCGGGTAATACCCTTCGCGGGGCCTGTCGTCGCCGGGGGCCGGGGTTGGGGCGCTCATGTCCGTCGTCCCGTATCTGCTCGGGGGTCGTCTGGGGGGCTCCACATCTATCAGACGCGGGCAACCCCCACCGCCAGTCCCGCGGTACCCGCCCCTTTCCGGGCAAGCTCGCGCACCCTCGGTCACGGGCCCGGAAGGAAGTGCGGAGAAAACTTTCGCGAACCCGCGTAATGCCACGGACCGAACCCGCTCTCCACTCGTACGGGCCCGCTTCGGGATCCGTACGAGAGCCATGAACGTCGTGAGAGAGGACACCGGACGTCATGTACCCCACCGTGGTTGAGCGGGAACTGGAGCTGAAGCTCGTGCTGTCGCCCGAGCGGAGCATCCCCGTCCCCGCCCTGCTGAGCTACACCAGCGACGACCCCTTCGCCGTGCACATCACCTTCCACATCGGCTCCGACCACCCCGTCAACTGGACGTTCGCCCGGGAGCTGCTGGTGGAGGGGGTGTTCCGGCCGTGCGGCCACGGGGACGTGCGGGTGTGGCCGACGAAGATCGAGGGCCGCAGCGTCGTGCTGATGGCGCTGAGCTCACCCGACGGCGACGCGCTGCTGGAGGCGCCGACCGCGCAGGTGTCGGCATGGCTGGAGCGGACCCTGCGGGTGGTCCCCCCGGGCTCCGAGGCCGAGCAGCTCGGCATCGACGACGGACTCGCCGAGCTGCTCGCCCCCACCCCGGCCGACGATCCGTGGCTGCGCGATCCGTGGCCGGGCGACGAGTCCAAGGACGGGGAGTGAGCCGCGGGGCGTGCGAGGGCTCAGAACAGCTTGCCCGGGTTGAGGATGCCGAGGGGGTCGAAGACCTGCTTGATCCCGCGCTGCATCTCCAGGCCCACGGGGCCGATCTCGCGGGCCAGCCACTCCTTCTTCAGGACGCCGACGCCGTGTTCGCCGGTGATGGTCCCGCCGAGCTCCAGGCCGAGCGCCATGATCTCGTCGAAGGACTCGCGGGCGCGCCGGGACTCGTCGGCGTCGCTCGCGTCGAAGCAGACCGTGGGGTGGGTGTTGCCGTCGCCGGCGTGGGCGACGACGCCGATGGTCAGCCCGTACTTCTCGGCGATCCGCTCGACGCCGTCGAGCATGTCGCCAAGCCGGGAGCGCGGCACGCACACGTCGTCGATCATCGTCACCCCGCGCACCGCCTCCAGCGCGGTCAGGGACAACCGCCTTGCCTGGAGGAGCAGTTCGGACTCGGCGGCGTCCTCGGCGGGGACCACCCCGGTGGCGCCGGCGGCCTCGCACAGCGCGCCCACGGCGGCGAGGTCGGGGCCGGGGTCGGGGGTGTCGAAGGCGGCGAGGAGGAGTGCCTCGGTGGACTCGGGCAGCCCCATGTGCGCGAGGTCGTTGACGGCCTTGACGGTGGTGCGGTCCATCAGTTCGAGGAGGGACGGCACATGTCCGCCGGCCATGATCCGGCACACCGCGTCGCAGGCGGCGGCCGCGGAGGCGAACTCGGCCGCGAGGACCAGCTGCCGGGGCGGCCGGGGCCGCAGTGCCAGGACCGCCCGCACGACGATGCCGAGGGAGCCCTCGGAGCCGACGAACAGCCGGGTCAGGTCGTAGCCGGCGACGCCCTTCGCGGTGCGTCGGCCGGTGCTCATGAGCCGTCCGTCGGCGAGGACGACGTCGAGGCCGAGCACGTACTCGGCGGTCACCCCGTACTTCACGCAGCACAGGCCGCCCGAGGCGGTGCCGATGTTGCCGCCGATGGTGCACTGCTCCCAGCTGGAGGGGTCCGGCGGGTAGTACAGGCCGTGTTCGCCGACCGCGCGGGACAGGGCCGCGTTGACCACACCGGGTTCCACCACGGCGATCCGGTCGACCGGGCTGATCTCCAGGATCCGGTCCATGCGGGTCAGTGACAGCACGATGCAGCCGTCGGTGGCGTTGGCGCCGCCGGACAGGCCGGTGCGGGCGCCCTGCGGGACGACCGGCACGCGCAGCGCGGTGGCGGTGCGCATGACGTGCTGGACCTGTTCGACGGTGCGGGGCAGGACCACCACGGCCGGGGCGCCGGCCGGGCAGAAGCTGGCCATGTCGTTGGCGTAGGAGGCCGTGATGTCGGGGTCGGTGAGCACGGCCTCGGCGGGCAGGCCGGTCAGCAGCCGGTCGATGACGTCGGAGTGCGGCACTTGGCTACGGCTCATGATCACAGCGTCGCACCGGGGGCCATCGGTGTGAACCCCGCAACCGGGGGGCTTTCGGTGCCCGGACGGGGTCGCCGCGCTGACGCACAGTGAGCGCCATGGAGAAGCAACAGCAGGAGCGGCGCCGGCGCCCGGGCCGACGGGTGCTGGCCGGTTCGGTCGTGGGGTGTGCCGTGCTCGGGGGCGTGCTGACGCTGCTGCCGTGGGGGCAGCGGACGGGCCCCGTCTCCCCGGCGCCGGGCGCGCAGGCGCTGGCCGCGGTGACCACCGGGGTGCCGGCCGCGCTGCCCGATCTGGCGGTGCTGATCGAGGACCGGGAGAGCCATCTGCGGGACCATCCCCGGGACGCGGAGTCGTGGGCGGTGCTGGGGTCCGCCTATGTGGAGCAGGGGCGGCGCACCGCGGACGCGGAGTACTTCCCGCGGGCGGAGCGGGCGCTGCGGCGGTCGTTGCGGGAGCGGGCCCGGGGCAATGTGGAGGCGCTGGGCGGGCTGTCGGTGCTGGCGGGCGCCCGCCGGGACTTCCCCGCCGCGCGGAAGTGGGGCGAGGCCGCGCGGGAGCTGGCGCCGAAGCGGTGGACGACGTATCCGCCGCTGATCGACGCCTACACGGGGCTCGGTGACCACAAGGCCGCGAAGAAGGCCCTGGACCGGCTGCTGGAGCTGCGGACCGGTCCCGCGGCGCTGGCCAGGGCGGGCGGGGTGTACCGGGACCACGGCTGGCGCGAGGACGCGGCGGCCTCCCTCTCGGACGCGGCGGCGGGCGCCGAGGCCCCGGCGGAGCGGGCGGCGTACCTGGAGCGGGGCGGGCAGCTGGCGTTCGAGCGCGGGGACCGTGAGGCGGCCCTGCGTCATTTCCAGGAGGCGGTACGGCTCGACCCCGATCAGCGGGCCGCGCTGGCCGGGCAGGGCCGGGCGCTGGCGGCGCTGGGCCGTACGACCGAGGCGCTGAACGCGTACCGGGTCGCCCTCGCCAAGCAGCCGCTCCCCCAGTACGCGCTGGAGCTGGGCGAGCTGTACGAGTCGCTGGGGCTCGGGCAGGCCGCCCGGGTGCAGTACGACACCCTGCGCGAGCAGGTGCGGCGGGCCGCGGCGGGCGGGGTGGACGGGGAGCTGGTGCTGGGCCAGTTCGAGGCGGACCACGGGGATCCGGTGGCGGCGGTGCGGCGGTTGCGGGCCGAGTGGCGGCGGCAGCCGGGGATCGCGGTGGCGGACGCGCTGGGCTGGGCGCTGCACCGGGCCGGACAGGACGAGGAGGCGCTGCGGTTCGCGAGGATCGCGACGGACGGGACGAAGGGCGGCGGGGTGCGCAGCGCCCTGTACACGTACCACCGCGGGATGATCGAGCGGGACCTGCGGCTGTCCGGGCCCGCCCGGCGGCATCTCCAGGAGGCGTTGCGGATCAATCCGTGGTTCTCCGCGCTGCACGTCCCGCGGGCCCGCCAGGCCCTCGTGGGACTCGGCGAACCCGCGGACGTGCCGCTGCCCGGGGAAGAGGGCGCGGACGAGGACGGCTAGAGGTTGCCGCGCTTGGCCTGCTCGCGCTCGATGGCCTCGAACAGGGCCTTGAAGTTGCCCTTGCCGAAGCCCATCGAGCCGTGGCGTTCGATGAGTTCGAAGAAGACGGTCGGGCGGTCCTGGACCGGCTTGGTGAAGATCTGCAGCAGGTAGCCGTCCTCGTCGCGGTCGGCGAGGATCTTCAGCTCGCGGAGGGTCTCCACGGGGACGCGGGTGTCGCCGACCCACTCGCCGAGGGTGTCGTAGTAGGAGTCCGGGGTGTCGAGGAACTGGACTCCGGCCGCGCGCATGGTGCGGACGGTGGCGACGATGTCGTTGGTGTTCAGCGCGATGTGCTGGACGCCGGCGCCGCCGTAGAACTCCAGGTACTCGTCGATCTGGGACTTCTTCTTGGCGACGGCGGGCTCGTTGATCGGGAACTTGACCTTGAGCGTGCCGTCGGCGACCACCTTCGACATCAGGGCGCTGTACTCGGTGGCGATGTCGTCGCCCACGAACTCCTTCATGTTCGTGAAGCCCATGACCTTGTTGTAGAAGCCGACCCACTCGTTCATGCGGCCGAGTTCGACGTTGCCGACGCAGTGGTCGATCGCCTGGAAGGTGCGCTGGGCGGGCGGCTCGACGATCGGGTTCGCGGCGACGTAGCCGGGCAGGTAGGGGCCGTCGTAGCCGGTGCGCTCGACGAGGGTGTGGCGGGTCTCGCCGTAGGTGGCGACGGCGGCGAGGACGACGGTGCCGTGCTCGTCCTTCAGCTCGTACGGCTCGGTGACGGAGCGGGCGCCGTGCTCGATGGCGTAGGCGTACGCGGCGCGGGCGTCCGGGACCTCGATGGCGAGGTCGACGACGCCGTCGCCGTGCTCGGCCACGTGCCGGTCGAGGAAGTGGCCCCACTCGGTGGCGGGCTTGATGACCGAGGTGAGGACGAAGCGGGCGGAGCCGTTCTCCAGGACGTACGAGGCGGTCTCGCGGGTGCCGTTCTCCGGTCCGGAGTAGGCGACCAGCTTCATGCCGAAGGCGGTGGAGTAGTAGTGCGCCGCCTGCTTGGCGTTGCCCACGGCGAAGACGACCGCGTCCATTCCCTTGACCGGGAAGGGGTCGGCCTGCCGGGCGGTGTCGGGAGTGTGGTGAGTGGTCTGCGTCATAGCGGCAGCCTGGCTCTGCCTCGCAAGGTGCGCAATAGTTCGCGTATTCGCTGGACAATGTGTGCAGCGTCGGGCCCGCCCGTGCGGGCTTTCTGTACAGGATGACCAGTGCCGGGAGGCCCTGTGGCGATCGATCGTCTGGACGGGCGCATCATCGTGCTGCTCGCGCGCGAGCCGAGGATCGGGGTGCTGGAGATGTCCCGGCGGCTGGAGGTGGCGCGCGGGACGGTGCAGGCGCGGCTGGACCGGCTTCAGTCGAACGGAGTCATCCGCGGGTTCGGCCCGCAGGTGGAGCCGGCGGCGCTCGGCTACCCGGTCACCGCCTTCGCCACGCTCCAGATCCGGCAGGGCCAAGGGCCGGACGTACGGGCGCACTTGGCGACGGTTCCGGAGGTGCTGGAGCTGCACACGACCACCGGCAGCGGGGACATGCTGTGCCGGCTGGTGGCCCGCTCGAACGCCGATCTGCAACGGGTCATCGACCGGGTTGTCGGTTTTGATGGGATCGTCCGGGCCTCGACCGCGATCGTGATGGAGAACCCCGTTCCGCTGCGGATCATCCCGCTGGTGGAGCAGGCGGCGGAGGACCGGGAGAGGAGCTAGCGCCAGACGGCCGACCGGTGGGGTGAGCGATGTGAACTTCTGGGAGTACCTGAGCGCCACCCACCGGCAGCTCTTCGCGGACGCGTATCAGCACGCGAGCGCCGTGTTCCAGTGCATGGTCGTCGCGACCCTGCTGGGCGTGCTGATCGGTGTGGTCACCTACCGGAGCGAATGGGCCGGGAACCTGGCGACGACGACCACGTCGACGCTGCTGACCATCCCCTCGCTCGCCATGATCGGCCTGCTCATCCCGATCGTGGGTCTGGGTGTCCCGCCCACGGTGATCGCGCTGACCCTGTACGGGCTGCTGCCGATCGTGCGCAACTCGATCGTCGGGCTGCGCGGTGTCGACCCGACCCTGGTGGACGCGGCCACCGGCATCGGGATGTCCCGGCCGATGCGGCTGCTGCGGATCGAGCTGCCGCTGGCCTGGCCGCCGATCCTGACCGGGATCAGGGTCTCCACGCAGATGCTGATGGGCATCGCGGCCATCGCCGCCTACGCCTCCGGGCCGGGTCTGGGCAACGAGATCTTCCGCGGGATCGCCTCCCTGGGCAGCAAGAACGCGCTCAACCAGGTGCTCGCGGGCACCCTCGGGATCATCGTCCTGGCCCTGCTGTTCGACGCCGCCTACGTCCTGCTCGGGCGGCTGACCATTCCCAGGGGGATCCGTGTCTGAGTCCAGTACGTCCGGCGCGTCGATCGAGCTGGAGAGCCTCACCAAGCGGTACCCGGGCAGTGCGGCCCCGGCCGTGGACAACGTGGACATGGAGATCCAGGCGGGCGAGACCGTCATCTTCGTGGGCCCGTCCGGCTGCGGGAAGTCCACCACCCTGAAGATGATCAACCGGCTGATCGAACCGACCGGCGGCCGGATCCGCATCAACGGCGAGGACGTCACCGACATCGACCCGGTGAAGCTGCGCCGCAAGGTGGGCTACGCGATCCAGTCGGCCGGTCTCTTCCCGCACATGACGGTCGCGCAGAACATCGGGCTGGTGCCGAAGATGGTCGGCTGGTCCAAGACCCGGATCAGGAACCGGGTGGAGGAGCTGCTGGACCTGGTGGGGCTGGACCCGGGCGAGTTCCACGGCCGCTACCCGCGCCAGCTGTCGGGCGGCCAGCAGCAGCGGGTGGGGGTGGCCCGGGCGCTGGCCGCTGATCCGCCGGTGCTGCTGATGGACGAGCCGTTCGGCGCGGTCGACCCGATCACCCGTGACCATCTCCAGGACGAGCTGATCCGGCTCCAGCACGAACTGCACAAGACGATCGTCTTCGTCACCCATGACTTCGACGAGGCGATCAAGCTGGGCGACCGGATCGCGGTGCTGCGCGAACGCTCGCACATCGCCCAGTTCGACACCCCGGAGGCGATCCTCACCAACCCGGCCGACGACTTCGTCTCGGGGTTCGTCGGGGCCGGGGCGGCGCTGAAGCGGCTGAACCTGACCCGGGTGCGGGACGTGGAGATCACCGACTATCCGACGGTGACCGTGGACGACCCGCTCCAGGAGATCTTCAACCTGCTCCGCTCCAGCGGCACCAACGAGATCCTGCTGCTCGACAAGCGCCGCCGCCCCTACAAGTGGCTGCGCCGCGGCGACCTGATGCGGGCCAAGGGCTCACTGGCCCGGGCGGGCACGCTGGTGCACGACACGGTCACCCGGGACGCCACCCTGCGCGACGCGCTGGAGGCGGTCCTCACCGACAACGCGGGCCGGGTCGCGGTCACCGGGCGGCGCGGCGAGTACGACGGTGTGGTGGACATGGAGACGCTGATGAACTCCGTGCACGAACTGCTGGAGGCGGACCGGCTGGAGGCGATGGAGCACCAGCACGAGCTGGAGCACGCCCGCAGCGAGCGGACCCACGCCGAGCAGGAGGGCGACGGCGGGGAGGCGAAGGCGTGACGAGCCCCGCGCAGTCCCCCGAACGGCGTCCCGAGGGCGAGCACGAGGTCAAGGGGCTCGCCTTCCGCGACGAGGGCGAGGCCGAGCAGGAGGCGCCGCCGCCCCCGGCGGTGGCCCGGCCCCGGGTGACCTGGCAGAAGCTGACCTTCCTGCCGGCGGTCCTGGTGGCGCTGCTGCTGGGGACCTGGCTGTGGTTCCAGCAGGCCGACCTGGACCCGATCTCGGAGAACGCGCTGGCGAGCGGTGTGGTGTCCGAGGCCCTGTGGCAGCACATCGAACTGACCGTGATCTCGACCTTCTTCGTCCTGGTCATCGCGATCCCGCTGGGCATCCTGCTGACCCGCGAGGCGTTCCGCAAGGCCACCCCGATCGCGATGACCATCGCCAACATGGGGCAGGCGACCCCGGCGATCGGCCTGCTCGCGCTGCTGGTGATCTGGCTCGGCACCGGGATGAAGGCGGCCCTGATCGGCATCACCGTCTACGCCATCCTGCCGGTGCTGTCGAACACGGTCGCGGGCCTGAAGGCCAACGACCCGACCCTGCTGGAGGCGGCGCGGGGCATCGGGATGTCCACCACGGGCGTGCTCTCCCGGGTCGAACTCCCGCTGGCGGTACCGCTGATCCTCGCGGGCGTGCGTACGGCGCTGGTCCTGAACGTCGGTACGGCGACCCTGGCCACCTTCGGCGGGGGCGGCGGCCTGGGCGTGCTGATCACGACGGGGATCACCACGCAGCGCATGCCGGTGCTGATGCTCGGCGCGATCCTCACGGTCTCCCTGGCACTGCTGGTGGACTGGCTGGCGTCCCTGGCCGAACTGCTGCTGCGGCCGCGGGGACTGGAGGCGGGCACATGAGGCGCCGGGCCTGCGCGGCGGTGCTGGCCGGTGTCCTGGTGGCGGGCTCGGGGTGCGGGCTGACCAGCGGATCGCCGATGGTCGACGACGTGGTGCCGGGCACGATCGGCCGGGGTCTGCCGCTGGAGGGCGCCGATCTGACCGTGACCTCCAAGGAGTTCACCGAGCAGCTCATCCTCGGCGCGATCATGGGCATCGCCTTCGAGGCGGCGGGCGCGAAGGTGCTGGACCGCACCGGCATCCAGGGGTCGATCGGGGCGCGCGAGGCGGTCAAGTCGGGGGACGCGGACGGGATGTACGAGTACACGGGCACCGCCTGGATCACGTACCAGGGCAACAGCGAGCCCATCGACGACCCGCGGCGGCAGTGGGAGGCGGTGCGCGACGCCGACCTGGAGAACGGGCTGACCTGGCTGGAGCCGTCCGCCCTGAACAACACCTACGCGCTGGCGATGAACCAGGAGAACTCCGAGAAGTACGGCACCAGGACCCTCTCCGACGTGGCCGAGCTGGCCGCGACGGACCCCGGGGCGGTGACGGTGTGCGTGGAGGCCGAGTTCGCCAACCGTGCGGACGGGCTGCCGGGCATGGAGAAGGCGTACGGGATGGACCTGCCGACCGGGAACATCACCCAGATGGACACCGGGATCATCTACACCGAGGCGGCGAAGGGGAGTTGCACGTTCGGGGAGGTCTTCACCACCGACGGGCGGATCCGGTCCATGAACCTGGCCGTCATGGAGGACGACCGGAAGTTCTTCCCCAACTACAACGCGGCGCCCGAGATCAACACGGACACGCTCGAGGAGTGGCCGGCGATCGCGGAGGTGCTGGCGCCGGTGACCGCGCGGCTGGACAACACGGTGGCGCAGAAGCTGAACGCCAAGGTGGACGTGGAGGGGCAGGACCCGCACGAGGTGGCGCTGGACTGGATGCTGGAGGAGGGGTTCGTCAAGGAGGGGTGAGCTAGCAGCTGGGGACCTTGCCCTTGCCGGACTCCAGGGCGATCAGGGAGTCGACGGTGCCCTTGAGGGTGGTGACCGGGATGAGGCGCAGGCCCTCGGGAAGTTCGGCCTGCGCGTCGGAGCACTCGGCCTCGGGGACCAGGAACACGGTCGCGCCGTCCCGGTGCGCGGCCTGCGTCTTCAGGGCGACCCCGCCGACGGGGCCGATCTTGCCGGCGGCGTCGATGGTGCCCGTGCCGGCGATGGTGCGGCCGCCGGTGAGGTCGCCGCCGGTGCCGTCGCCGTCCAGCTTGTCGATGATGCCGAGGGAGAAGAGCAGACCGGCGCTGGGGCCGCCGACGTCGGAGAGCTCCAGGTCCACCTTGACCTTCGCCGGGTCGAGGCCGAGGTGGTTCAGGGCGGCCTCGGAGGCGGCGTCCTGGGACTCGCGCATCTGCTCGGTGTTGTACTCCTCGATCTCGTCGGTGTTCCTGCCGCCGGGGTAGACGGCGTCCTTGGGCATCACCGCGCGGTCGGTGCGGAACCAGGAGTCGAGCAGGTCCCCCAGGGAGACGTCGACGTCGGGGCCGGTGGCCTCGATGGTCGTCATCCGCAGCTGCCCGGTGGTGTCCCGGGTGGGGGCCCCGGAGATCGTGATCACCGGCTCGCCCTTGTTCTCGCCCAGCACGTTCGCCGTCATGCCGGGCTGCGTCAGCGCGAACGGCAGCGGCACGAGGACGGCGGCGGCCAGCAGGCCCACGACCGGGAGCGCGCAGACGGCGAGGGCCTGGGGACGAGAGAGACGAGAGAGCACGGGGTCAATCTAACGTGGCCGGCATCCGCGCGGTCCCGGCCACCCGTCCCCCGGCCTGCGGCGGCCGCCACGGGCCGGTGCCGGCTCCTCCCGGTCGTCCCCGGGCCTCAGCGCAGCGCCTCGGCCACTTCCCGGGCCGCGTCCACCACGCGCGGGCCCACCCGCTCCGGTACCGCGTCCGCCAGCATCACGACGCCGACGCTGCCCTCGACCCCGGTCACCCCGAGCAGCGGGGCGGCGGCTCCGCTCGCGCCCGCCTCCAGTTCGCCGTGGGTCAGGGTGTAGCCGGGCTCCTCCTGGGGCTGGAGGCGGGCCGAGAGGATCGCCTTGCCCGCGGCGCCGCGCTCCAGGGGGTGCCGGAACCCGGCCCGGTAGGCCACGTGATAGTCCGTCCAGGTCGGCTCCACGACCGCGACGGCGAGGGCGTCGGAGCCGTCCACGAGCGTCAGGTGGGCCGTCGCCCCTATGTCCTCGGCGAGGGAGCGCAGCGCGGGCAGCGCGGCCTCGCGGACCAGGGGGTGCACCTGGCGGCCCAGGCGCAGTACGCCGAGCCCGACCCGGGCCCGGCCTCCCAGGTCGCGGCGGACCAGGGCATGCTGTTCGAGCGTGGCCAACAACCGGTACACAACGGTCCGGTTGACGCCCAGCTTGTGGGAAAGCTCGGTGACGGTCAGCCCATGGTCGGTGTCGGCCAGCAGCTTGAGGACGCGCAGTCCCCGGTCGAGCGTCTGAGAGGTCTCCGCGGTCACGACGCCCACTCCTTAGTGGTGAGGTCGACGGCCCCCTCGCGGCATATGCGTCACCGAGTCCCGTCGGCGACGCGCTTCAGAGGCCGCCGATCGGCCGGCGGTCCGGCCTGTCCGGACCGCGTCGCTTCACGGCTGCGCTCCGCGGCGGCGCTGCCACGGGGCGTGTGCGTAGCGGGACATTAGCGAAGGCGGTCCGCTGAGCGGAAGGCTCCGTCCAGAATCCGGGCAGCGGCCGATACGGCCCGCCTGCGTTTGTCCTGTTACGTACATCACCCGGCGTCGCAGAAGCCTCACCCGGCGTCGCGCCCGAGGGCCGGTCAGCGCATGCGGGTGGCCCACTCCTGGACCTTCGCGATGCGCTGGCGGAGCTGCCCGGCCGTCGCCTCGGCGCTCGGCGGTCCCCCGCAGACCCGGCGCAGCTCGGTGTGGATCACACCGTGCGGCTTGCCGCTCTGGTGGACGTAGGCGCTGACCATGGTGTTGAGCTGCTTGCGCAGTTCCATCATCTCCTTGTGGGAGACGACGGGCCGCCGCTCGGCGGGGAGTTCCAGCAGGTCGGCCTCGGAGTCCGGCTTCTTGCGGCTGTGCGCGATCTGCCGGGCCTGCCGCTTCTGGAGCAGCATCTGCACCTGGTCCGGCTCCAGCAGCCCGGGGATGCCGAGGTAGTCCTGCTCCTCCTCGCTGCCGGGGTGGGCCTGCATGCCGAACTCGGCGCCGTCGTAGAGGACCCGGTCGAAGACGGCCTCGGACTCCAGCGCCTCGAAGGAGAACTGCTCCTGTTCGCCGGTGTCCTCGTCCTGCTCCTTGTTCGCCTCCTCCATCTCCTTCTCGGACTCGGCGTAGGGGTCCTCCTCGCCCTCCTTCTTCGGCTTGTCGAGGGCGTGGTCGCGCTCGACCTCCATCTCGTTGGCGAAGGTGAGCAGGTCGGGCACGGTCGGCAGGAAGACGGAGGCGGTCTCGCCGCGGCGGCGGGAGCGTACGAAGCGGCCGACGGCCTGGGCGAAGAACAGCGGGGTGGAGATGGTGGTGGCGTAGACGCCGACCGCGAGGCGCGGCACGTCGACGCCTTCCGACACCATGCGCACCGCGACCATCCACCGGTCGTTGCTCTCGCTGAAGTCGTCGATGCGCTGGGAGGCGCCGGTGTCGTCGGACAGGACGAGGGTGGCCTTGGTGCCGGTGATCTCGCGGATGAGCTTGGCGTAGGCGCGGGCGGAGTCCTGGTCGGAGGCGATGACGAGGGCGCCCGCGTCGGGGATGCCCTTGCGGACCTCGGTCAGCCGCTGGTCGGCGGCGCGCAGCACGCTCGGCATCCACTCGCCGCGCGGGTCGAGCGCGGTGCGCCAGGCCTGCGAGACGGCGTCCTTGGTCATCGGCTCGCCGAGGCGGGCGGCGATCTCGTCGCCGGCCTTGGTGCGCCAGCGCATGTTGCCGCTGTAGGAGAGGAAGATGACGGGCCGCACGACATGGTCGGCGAGCGCGTTGCCGTAACCGTAGGTGTAGTCGGCGGCCGACCGCCGGATACCGGCGTTGTCCTCCTCGTACGCGACGAACGGGATGGGGTTGGTGTCGGACCGGAACGGGGTGCCGGTGAGCGCGAGCCGGCGCGTGGCGGGCTCGAACGCCTCCAGGCAGGCCTCGCCCCAGGACTTGGAGTCACCGGCGTGGTGGATCTCGTCGAGGATGACGAGGGTCTTGCGCTGCTCGACGCGGTTGCGGTGCAGCATGGGCCGTACGCCGACACCCGCGTAGGTCACGGCGACGCCCTGGTAGTCCTTGCCGAGCGGGCCGGCGCTGTACTCCGGGTCCAGCTTGATGCCTATCCGCGCGGCCGCGTCCGCCCACTGCTTCTTCAGGTGCTCGGTCGGCGCGACCACGGTCACCTGCTGGACGACGTGGTGGTGCAGCAGCCAGGAGGCCAGCGTCAGCGCGAAGGTCGTCTTGCCGGCACCGGGTGTGGCGACCGCGAGGAAGTCACGCGGCTGCTCCTGGATGTACTTCTCCATCGCCCCCTGCTGCCAGGCACGCAGCTTGCCCGCGGTACCCCACGGGGCACGGCCGGGGAAGGCGGGGGAAAGGTGGTGGGAGGTGGAGGCGGTAGTAGTCACGGTCTCCGGTTCCGGGCAGCGTACGACGACCGGGTCACCCTACCGGCGCCCGCCCCCTGTCAACGCGCGGACAGGCCCGGGTCGCCCGTGGGTGGGACGGAGGTCACATCGTCTGCTCGGCCAGCGCGCGCAGTGCGGCGGAGATCGCTTTCACCTCGTCCAGGCTGCCGGTCGACACGTCGATCACGAGCCGTTCGGCGGCGTCGATGTCGGGCCGCAGCTGTACGTCGTTCATGGCCAGGAAAACGGCGCAGGACACCCAGGCCGTGGGCTTGTTCCCGTCGATGAAGGGGTGGTTGATCACCAACGACTGGAGCAGCGCGGCCGCCTTGCCGAAGAGGTCGTCGTACGCCTCCTGACCGAACATCGCGGCGGAGGGGCGATGCACGGCCGACTCCAGCAGCCCCGCGTCCCGTACGACGACGTCCTGGTCATCGACGGCATGCGCGGCGATGGCCAGGACGTCCTCGGCGGAGAGGTAGACACAGGTCACTTGAGCCGCTCCAGCAGTTCGGCCCACTTGGCGGTCTGCTCCTTGGCGGCCTTGCGGACGAGCGCCTCGTGCGCGGTCCTCGCCAGATAGTCGTCCACGGCCCGCAGCAGTATCGCGTGCATGCTGACGCCCTCTTCTTCGGCGCGCAGCTTCAGTGCTTCGGTCTGGTCGTCGCGCAGACGCAGGTTCATGGCCATACCAAAACGGTACCACTTCATGGGGTCATATCGGTACCACTCAGGTGGGGGTCCGCAGCCGGGTCGTCACCCACACGCCGGCCGACGCCACCAGTGCCAGCGGGAGGAACACCGCCGCGAAGGCCGCCGGGTGCGATCCGGACGCCTCGGCCGCCGCGTGGCCCGCCGTGCCGCCGCCGAGGGCCGCGAAGGCCGCGCCGACGACGGAGAGCAGGACCACGTTGGACAGGGCGTCGGAGATCTGCAGGGAGGCGGAGTTGGTGCCGGCCTCCTCGGGGGCGGAGAGCTTCAGCAGGAGCACGCTGGCGGAGGAGATCACCAGGCCCATCCCGAAGCAGCCGACCGCCCAGGCCGCGGCCAGCGTCCAGACCGGCACGGACTCGACCAGCACGCTCGGTGCGGCGGCGATGGCCACGGCCACCAGCACCATGCCGAAGGTCGTCAGCCGGTCCCGGTACGGCTCCAGGCGGGGCCGGGACTGCACCCAGGAGCCCGCGGCCCAGGTCAGGCCGCCGGCCGCGAGGGAGAACCCGGCCAGCGTCGGCGACAGCCCCCGCTGGGTGACCAGCATCAGCGGTACGAAGGACTCGGCGCCGATGAACGACCCGGAGGCCACCCCGCGCAGCAGCACGACGGAGGGCAGCCCCCGGGCGGCGCGGTAGGTGCCGCGCGGGAGCAGGCCGAGGACGGCCGGGACGAGCAGGGCGGCGCCCGCGGCCGCGGGCAGCAGGGAGAGCGGGCGCAGGTCCTGGGCGGCGTACTGCAGGAGGCCGGCGCCCAGGGAGATGCCGAGGGCGAGCCGGATGCGGCGGCGGTCGAAGGAGGGGGCCGTGCCGGCGACGGGGCCGGAGGCCCGGTGCTTGATCTGCGGCAGGGCGAGGGCGAGCGGAAGGACGACGAGCGCCGGGATCCCGAGGAACACCCAGCGCCAGCCTATGTGCTCGGTGACGGCGCCGGAGGCGAGCGGGCCGACGATCGAGGGCACGACCCAGCTGGCGGCGAACGCGGCGACGATCGCGGGCCGCAGCCGTTCCGGGTAGGCGCGACCGATCACGACGTACAGCCCGACGATGACCAGGCCGCCGCCGAGCCCCTGGACGGCGCGGCCGAGGACGAACAGCCACATGGCGCCGGCCGTCCCCGCGAGCAGCAGCCCGGCGGCGAAGGCGGCGATACCGGCCGTCACCGGCCCGACGGGTCCGCGCCGGTCCGCCCACTGCCCGGCGAGCACCATCCCGAAGAGCGAGGTGGTGAAGAACCCCGAGAAGGCGAACGCGTACAGCGACACCCCGTCCAGCTCCCGGGCCGCGACCGGCATGGCCGTTCCGACGGCCGTGGCCTCGAAGGCGATCAGCAGGACGACGGAGACGATCCCGATGCTGAGCGCGCGGTAGGAGCGGCTGAGCACGGTCTCGGTGCCGAGGGCGTCGGGCGGCGCGGCGTGGGCGACATCGGTGTCGCTCGGGTCGAGGGCGGTCATGCCCGTCAGCGTAAGGCGCGCTCCCCGGTTTTACCCCTGTCCCAAAGTCGTCCGCCCCTGCGACCTTGGTCGTAGGACCGGGCCCCCGCGAGCCCCGTTCCATGAACGCCTTTTATGAACGCGCCATGGCGGTCGTGTTGCACCACCCGGGGATCCCTTGATCCCCTCCCCCGGCCCCGCCTACGGTCGAACCACAAACACGGCCGTGTGCCCGAGTGGTTCAGGGGCTCGCCTGCAAAGCGAGTTACGTGGGTTCGAATCCCGCCACGGCCTCCGGTTCCGCCCGCCCGGCGGGTGCGACGCGTCCCGGCGTCGCACCCGTCGTGCCTGTCAGGCGCCTGTCGCCGGTGCGGTGTCCCGGTGCAGCAGCCACAGGGTGAAGGCCAGGGCGGAGACGTCGGCGTCCAGTGCGTGGGGCGTCGGGTCGGCCTCGGTGCGGGTCAGCAGGGTGCCCGTGGTGCCGTGCAGGAGCAGCACGGTGGGGATCTCCGGGCCCTGAAGGTGGCCGAGGACGATCAGGCGGTCCGCGTCCGGCGGGAGGTCCGGGGCGGCATCGTCCGCGTGGGCCTCCGTCAGCGTCGGCAGCACGGCCTCCGTGTCCAGGCGGAACAGGGCGTGCTCCTCGGGCAGGCCCGTCTCGCGCAGGAAGCCGCGGGTCGGCTCATGGGTGAGCGCCGCCGGGAAGTCGACGTCCTCGAAGCGCATCAGCCGGCCGCGCCCGAACTCCTCGGCGAGCAGCCTCGGCGGGACCGAGACGGCCAGGCCCGACGCCGCACGGCGGTCCGGCTCCGGGCCCGCGACCAGCGCGAGCGTGGTGAGCAGCCGATCGCCGCAGCGCGGCGGCTCCGGCCTGGTCATCGTCGCGATCATGGTGTTCCCCCGTTCGTGCCCCGTTCCCTCGGAACCCTACGCGCCACCACTGACAACGCCCGCTCGGCGCCTCACGCGCCGCCGGTCACGACGGCCGCCTGCGGACGGATCGGCAGCCGGTTCACCGGACGGCCCGTCGCCGCGCGCACCGCGGAGGCGATGGCGGCCGGGGAGGTCACCACCGGCGCCGCGCTGACCGCCTTCGCGCCGAACGGCGCCACCACGTCCCGCTCCTCCACCAGCTTCACGATCCGGATGTCCGGGGCGTCCAGGGCGGTCGGCAGGGCGTACCCGGTCAGGTCGGGGTGGCGGATCGTGCCGCGGGCGGTGCGCAGGTTCTCGGTGAGCGCTATGCCGACGCCCTGCGTGACACCGGCCTCGATGCGCGCCGCCAGCTGGGCGGGGTTGAGCACCCGGCCCACGTCCTGGGCGAGCGCCATCTCCACCACCCGGACCGAGCCCAGTTCGATGTCGACGTCCACGACCGCGCGGATCGCGCAGAAGGCGAGACCGACGAAGGCGTCGCCCTGGCCGTGCTCGTCGAGGGGCTCGGTGGGGTGCGGGCGGCACTGCGCGGTCGCCCACAGCTCCTTGCCGTCCATCGCCTCGGTGACGGTCGTCGACAGCACCCCGTCGTACGAGGTGATCTTGCCGTCGGTGATCTGGAGCAGTTCGGTGGACATGCCGAACTTGTGCGCCAGGGGCTGGAGCAGCTGGGTGCGGACCATCTTCGCCGCGCGCTCCACGGCGCCGCCGGACACCCAGGTGTGGCGGCCGCGGCAGCCCGGGCCGGCCGGCGGCTGGTCGGTGTCGACGGGGGCGACGTGGACCTCGTCGATGCCGAGGGTCTCCTGGACGATCTGGCGGGCCAGCGTCGTGAAGCCCTGTCCCGACTCCACCGCCGCGCACAGGACGGTGGCGATCCCGTCATGGACCTTGACGGTCGCCGTGGAGACCTCGTCCGCGCCCTCCGCGCCGAGCATGTGGACCATGGCGAGCCCGTAGCCCACGCCGCGGCGGACCGCGCCGGGTTCGCCCGCGCCCTCGGGGCCGCCGGGCAGCAGCCACTCGTCCTCGGGGGTGTCCTTGGGCAGCGGCGGCAGCGGGAAGTCCCGTACCGCCTGGAGGAGTTCGGCGACCGGTGCCGGGCAGGTGACGGTCTGGCCGGTGGGCAGGACGTCGCCGGTGGACAGGACGTTGCGCAGCCGCAGTTCCGCCGGGTCGACGCCGAGTTTCTTGGCCAGCTTGTCCATCTGCGCCTCGTAGGCGGCGGCGACCTGCATGGCGCCCTCGCCGCGCACATGGCCCGACGGCGGGTTGTTGGTGCGCACCGCCCAGCCCTCGATGAAGGCGTTCGGGACGACGTACGGGCCGCAGGCGAAGGAGACTGCCGCGGCGAGCGCCTCGGCGGAGGTGTCCGCGTACGCGCCCGCGTCGAGCAGGATCTGCGCCTCGACCTTGACCAGCCGGCCGTCGGTGTCGGCGTGGTGGCGGTAGCGCAGCAGCGTGGGGTGCCGATGGGGGTGGCCGAGGAAGGACTCCTCGCGGGTCGCCGTCAGCTTCACCGGGCAGCCGGTCTTCAGCGCGAGCAGGCCGAGGGGCAGCTGGAAGCCCTGGTCCTCGCGGTCGGCGGTGGCGCCGGGGACGCCGGTGACGACGACCTTGACGCGGTCGGGGGCCAGTCCGTAGCAGGCGGCGGCGGTGTCGCGGTCGGTGTGCGGGTCGGTGGAGGCCAGGTACAGCTCCACCCCGCCGTCCGGGCGCGGCACCGCGAGGCCGGCCTCGGCGCCGATGGGCGCGGGGTCCTGGCGGCCGATGCGGTAGAGGCCCTCCACGACGAGGTCGGCGGCCGCGTCGGGGTCGCCGTGGCGCAGCGGGATGTGCCGGATCAGGTTGCCGTCGGGGTGCAGCGGCTCGGCCTCGAAGGCCTGCTCGGGGTCGGTGACCGGGTCGAGCACCTCGTACTCGACGATGACGGCCGCCGCGGCCATGCGCGCGGTGTCGGGGTGGTCGGCGGCGACGGCGGCGATGGGCTCGCCCTGGTGGCGCACGACCTCGGAGGCGAACACCGGGCGGTCCGCACGGCCGCGGCCGTGCAGGGGTTCGCCGGGGACGTCCTCGTGGGTGACGACGGCGCGCACGCCGGGCATGTCGCGCGCGTGCGTGGTGTCGATGGAGACGATGCGCGCGTGCGCGTGCGGGGCGCGCAGCACGGCCGCCCACAGCAGGCCCTCGGCCCACAGGTCGGCCGCGTAGGGGAAGGTGCCCTCGGTCTTGGCCCGGGCGTCGGCGGCCGGCAGGGAGGCGCCGAGGCCGTGCGGGATCGGTTCGGGGGCGGGGGCGGCCTCCGCGGGGGTGGGCGCGGTGGCGGCTTCGTTGCTCACGCCTGGCCTCCGTCCTGTCCGTACGCCTGGTCATGCGGTGCCGGGGAGCCGGGGCCGCCGAACGCCGACGGGCGGACCCCGCCGGCCCCGGGGCCGGCCTGGTGCGGGATGCGGGCCTCGTCGGGGTCGTCCTCGCCGTCGGCGGCGCTGTGCGCCTCGCGTTCGGCGACGACGTCCTTGACGGCGTCGACGACACCCCGGTAGCCGGAGCAGCGGCAGAGGTTGCCGCAGAGCGCCTGGCGGGTCTCCAGCTCGGTGGGGGCGGGGTTGCCCTCCAGCAGGTCGTGCACGGTCATCGCCATGCCGGGCACGCAGAAGCCGCACTGCACGGCGCCGCACCGGGCGAGCGCGCGCTGCACGTCGGAGGGCTGTCCGTCGACGGCCAGGCCCTCGACGGTACGGACCTCGCTGCCGGCGGCGGTCACGGCGGGCACCAGGCAGGAGGCGACGAGCCTGCCGTCGACCTGGACGTTGCAGGCGCCGCACTCACCCTGCGAGCAGCCGTCCTTGGCGCCCGCGAGGCCGAGCCGCTCCCGCAGCACGTACAGCAGCGACTCGCCGATCCACGCGTCGGTGACGGGCCGGTCGGCGCCGTTGACGCGCAGCACGTAGGAGGCGAGGGGGTGTTCCTCGCCGGGCAGGGAGGCGGCGGCGTCCTCGGGCTCCGGGGCGTCGACGGGGGCCGAGGCGTCCGGGGCGCTCTCGGCGCCGTTCTCCGGCGCGTGGGCGTCCCCGTCGTCCCCGTCGGCCTCACGGGCCCGCGGGGCGCCCTGTGAGCCCTCTGGGGCGTCCTCGGGGCCGTCCTGGGCGCGCGGCCCGGGTACGGCCTCGCCGGGAGCGTGCGGGTGCGGGGCGTCGGGCTCGGCGGGCGCGTCGGCGGGCCTGCCCCACGGCTCGCCGATCGCCTCGGTGGCCCAGGGCGCGGACGCGCCGCCGGGCAGCGTGGCGGGCGGGTTGCCGCCCCACTGCTCCACCAGCGACGACGTGGTGAACTCGCCCGATTCGTCGGGAAGGTCACCGCCCGCGAGGGGGATGGACCACTGGCCGGTGACGTCCTGGCCGGGCGCCTGCCCCGCGTCTCCGGCGCCGGAGGCGTCCTCGAAGTTCCACTGGCCGGTGGCACCGGGGTGGTAGGTGAACCGGTCGTTGCCGGCCTCCTCGCCACCGGGGTTGCCGGCGTTCCCGGCGTTCGCGTCGGGCCACTGGACGGCGCCCGCGGGCATCGACCAGGAGCCGGTGGCCGCCGGGTCGGTGTCCGCGGTGGCGGGCGAGACCGTGATGGCCGGCGGCACATAGCCGTGCCCGGGCGCGGCCAGCGGGCTGTCCGCGGAGGCGAGCAGGGCGTCGATGCCCCCCTCGGGGAGCTTGACGAAGGCGGTGGCGCCGTCGTCGTAGTCGCCCTGGGGCAGCGGGTCCCAGCGGGCGGGCCCCTGCGGGGCGCCCTCTCCGTGCTGGTCGTCGGTCACGACAGCGCCCTCCCGAGTGCTCGTCGGGCCAGCGCGGCGACGGTCCGCCGCAGGTGCAGTACGGCGGGCGGGAGCGGGTCCACGGTGCCGTCCTCGGCCGGGGCCGGGTCGGGGATGCAGGCCGCGGCGACGTACTCGCCGAAGGCGGCCAGCGCCTCCGGAACGATGGCGCGGTCGTTGTCCCAGTCGATCAGCTGCGCGACCCACTGCTCGGCGTCCAGGGGCCGCAGCGGCATCGGCGCGATGGCGCCCACGGCGCAGCGCACACCCCGGCGCGCGGGGTCGAGGACGAGGGCGACGGAGGCGGTCGCGCGGCCGGGGCCGGTCCGTCCGGTCGCCTTGAGGAAGACCTGCGGGGCGTGCAGCAGCGGTACGCGCACGAAGCCGATGAGTTCGCCGGCCCGGAGCATCTCCATGCCGGCCAGCAGGTGCGACACCGGGATCTCCCGGCGGGCCCCGTGCTGCCCGGCGACGATCAGCGTCGCCTCCAGGGCGGCCAGCACCGGCAGCGCGTCACCGGTGGGCGCGGCGGTGGCGATGTTGCCGCCGAGGGTGCCGGCGTTGCGGATCTGCGGCGGGCCCGCGGCGCGCGCGGACGCGGCGAGCGCCGGGATGAGGGCCGCGAAGTCGGGACGGCCCATGCGCGCGTGGGTGAGCCCGGCGCCCAGCAGGGCGTGCCCGTCCTGGTACTGCCAGCCGCGGATCTCGCTGATCCGGCCGAGGCCGACCAGCGCGGTCGGCCTGAGCTGTCCGGAGTTGACGGCGGCCATGAGGTCGGTGCCGCCGGCCACGGGGACGGCGGCCGGCATGGCTGCCAGCGCCGCCACGGCCTCGTCCAGAGTCGTGGGCAGCGTGACGGCCTGCCCCGCCTGCGGTGCGTGCGTGGTCAAACCGGCTGCCCCTTCCCGCTGCCCCACCTGGTCCCACCTGTTGCTGCCGTACGGTACGTGCTGACAGGGCGGACGTGGCAACTCTGGCACATCTTCGCGGGAGCCGAACGCGGGGGTCCGCTAGGAGGCATTCGCCCACTTCACCGGCGGGATGGTCCGTTTTCGCACCTCTTCGCCGGTGTGCGGGAATTGCCACTCTTCGGTGACGCCCGAGCGGTTTCTCCCCTACCGGTTCGGGGGCTCTCCCTCCAGGGGCCGGCCGAGCACTCCGGGGCGCCGCTGCCACGGCAGCGGTCCGGCGGGCGGGCGGTAGGCGACGCCGAGCGCGTCGAGCCGCCGGTAGTGGACCGCCATCCGCCGCTCGAAGTCGGCGAAGTCCCGCTCGCCGGGCGCCGGCAACTCGCTCCAGGCCACCTCGGCGAAGGCCGCGAGCCGCGGGAACACCTGGTAGTCCACGCGGGCCTGGTCCTCCGTCACCTCCGACCACGCGTTGGCCTGCGTCCCGAGCACATGGCGCGCCTCCCCCTCGGTCAGCTCGGGCGGAACGGGCTCGAAGCGGTAGACGTCCTCCAGGGTGCGGACATAGGCGATCGGCACCGGTTCGTCCGCGCCCGGCGCCTGCCGGTAGTCCAGGTAGACGTGCTGCTCGGGGCACATGACGACGTCGTGTCCCGCGCGGGCGGCGGCGATTCCGCCCGCGTAGCCGCGCCACGAGGAGACCGCGGCGCCCTCGGCGAGACCGCCTTCCAGGATCTCGTCCCAGCCGATGAGCCGGCGCCCGCGCGCGGAGAGCCAGGAGTCGAAGTGCGCGATGAACCAGGCCTGGAGTCCGTCCTCGCCGTCGACACCGAGTTCCTCGATACGGGCCTGCGCGGCGGGCGAGTCGCGCCACTGCTCCTTGGGGCATTCGTCGCCGCCGACATGGACGAACTCCGAGGGGAACAGCTCCAGGAGTTCCTCGAACACGTCCTCGTAGAAGCGCAGGGTGTGTTCGGTGGGGGCGAGTACGTTCGCGGAGATTCCCCAGTTGTCCCACACGGTCAGGGAGGCGGTGTCGACGACGTCGGTGTTGCCGAGTTCCGGGTACGCGGCGATGGCGGCCTGCGAGTGGCCGGGGATGTCGATTTCGGGGACGACGGTGATATGCCGCTCGGCGGCGTAGGCGACGATCTCCCGGATGTCGTCCTGGGTGTAGAAGCCGCCGTGCGGCTTGTCCTCCCACAGCGGTGAGGCGCGGTGGCCGAATTTCGTGCGGGCCCGCCAGGAACCGACCTCGGTGAGCCGCGGGTACTTCCTGATCTCGACGCGCCAGCCCTGGTCGTCGCTCAAGTGGAAGTGGAGGACGTTGAGTTTGTGCGCGGCCATCAGATCCAGGTAGCGCAGCACGCCTTCCTTCGGCATGAAGTGCCGGGCGACGTCGAGCATGAGGCCCCGCCAGCGGAACCGGGGCGCGTCCTCGACGGTGACATGGGGCACCGCCCAGACGCGGCCGCGGTCCAGCGGTGCCCTGCGGTGGGCCTCGGGGCCGAGGAGCTGGCGCAGGGTCTGGGCGCCGCGGAAGACCCCGGCCGCGTCGCCGCCCTCGATCACGATGCCGGCGTCGCCGCTGGCCAGGCGGTACTCCTCGGGGCCGAGCCCGGGGGCGAGGAGGGTCGCGATGCCGTCGCCGCGGGCGTCGGCGGGCGTCCGCCCCTCGCGCAGCGGCAGCCCGGTGGACTGTCTGAGGACGGCCGTCAGCCAGTGGGCGGCGCCCTCGGTCCCGGGGGCGGCGTAGAGCTGGGAGCGCGCGCTCAGCCGCACCTCGCCGGAGCCCTCGGCGACCTTGCGGGGAGCCGGAATCAGTTCGGTCACGTCAGTCCTTTACCGCTCCGCCCAGTCCGGAGACCAGCCGTCGCTGTACGAGTACGAAGAACACCAGCACCGGAATCGTCATCACCGTGGAGGCGGCCATCACGCCGCCCCAGTCGGGCTCGTCCGGTTTGAAGAAGACCAGCAGCGCCATCGGCAGGGTGGACTGCGAAGTGTCGCTGATGATGAACGACTTGGCGAAGAGGAAGTCGTTCCAGGCGGAGATGAAGGAAAACACGCTCGTGGCCACCAGGCCGGGCAGTACGAGCGGGAAAAGGATCTGCCACAGGAATCGCGCCCGGCTCGCCCCGTCCAGGTACGCGGCCTCCTCCAGGGACTCGGGTACCGCCTTCACGAAGCCGCGCAGCATCCAGATCGCGAACGGCAGCGAGAAGGCGATGTGCGGCAGGATCAGCGAGCCCAGCGTGTTCAGCTGGCCGGCGTCGCGCATGAGGAAGAACAGCGGGATCGTGAGGGCCTCCACGGGCACCATCTGGGCGGTCAGAAACATGATGAGCAGGGTGGTCCGGAAGCGGAACCGGAATCGGGTCACGGCGGTCGCGGCGAGAAACGCGATGAGCGCCGAGGCGATCACGACGGTGCCCGCCACGACAAGGCTGTTGACGAAATAGCGGCCGAATTCCTGCTGCTCGAAGACGCGCCGGAAGGAGTCCAGGGAGGGCGCGGTCGTCCAGGGCCGGGCCTCGGCCGACTCGATCTCGCCGGCCGGCCTGAAGGCGCTGAGCACCATCCAGTAGAGCGGGAGGGCGACCACGGCCGCGATCAGCAGGGCCGCCGCCTCCGCCGCGAACCGCCACGGGCGGGCCACAAGGCCACGGAGAAGATTCACAGCTCCTCCCCCTGGCGGCGCAGCAGCCGCAGGTATCCGAGCGTCACGGCGAGCAGGATCAGCAGCATCACCACGCCGATCGCGGAGCCCAGGCTGTACTCGGAGGAGGCGAAGGCCTGTTGGTAGGCGTACACGTTGAGCACCAGGTTCTGGCCCGCGATGCCGCCGCCGTTGGTCATCACGTAGATCTGGGTGAAGACCTTGAAGTCCCAGATCACGGACTGGATGGTGACCACGACCAGGATCGGCCGGAGCATCGGGGTGAGCACCGACCGCCAGATCCGCCACTGCGAGGCGCCGTCCAGCGCGGCGGCCTCCAGCACCTCGGCGGGTACGGCGCGGATTCCGGCGTAGACGGTGACCATCACGAACGGGAAGGAGCACCAGACCACTTCGAGCAGGACGAGCAGGAAGGCGCTGTACCTGCCGTACGTCCAGGAGTGGTCGCCGAGGCCCAGGACGCGGTTGACGGGCCCGGACTCGGCGTCGAAGAGCAGCAGCCAGACGGTGGAGCCGGTGACGGCCGGGGTGGCCCAGGCGCCGAGCGCGGCCAGCATCAGCGCGAGGCGCGGCACCGCCCGGACCCGGGTGAGCAGGACCGCGAGGGCGCATCCGACGGCGAGGGTGGACACCACGCAGGCGGCGGCGAACACCACGGTGGCCAGCAGGACCTCCCAGAAGCGGGGGTCCCCGAACAGCTCGGCGTAGTTGCCGAGCCCTTCGAAGGTGGTCGGCTCGCCGCCGCTGACCTGGGCCTGGGTGTAGTGGAAGAGGGAGATCAGGCCGAGCTGGTAGACGGGGTAGGCGAGCAGTCCGCCCAGGACGATCAGGGCGGGGGCGAGATAGAGCCAGGGGGTCCAGGCGGTGCGGTGGGCCGGTGAGGTCATCCGGCGGTGCCGAACGCGTCGTTCATCTTCGCCGCCGCGTCCGCGGCCGCCTCGGCGACCGGCTTACGGCCGCTGACGATCTCCTGGAACATGGTCGGCAGCACCAGCGAGGAGTCGATCCCGGACCAGGCGGGCGAGGCCGGCACGAATTTGGTGCCCGCGGCGAGGGTCTCGACGAAGGGCTTCACGAACGGCTCCTTCGCCGCAGCCTGCCGGCGTACGTCGGAGTAGGTCGGCAGGAAGCCCATCGCGTCGAACATCGCCGCCTGGGTCCGCTTCGAGGCCAGCCGTTGCATCAGGTCGACCGCGAGCGTGCGGTGCGAGGTGCTCTTCAGTACGCCGAGGTTGTTGCCGCCCGCGAAGGCCGGCGCGGTCTCCCCCTCCTTCAGCCCGGGCAGCGGGACGACCGCGTACTTGCCCTTGACCTCGCCCGCCTCGACGGCGGCGTGGCTGAAGTCGCCGCCGATGGCCATGCCCGCCTTGCCGGCGGCGAACGCGGTCACGGTGTCGTTGCCGCCCATGCCGGCGCAGGTCTCCGCGGGACAGTTGTCGTCGCCGAAGAGCGAGGTGTACGCCTTGATGCCCTTCTGCGCGGCGGGGCTGTCGATGGCGGAGGCGTACGAGCCGCCCTTGCCGGTGGCGAGTTCACCGCCGTGGGCCCAGACGAAGGGCATGGCGCCGTAGGTGTAGGCGCCGCCGACCGCGAGGCCGTACAGGTCGGGTTCGGCGGCCCGTATCTCCTTGGCGGTGGCGATCAGTTCGGCCTGGGTGCGGGGGACGTCGAGGCCGAGGTCGTCGAAGACGTCGGTGCGGTAGTACAGGGCGCGGACGCCGACGAAGTAGGGGGCGCCGTAGACCTTTCCGTCGACGGTGACCGACTGGCGGGCGGTGGGGTCGGTGTCCTCGGTCTCGTCCCAGGCGCCGAACTCCTCGGTGATGTCGAGGAGCCCGCCGTCCTTCACATAGCCCGCGGTGTCGGTGTTGCCGTACTCGATGACGTCGGGCGCGCTCCCCGGGTCGTTGAAGGCGGCCTTG
This sequence comes from Streptomyces sp. NPDC000983, assembly GCF_040299205.1. Classification (NCBI taxonomy): domain Bacteria; kingdom Bacillati; phylum Actinomycetota; class Actinomycetes; order Kitasatosporales; family Streptomycetaceae; genus Streptomyces; species Streptomyces sp. NPDC000983. The sequence goes on along the minus strand of NZ_JBEPBM010000027.1, from coordinate 78,409 downwards.
ATGCGCTGGGCGCGGGTCTCGACGGGGATGTACTCGACCGAGACCTCGGTGTCGTCGTGGGCCTTCTCGAAGGCGGCGACGACGGAGTCGACGACCTTCTCCTTGGGCTTGTTGCCGACCTCCTGGAAGAGCCAGACGCGCAGGGTCCCGGCCTGCTCGTCCTTGTCGGAGGCGGAGTTGTCGGACGTCTGCGGCGCGCAGGCGGCGAGGACCGCGGCGGCGGCCAGGACGGCGGCGAGCCGCGGCACGGACCTCGCGGACCTCGCGGACCTCGCGGACCTCGCGGACTTCACGGATCTCGCGGACTCGACAGGCTTCACGGACTTCACGGGCTTCATGCAGTGAACCTCCGGACACAGAAGGGCGTTGCAACATACGCAACGACTGTTTCGCTCTGCACAACACTCCGGAGGCTAGGGAGTACATGAACATGTCCACAAGAGGTCTCAACCAGTTCGTGACACGCGAAAGGCCCCCGGGTCGCGCCTGAGCGCGGCCGGGGGCCTTCGCGAATCGTCGGACGACGAGCGGGGACTACTTCTTCTTGTCGCCGCCCTTGCCCTTGTCGTCGCCGCCGGAGCCCATGGACTCGTAGATCTCCTTGCACATGGGACACACCGGGTACTTCTTCGGGTCGCGGCCGGGCACCCACACCTTGCCGCACAGCGCCACGACGGGAGTCCCGTCGAGGGCGCTCGCCATGATCTTGTCCTTCTGGACGTAGTGGGCGAAGCGCTCGTGGTCGCCGTCGCCGTGGGACACCTGCGGCGTCGGCTCTACGAGTGTCCCCGTACCAGTCCCGCGCTCGGGCTCAAGAGTGCTCATAACCACCAAGAGTACTGAAGCTCACAGGGGTCAGTTGAGCGAAGGGTCGTCCGGGTACGTGGCCACCATCGCCAGCTCGCTGCGCTGGCGGCGCAGCACCTCCCGCCAGAGTCTCTCGGGGGCCGGCGAGGAGACGTCACCGGGCTCCGACTCCACCACGTACCAGGCGCCCTCCACCAGCTCGTCCTCCAGCTGGCCCGGGCCCCAGCCCGCGTACCCGGCGAAGATCCGCAGCGAGCCGAGGGCGGAGGCGAGGAGTTCGGGCGGGGCCTCCAGGTCCACCAGCCCGATCGCGCCGTGCACCCGGCGCCAGCCCAGCGGGGCCCGCTCCCCGGCCGCGCCGCCCGGGATGACGGCGACCCCGAGCGCGGAGTCCAGCGAGACGGGGCCGCCCTGGAAGACCACCCCGGGTTCACCGGCGAGGTCGCCCCAGCCCTGGAGGATGTCGGCGACGCCCACCGGGGTCGGGCGGTTGAGGACGACGCCGAGGGAGCCCTCCTCGTCGTGGTCGAGGAGGAGCACCACCGCACGGTCGAAGTTCGGGTCCGCCAGGGCGGGCGTTGCCACGAGCAACCGCCCTGTGAGCGAGGACACCTCGGTCATGCCAGACATGATCCCGCATCTTTCCCCCGTGTGGGGAGGCAATCCCGGTAAGGGAGTGAACGCAGCTCAGCGCCACCTCGGGCGCGCCCGGCGCGCCCCCTTCCCGGTGACCCCTCGTGCCCGCCGGGGAACCGTTCGTGTTGTGACACAGCTATGACGTATCTGGGTGCTCCTTGGGCTTACAGAAGGGGGGTGCGCGGCGATTACCCTGTTTGCTTCGGCCCCTGCCCCACTCATCGGAACGCGAGATACATGACCGTCAACGGCAATGACGACGTACTGATCGTCCACGGCGGAACCCCGCTGGAGGGCGAGATCCGTGTCCGCGGCGCGAAGAACCTCGTGCCGAAGGCCATGGTGGCAGCTCTGCTGGGCAGTGAGCCAAGCCGACTGCGCAATGTCCCGGACATCCGTGACGTGCGTGTCGTACGCGGCCTGCTCCAGCTGCACGGGGTGACGGTCCGTCCGGGCGACGAGCCCGGCGAGCTGGTCATGGACCCGTCGCACGTGGAGAGCGCCAACGTCGCTGACATCGATGCCCACGCGGGTTCGAGCCGTATCCCGATCCTGCTGTGCGGCCCGCTGCTGCACCGCCTCGGGCACGCCTTCATCCCGGGTCTCGGCGGCTGCGACATCGGCGGCCGGCCCATCGACTTCCACTTCGAGGTGCTGCGGCAGTTCGGCGCGACGATCGAGAAGCGGGCCGACGGACAGTACCTGGAGGCCCCGCAGCGGCTGCGCGGCACCAAGATCCAGCTGCCCTACCCGTCGGTCGGCGCGACCGAGCAGGTGCTGCTGACCGCGGTGCTCGCGGAGGGCGTCACGGAGCTCTCCAACGCCGCCGTGGAGCCCGAGATCGAGGACCTCATCTGCGTCCTGCAGAAGATGGGCGCGATCATCGCGATCGACACCGACCGCACGATCCGCGTCACCGGTGTCGACAAGCTCGGCGGCTACACCCACCGCGCCCTGTCGGACCGCCTGGAGGCCGCCTCCTGGGCGTCCGCGGCGCTGGCGACCGAGGGCAACATCTACGTCCGCGGCGCCCAGCAGCGCTCGATGATGACGTTCCTGAACACCTACCGCAAGGTGGGCGGCGCCTTCGAGATCGACGACGAGGGCATCCGCTTCTGGCACCCCGGCGGCCAGTTGAAGTCCATCGCGCTGGAGACGGACGTGCACCCCGGCTTCCAGACCGACTGGCAGCAGCCGCTGGTGGTGGCGCTCACCCAGGCCACGGGCCTGTCCATCGTCCACGAGACGGTCTACGAGTCCCGGCTCGGTTTCACCTCCGCGCTGAACCAGATGGGCGCCCACATCCAGCTCTACCGCGAGTGCCTGGGTGGCTCCGACTGCCGCTTCGGCCAGCGCAACTTCCTGCACTCCGCGGTGGTCAGCGGCCCCACCCGCCTCCAGGGCGCCGACCTGGTCATCCCCGACCTGCGCGGCGGCTTCTCCTACCTGATCGCCGCCCTCGCGGCCCAGGGCACCTCCCGAGTCCACGGCATCGACCTGATCAACCGCGGCTACGAGAACTTCATGGAGAAACTCGTCGAGCTGGGAGCGAAGGTCGAACTCCCGGGCAAGGCACTCGGCTGAGACTGCTCAGTGACGCCGATGGGGCGGCCACCCGGACTCGGGTGGCCGCCCCATCGGCGTCACTGCAACTCCCCACGGGCGCGGGGAACTGCGCGACCAGCCACAGACGGCGCGCAGGGGCCCCCGGCGTTCGGAGCGGAGCGCTTACTTGCCCTTGGCGGCTTCCTTGAGCTTCGAGCCCGCGGAGACCTTCACGCTGTAGCCGGCCGGAATCTGGATCGGGTCGCCGGTCTGCGGGTTGCGCGCGGTGCGAGCGGCACGGTGGGTGCGCTCGAAGGTCAGGAAGCCGGGGATGGTGACCTTCTCGTCGCCCTTGGCGACGATCTCACCGACGGTCTCGGCAAACGCGGCCAGAACGGCGTCGGCGTCCTTGCGGGTCACCTCGGCGCGGTCGGCCAGCGCGGCCACCAGCTCACTGCGGTTCATGTTGTTACTCCCGTGTTCTTCTTGCTGTTGAGGCGTGCCACGCGGCGGAGCCGCACAGTGGGCACAGCGAACTCGATGCTGCCAGGGTCCTCGGACAGTCCCCGGACCGGGTCCGGTCCTCAGACCCTCGCGCCCAGAGACGCATCCTGCCCCTACCTGCGGCGGGAAAGCCAATCCGGCACCCGTCCGAGTCGTGAGAACACCCTTGGGAGTCACACGAAGCGAGGGCCTGGGCCTGGCGGACACGATAAACGGCCCGCACGGGCCCCCGGTTCCGCGACGCGCCGCGACAAGGGCTTGCCGTGGCGATCGTCACGTCGCTCAGACGCCGGACCTTCCGGCCGCCGCGGCCTTCGCCGCGTCCCGCACCGCACCGGCCACCGCGCCCGCGACCTTGTCGTTGAAGACGCTGGGGATGATGTAGTTCGGGTTCAGCTCGTCCTCGGTCACCACGTCCGCCAGCGCCTTCGCGGCGGCGAGCATCATCTCGGTGTTGACCGTGCGGGACTGGGCGTCCAGCAGGCCGCGGAAGACACCCGGGAAGACCAGCACGTTGTTGATCTGGTTCGGGAAGTCGGAGCGGCCGGTGGCCACCACGGCCGCCGTCTGACGGGCGATCGCCGGGTCCACCTCGGGGTCGGGGTTCGCGAGCGCGAACACGATCGCGCCCTCCGCCATCGCGGCCACGTCCTCGCCGTCGAGGACGTTCGGGGCCGAGACGCCGATGAAGACGTCCGCGTCGCGCACGGCCTCCTTCAACGTGCCGGTCAGGCCCTCGGGGTTGGTGTTGTCGGCGATCCAGCGCAGCGGCGAGTCGGACGCGGCGTCGACCAGGTCGGCGCGCCCGGAGTGCACGACTCCGTGGATGTCGGCGACCACGGCGTTCTTCACGCCGGCGGCGATCAGCAGCTTCAGGATGGCCGTACCGGCCGCGCCCGCGCCGGACATGACGACCCGGATGCCCTCGATGGACTTGCCGGCCACGCGCAGCGCGTTGGTGAGCGCCGCGAGGACGACGATCGCGGTGCCGTGCTGGTCGTCGTGGAAGACGGGGATGTCGAGGGCCTCGCGCAGCCGGGCCTCGATCTCGAAGCAGCGCGGCGCGGAGATGTCCTCCAGGTTGATGCCGGCGAACCCGGGGGCGATGGCCTTGACGATCTCCACGATCGCGTCGGTGTCCTGGGTGTCCAGGCAGAGCGGCCAGGCGTCGATGCCGGCGAACCGCTTGAACAGGGCCGCCTTGCCCTCCATCACCGGCAGCGCGGCCTTGGGGCCGATGTTGCCGAGGCCGAGCACGGCGGAGCCGTCGGTGACGACCGCGACGGAGTTGCGCTTGATGGTCAGGCGGCGGGCGTCCTCGGGGTTCTCGGCGATCGCCATGCACACCCGGGCCACACCCGGCGTGTAGATCATGGACAGGTCGTCACGGTTGCGGATGGGGTGCTTGGACTGCATCTCGATCTTGCCGCCGAGGTGCATCAGGAACGTACGGTCGGAGACCTTGCCGAGGGTGACGCCCTCGATGCCGCGCAGCTGCTCGACGATCTCGTCGGCGTGCCCGGTGGACGTCGCCGCGATGGTGACGTCGATACGGAGCTTCTCGTGCCCGGACGCGGTGACGTCGAGGCCGGTGACCGAGCCTCCGGAGGACTCCACGGCGGTGGTGAGCTGCGAGACGGCCGTTCCGCTCGCGGGCACCTCCAGCCGGATGGTCATCGAGTAGGAGACGCTGGGCGCCGTTGCCATGGCCGACTTCCTCTGCTTTCACCGTGTCGCTAGTTATGCCGTCCGATGGTCGCACCTACCGCCGAGTACGCGGTAGCCGCCCCGGATTGCGGACTTTTTGTTCACCGGGCGCCGACGACTTCGGAAAACATCTTCCACGATACGAGAATCGATCAGCCAGTCCCGGAACGCCGAAGAGGCCCACGTCACACGGACGTGGGCCTCTTCAGTGGCTGAGTGACACCGGCCCGCCATGCTCGCCTCGCGGCAAGTGGTCGCTCGTAGCGACGAAGGTTGGGCCCGGGGGCTTGGATCGGGCCGGTGTCACACCCAGGCTAACAAACCGATCCGGCGAGACCATTCCCGATGCGCCGGTCAGTCCCGCAGAAGATCCGGCACTCCCGAACCGTCCGGTGCGTCCCGCTCGGCCGAGACCACCGTGAGCTGCTGGGTGGCCCGGGTGAGGGCGACGTAGAGCACCCGCAGACCGGCCGGTGACTCGTCGGCGATCTCCGCCGGGGAGACCACCACGGTCGCGTCGTACTCCAGGCCCTTGGCCTCCAGGCTGCCGAGGGCCACCACCCGCTCGCCGAGTCCGTCCAGCCAGCGCGCGGCCTCCTCGCGGCGCTGCATGGCGACGACCACGCCCACCGTTCCGTCGACCCGCTCCAGCAGCCGGGCGGCCTCCTCGCGCACGGTCCGGCCGAGCGACTGGGCCACCACCGCGAAGCGCGGCTCGACGCCGGTCGAGCGGACGGCCGAGGGCGAGGAGGAGCCGGGCATCGCCAGCGCCAGCACCTTGGCGGCCAGTTCGGCGATCTCCGCGGGGTTGCGATAGTTCACGGTGAGTTCGAAGCGGCGGCGCGGGCGCGTGCCGAGCGCCTCGTCGCGGGCCTCGGCCGCCTCGTCGGGGTCGGACCAGGAGGACTGGGCCGGGTCGCCGACGACCGTCCAGGTGGCGTGCCGGCCGCGGCGGCCGACCATCCGCCACTGCATCGGCGTGAGGTCCTGGGCCTCGTCGACGATCACATGGGCGTACTCGGTGCGCTCCTGGGCGAGGCGCTCGGCGCGTTCGCGCTGGGTCTCCTCGCGCACCGGCATCAGCTCCTCCAGGCCGGTGAGCTGGTCCAGCGGGTCCAGTTCGCGCTTCTTGCGGGGGCGGGCCGGGGTGCCGAGGATCGCCTGGAGTTCGTCGAGCATGGCGATGTCGTGCACGGAGTGCCCCTCGCGGCGCAGCGAGCGGGCGACCCGGCGGACCTCGCCGGGGTTCAGGATGCGCCGGGCCCAGCGGCCGAGGCGCTTGTCGTCGGCCATCGCCCCGAGGACGGCGGCCGGGGTCAGCTCCGGCCACCAGGCGTCGAGGAACTCGATGAAGGAGTCCTCGGTCGTGACGTCCTCGTCGAAGGAGGAGCGCAGTTCGGCGGCGAGCTCGGGGTCGGTGTGCCGGGTGGCGCCACCGGAGCGGGCCCACAGGGCGTCCAGGAGCAGCTTGCGGGCGCGCGGGCGCAGCAGGTTCACGGGTGCGGTGCCGCTGAGGGCGTTGCGGCGGACCGCCTCCAGGTCCTGCTGCTCCAGCTCCAGCCGGCGGCCGAAGGCGACCATCCTCAGCCGGGTCGGGGAATCGTTCAGCTCCAGGGCTCCGCGCGCGGCCTTCCGCAGCACCTTGAGCATCCGGTACGAGCCCTTGGCGCGGGCCGTGGCCGGGGAGTCGTAGAGCCCGGCCTCCGCGCCGTCGACCAGGGAGCCGATCGCGCGGATCGCGACCTGGCCCTCCTCGCCGAGGGAGGGCAGCACGCCCTCGGTGTACGCCACCAGCAGCGGGGTCGGGGAGACGATCAGGATGCCGCCCGAGTAGCGGCGCCGGTCCTGGTAGAGCAGGTAGGCGGCGCGGTGCAGGGCGACGGCCGTCTTGCCGGTGCCGGGGCCGCCCTCGACGTAGGTGACGGAGGCGGCGGGGGCGCGGATGACGAGGTCCTGCTCGGCCTGGATGGAGGCCACGATGTCCCGCATGGAGTGGGTGCGGGCCTGCCCCAGGGCCGCCATCAGGGCGCCGTCGCCGATCACCGCCAGCTCGTCGCCGCCGAGGAAGGCCTTCAGCTCGGGGCGCATCAGGTCGTCCTCGACGCCGAGGACCCGGCGGCCCTTGGAGCGGATGACCCGGCGCCGCACGACCCGGCCGGGGTCGACCGGGGTGGAGCGGTAGAAGGGGGCGGCGGCCGGGGCGCGCCAGTCGATGACCAGCGGGGCGTAGTCGTGGTCGAGGACCCCGATCCGCCCGATGTGCAGGGTCTCGGCGATGTCGGCGGTGCTGTCGGCGCGGACCGCGCCCTCGGCGGGCTCGACGGCGGTGTACGCGCCGTCCGGGCCCTTCTTGCCGTCCTTGCCGGCCAGCAGGTCGATCCGGCCGAAGAGGAAGTCCTCGTACTCGTTGTTCAGCCGGTTGAGGTGGACACCCGCCCGGAAGACCTGCGCGTCCCGCTCCGCGAGGGCGCCGGGTGTGCCGACCTGACCGCGCTTGGCCGCGTCGTGCATGAGGAACTCGGCCTCGTGGATCTTCTCCTCGAGGCGCCGGTACACCTGGTCGAGGTGTTCCTGTTCGACGCTGATCTCACGGTCCCGGACCGAATCCGGAACCGAGCCGACCGCGGTTTCCTGCTGAGCCTGTGCGGCCACCGGGCCCCCTTCTGACGTGCTGGGCAGCCGTCAACCGTACGCGAAGGGGGCCCCTGGAAGCTATGCGTCCGCAGTGTGTGGCCTCACACGGCCACCTCGACCAGCCGTTTGCCCTCGAAGGTCATCACCTCGAAGCGCTCGATCTCCTCGGGTGTGAAGGCGGCCCCGCCGTGGACGTAGAGCGGCTGCCGGGCCTGCTCGGTCTGGGCGTCGGGGATGCCGTAGCCCCACTTGGGGACGGACCAGGAGGTGATCGTCTCGCGTTCGCCGTTCTTGCCGACGGCGATCAGGGAGCACTTCTCGGGGCCGGTGACGTTCTTCAGCTCCAGCACCGCGTGGGTGCCCCAGGCCTTCGGTTCCATGGCGACGGTCGCGGTGACCTTGGTGCTCGCGTCACGGCCGGTGACCTTGGCCGCCATGACCTCGAAGGCGTCCTTGGCGGGGCTGGTGGAGTGCGCCTCGGTGGAGGTGCCGCCGTCGTCACCGGTGGTGGCGATGGCCGCGACCGGGCCTCCGATGATCAGCGCGGCGGCCGCGGCGACCATGTAGAAGCTGCGGCGGCGGGTCATCGCGCGGCGCTCGGCGATCTCGTCGACCAGGTTGTTGACCAGCCTCGGGCTGGGCTTGGCCGACAGCGACTCGCCGATGGCGGGCGTTCCGGTGCCGGGGAGGTCCGCGAGCGCGGCCAGCATCGGCTCCATCCCGGCCAGCTCGTCGAGCTGCTGGGCGCACCATTCGCAGGTCGCGAGGTGGGCTTCGAAAGCGGTTGCCTCGGAGTCGTCGAGAATCCCGAGGGCGTAGGCGCCGACGGTCTCGTGCTCGTTCGTGCCCGAAGATCCCTGCATGGAGCCAGACATACCCGGACCCCCTGCTCCGTATCCCCCGTAGGTGTTCATCACGCCGTCACCCCCCGCTCCTCCAGTGCCAGCTTCATCGACCGCAGGGCGTAGAACACCCGGGAACGGACAGTGCCACTGGGTATACCGAGCGTCTCGGCCGCCTCATTGACGGTACGCCCCTTGAAGTACGTCTCGACGAGCACCTCCCGGTGGGCGGGGGTCAGGTCGTCGAGCGCGTCCGACAGCGTCATCAACCACAGCGCCTTGTCGATCTCGTCCTCCGCGGGGATGACCTCCAGCGGCGACGGATCGACCTCCTGCGGCCGGGCCTGCCGGCTGCGGTGGCCGTCGATGACGATGCGCCGGGCGACCGTCACCAGCCAGGGGCGTACCGAACCGGTCGCTCGATTGAGCTGGCCGGCGTTCTTCCAGGCACGGATGAGTGTCTCCTGCACGACGTCCTCGGCGCGCTGGCGGTCGCCGGCGACCAGTCGGAGGACGTACGCGAGCAGGGGTCCCGCGTGCTCTCTGTACAGAGCACGCATCAGCTCCTCGTCAGGTTCGACCGAGGGCTGGGACATGCGATGTCGGGCCCTCGATCCACGTTCTTTGGCCACGGCCGCATCCTTCCGCACGCCCACCTCCGATGTCCCCGTTTCGCCTGGGCGAGCCCAGTCGGTCGCTCCACCACCCGTACGGACCCGACGGGTTGCGTGTTCAAAGTGGGGTGACAGTTTTCTTCGGGATGACATGACGGAGGGGACACCGGGGCACATTCCCGCCTCAAAGTCTTTACAGTTTCATCACTTGAGGACGGACGCGCCGCGCGGCGCAACACCTGAGCGGGTAAACCTCGTGTAATCGAAATCACTTCGACAGTTGCGGAACACAAGGGGCATAACGGACCTTCAGGCGCGGGAGAGGGCGGCCCGCCGCCGGTGCCGGGCGACCCGCTCCCGGTTTCCGCACACCTCGCTGCTGCACCAGCGGCGCCGTCGGCCGCGCGAGGTATCGAGGTACACGATGCGGCAGTTGTCGCCCTCGCACTGGCGCAGTCCGGCCCTCGTCGGCGCGTCCGTCAGCAGTTCCACGGCATCCCGGGCGACCGCGGCGAGCAGCGCGGACAGCTCCGGGGGCCCCGCCAACTCCCGCACCAGCGTGCCGTCCTGGGCACGGACCGCGCGGGGGGCCGGCGGCGCGGTGCGGGCGAGGTCGTTCACCAGGGCCAGCTCCGGACCGTACGAGGGCCGGGGGCCGGCCTCGGTGCGCAGCGCGCCGCGGACCAACTGGTCGACACGTCCGCGCAGTTCGCGGAAGACGGCCGGCCAGGTGGCGTCGGCGTGGCCGAGCGGGGTGCCGGCCGGGACCAGCCCCGACGCAGTGATCCACGCGCACAGCACGTCGACGGAGTCGAGCCGTTCGACGGGGTGGGCGGTGGCGAGGAGATCGAGACAGATCCGCCCGGCGCCGAACCGCAGCTCGTACGGGACCGTGGCCGTACCCAGTGCCATGTGCCTGTCACCGCCTAGGGGTCACCCCGGGTCCGGCCCCGGACGAACCGTTCCCTCCAACAGTGCCTGCCCGCTCCCGCGCCCGGAACCCCTCGCGGGGCGGGGGACGTTGCGGTGACGGCGGCGGGCGGCCGTATCGGGGGCCCGGCGGTGCGGTCCGGGCGGCTGCGTCGCGGCTACGTCTCCGCGTACTTGGCGTCCGCGGCCGGGTCCAGGGCCAGCCGGTAGCCGCGCTTGACCACCGTCTGGATCAGCTTCGGGGTGCCGAGGGCGGTCCGCAGCCGGGCCATCGCGGTCTCCACCGCGTGCTCGTCACGGCCGGCCCCGGGGAGGGCGCGCAGCAGGTCGGCGCGGGCCACCACCCATCCCGGCCGTCGGGCCAGCGCCCGCAGCAGCGACATACCGGCGGGCGGTACGGGCCGCAGAGTCCCGTCGACCAGCACCGCGTGCCCCCGGATCTCCACCCGGTGCCCGGCGACGGGCAGGGCCCGGGCCCGGCCGGGCAGTTCCTGGCAGAGCAGCTGGACCAGCGGCCCGAGCCGGAACCGCTCGGGCTGGACCGTGTCGATCCCGTGGGCCTGGAGGGGAAGCGCGGTCACCGGGCCCACGCACGCCGGGAGCACGTCGTGGTTGAGCGCGGCGAGCAGCTCCGGCAGCAGCCCCCGGTCCTCCGCGCGGGAGATCAGCGAGGCGGCGGCCGGGGCGCTGGTGAAGGTCAGCGCGTCCAGCCCGCGGGAGACCGTGGCGTCCAGCAGACGGTCGACCGGGCCGAGGTCCTCCGGCGGCATCCACCGGTACACCGGCACCCCCACCACCTCCGCTCCCCCGGCCCGCAGCGCCTCGACGAACCCGGGCAGCGGCTCCCCGTGCAGCTGGACGGCGATCCGCCGGCCGTCGATGCCCTCCTCCAGCAGCCGGTCGAGCACCTCGGCCATGGACTCCGAGGACGGCGACCAGTGCTCGGTCAGCCCGGCGGCCCGGATCGCGCCCTTGACCTTCGGACCGCGCGCGAGCAGTTCCACCCCGCGCAACCGGTCCAGCAGGTCCTCGCCCAGGCCCCAGCCGTCGGCGGCCTCGATCCAGCCGCGGAAGCCGATCGCGGTGGTGGCGACCACCACGTCCGGGACGCGGTCGACGATCTCCTTGGTGGCGGCGAGGAGTTCACCGTCGTCGGAGAGCTGCACGATGCGCAGGGCGGGTGCATGGAGCACACCGGCCCCGCGCCGCTGGAGCAGCGCCGCCAGTTCGTCGGCCCGGCGCGCCGCGGTCACTCCGACGGTGAACCCCGCGAGGGGTCCGTGTTGCCCTTGCCCGGGCTTGTGCTGTTCGTCGTACATAACTCTCGTCCCGCGCTCGAGTCGTCACATATCGGGCTGCACCCGCATGCCGACCGAGCCTGTCAACGGTCCGTGACAGGCTCGGTTCGGCTTGATGTCGGCAGTGTTACGTCGCCCAGATCACACCTCGGCGTAGCTGAGCTGCGGCTTCTCCTCGGAAGCGGTCGTCTCGGCCTGGGGCTGCGCGGCCGGGCGCCGAAGGTATACGGCCCAGGTGACCACGAAGCACGCGCCGTAGAAGGCGAGGAAGGCGACGAAGGCGCCGGTGCCGGAGCCCACCGAGAGGAAGGACTGGCGGAAGGCGAGGTTGATGCCAAGTCCGCCGAGCGCGCCCACCGCGCCGATCAGCCCCATGGAGGCGCCGGACAGCCGGCGTCCGTAGGCCGCTGCCGCGTCACCGGTGAGCCCCTTGGCGAGGGCCTTGGCGTGGAAGATGCCCGGGATCATCTTGAACGTCGAGCCGTTGCCGAGTCCGGAGAGGACGAACAGGGCGATGAAGGCGGTGGTGAACAGCGGCAGCGACTCCCGCATCGAGGCCACGATGACCACCGAGGTGGCGGCGGCCATGGCCACGTAGTTCCACAGCGTGATCTTCGCGCCGCCGAACCGGTCGGCGAGCGCGCCGCCCAGCGGCCGGATCAGCGAACCGAGCAGCGGGCCGATGAAGGTGACGTACGCGGCCTGCAGCGGGGTGCGGCCGAACTGGGTCTGGAGGACCAGGCCGAAGGCGAAGCTGTAGCCGATGAAGGAGCCGAAGGTCCCGATGTAGAGGAACGACATGATCCAGGTGTGCGCCTCCTTGACGGAGTCCCAGGCGGCGCCGGTGTCGTTCTTCACCGAGGTGATGCTGTCCATGTAGATCGCGGCGAGCACGGCCGCGACCACGATCAGCGGGATGTAGATGCCGAGCAGCAGGCGCGGGCCGCCGCTCGCGCCGATGACGGCGAGGCCGATGAGCTGCACGACCGGCACACCGATGTTGCCGCCGCCGGCGTTCAGTCCGAGCGCCCACCCCTTCTTCCTCAGCGGGAAGAAGGCGTTGATGTTGGTCATGCTGGAGGCGAAGTTGCCGCCGCCGACACCGGCGAGCATCGCGCACAGCAGGAACGTGGTGAACGACGTCCCCGGCTCCATCACGGTGAACGCGGCGACCGTGGGCAGCAGCAGCATGGAGGCCGAGATGACCGTCCAGTTCCGCCCGCCGAAGATCGCCACGGCGAAGGTGTACGGCACCCGGACGACGGCGCCGACCGCGGTCGCCATCGAGACGATGACGAACTTGTCCGCCGGGGTGAGGCCGTACTCGGGGCCCATGAAGAGGACCATGACGGACCACAGTGTCCAGATCGAGAACCCGATGTGCTCGGAGAGGACCGAGAAGAACAGGTTCCGCCGGGCGATCTTCTCGCCCTGCTCGTTCCAGAACGTCTCGTCCTCCGGATCCCAGTGCTCGATCCAGCGGCCTCCCCTGCTCGCGGCAGGGGAAGGGCTCGGTGCTGTCATGACGCCTCCACGGGGCTCCGGGCTCAGGTCGTACTCCAAGGAGTGGCTGATCCCGAAGGTAGGGAGAGCGCGTTTCCTGCCTGTGGCACTGAGTGACCGGAAAGGAACTTTGCTCTCACCTCGTGAGGAGGTGGGATGAGAGATTCCCGTGACGCGGACGCCCCGCTCAGCGCGCCGGAGGCTGCCAGTGCGGGTTCTGCTGCGGATGCGGAGGCTGCTGCGGCGCCTGCGGGTGGGGGTGTGCGCCGTAGGGCCCGGTGGCCTGGGCGGGGGGCGTGCCGTACGGCGCGGGGGCCTGGGCAGGAGCCACGGGAGGCGTCCCGTACGGCGCGGGAGCCTGGGCGGGAGCCGCCCCATACGGCGCGGGAGCCTGGGCGGGAGCCGCCCCATACGGCGCGGGGGCCTGGGCGGGCGCTGCCCCGTACGGCACAGCCCCGTACGGGCTGTTGGTGAGCGGGTTCGCCTGCCCCGCCACCTGGACGCCCGCCGGCAGGTACCGCAGCCGTCCCGTGGCGTCGTTCACCGGCTGGAAGCCCGCCGCCAGGAGGCGGGCGGCGAACTTGGCGTTGCGCTTGCGGTTGACGGCGAAGCCGACGCCGAGCCCGACCAGCAGCAGCACCCACAGCACGCCCGCGACGATCGCCCAGGGGACATCGCCCTGACCGGACCGCAGGGCGACGACCAGACAGCCGAGGCTGCCGCCGAGAGCCCCGAGGACCATCCGCTTCTCGGCGTTCTTGCCGGTGAGGTCGAAGTTGATCCGGGCCTTGAGCAGTTCGAACGCGTCGGGGACGAGCGGCGGTACGGAGACACCGTCCCCGGCGTTGGGGTACTGCGCCCAGTTCTGCGCGGCGCGCGCCCGGGCGTGCGGACCGTGGTCCGGCACCAGCAGCATCACGAGCGCAGAGTTGTGACCGCCGCCCTGGCGGACGTCGGCGTACTCGTACCCGAACTGCTGGGCGATGAAGGCGAGCCGGGCGAGCTTCTTCACCGAGGCCATGGCGCTGGTGAGTTCAACGGGCTCCCCCGTCGCCATCAACCGCAGCATCTTCCGTACCTGCCGCTTGCTCATGCCCACCCACTCCCCACCGGACCGCCCCGTTCACACCCGCAACGCGGCCAGTGTTCCACGCGGCCCCACCGACGTGAACCTCGGCCGGTGGGCGGAGCCGTGACGCGCAGAGGCCCGCCTCCCGGGGCGTTCCGGGGGCGGGCCTCGATGGGGCGTCAGGCGTGGCGGCGGCGTTTGGGTTCCCTGGACTTGCGGCGCTGGGAGCCGTCCGGCCAGAGGCGGGGGCTTCGTTGGGCCGCCAGGTCCTCGACCCAGCCGACCGCCAGGACCGCGAGGGCGATCAGTGGCCAGACCAGGAAGAACATCCAGATCAGGTAGGTCGAGTCCAGCGCCGCCACGGCCCGTTCGTTCTCCATGAACGGGAGGCTGTAGAGGAGGTCGAGGATCGGGACCGTGGCCATGATGAGCAGGTTGTGCCACAGGTAGATCGTGACCGCGCGGTTGTTGGAGAGGGTGATCAGGCGGTCCCACTTCGCCAGGCGGCCGGGGAGTTCCTGCCAGGACGGCGAGTAGATCAGCAGGATGACGACGAAGCCGAAGGACCAGGTCGCCTGGGCCAGCGGGATGTCGTTGAGGTCCCAGCCGTCGGGGCCCAGGTGGTTCGACGCCCACCACAGGCCGAAGGCCATCACGAGGGACGACGCCGAGACGGCGACGTAGCGCGGGATCCGGGCCAGCAGGCCCTCCTGGTGGGCGAAGCCCAGGACCCAGCAGCCGCCGTAGACCGCGAAGTCGGTGACCGCGTTGCCGGTCTCGCCCGGGATGGTCACCACGCCCGTGCCGACCACCGCGGTCAGCGCCAGCGGGGCCAGCAGGGTGGGCCAGGGGGCCCGGCGGAACGCCCACAGCAGCAGCGGGGAGGCGATCACGAACCACAGGTAGGCGCGCAGGTACCACAGGACGCCGGCCGCCTGGACCGCCCAGGTGTCCTCCAGCAGGCCGGACTGGGAGCCGATGGACCAGGGGAACGGCGGCGCGCCGATCGGGACGATGTAGTTGAACAGCTCCAGCAGGGCCCAGACCGGGCCGTCCTCGGTGTTCTTCGTCGGGTTCCAGCCGCCGGCGAACAGCAGCGTCAGCACCACCGCGCTGAACACCCACAGCGGGGGCAGCAGCCGGCGGACACGTCCTCGGATCACGCCCCAGGCGGGGCGCTTGAGCGAGCGGGCCATGAGCGATCCGGCCAGCGCGAACATCACGCCCATGGAGGGGAACAGCACGGTCAGCCAGGCCCAGCCGAACAGGTGGTAGGCCACCACGCGGACCAGGGCTATGGACCGCAGGAGGTCCAGGTAGCGGTCCCGGCCCGGCTTCTTCGGCGCGGCTGCCTCGGGAGTCCGGGCCTCCGGCACCGGTACCGCCAGCGGCTCCGGCGGGACTCCGTACATCTCGTGCGACTGCTGAGGTGTGCCCTGGGTCATCCCACCGGCCTCCGTTCGCGCTGGACCGGACCGCCCGGTGCCTCGACCACGCCCGTGCGGCGCAGCTTCTGCCAGCGCAGGCGGCCGCCGGTGAGGGCGGTGATCCAGGACTGGAGGAGGACCACGTACATGAGCTGGCGGTACAGGATCTGCTGCAGGGGCAGCGAGATCAGGTGGGTCATGCGTTCCTTGTCGAGCCGGAAGGCGTACGCCGCGCAGACGGCCTGGATCGCGAGGACGCCCAGCCAGGCGACGATCGTCTTCTGGGTCGGGCCGAAGACGAGGCCGTAGAGGAGGAAGACGTCGATCAGGGGGGCCAGCAGCGGGGCCAGCACCATGAACAGGGAGACCAGCGGCAGGCCGACGCGGCCGAAGCGGCCGGAGGGGCCGCTCTCCACCAGGGCCCTGCGGTGCTTCCAGATCGCCTGCATGGTGCCGTAGGACCAGCGGTAGCGCTGGGACCACAGCTGCTGGACGGTCTCGGGGGCCTCGGTCCAGGCGCGGGCGTTCTCGGCGTAGACGACGCGCCAGCCGTCGCGGTGCATCGCCATGGTGATGTCGGTGTCCTCGGCGAGGGTGTCCTCGCTCATGCCGCCGACCCGTTCCAGGGCCTGCCGGCGGAAGGCGCCGACCGCGCCGGGGATGGTCGGCATGCAGCTGAGCATGTCGTACATCCGGCGGTCGAGGTTGAAGCCCATCACGTACTCGATGTGCTGCCAGGCGCCGATCAGGGAGTCCCGGTTGCCGACCTTGGCGTTGCCCGCGACGGCGCCGACGCGCGGGTCGCCGAAGGGCTGGACCAGTTCACGGACGGTGGCGGGCTCGAAGACGGTGTCGCCGTCCATCATCACGACGATGTCGTACCGGGCGTTGGCCAGGCCCCGGTTGAGGGCGGCGGGCTTGCCCGCGTTGAGCTGCCGGATCACCCGCACGTTCGGCAGGCCCATGGCCTCCACGATGCGCGCGGTGCCGTCGGAGGAGCCGTCGTCGATGACGAGGACCTCGATCGGGTGCTCGCTCGCCATCAGGGAACGGACGGTGTTCTCGATGCACTTGGCCTCGTTGTACGCCGGCACCAGCACCGAGACCGGTTCGGTCACCGGCGGTCCCCAGCTGAAGCCGCGTCGGCGCACCCGGCGGGCGTGCGCGGCGGAGAGCACGAGCATCAGCACGAACCGGCTGATGACCAGGAAGCCGATGATGGCCAGCCCGACCACCAGGACGGCGGTGATGTTGTCGGAGGCCTGGACCAGGAAGATCCACGCCTTGCCCTTCCACAGGTCGATGCCGGTGACCTGGCTGTGCGCGCTGGGCGCGCCGAGGGCTTCGGTGAGGTTCTCGAACTTGTAGCCCCGCTCCTGCATCTGCGGCAGGAAGCGGTCGAGGGCCTCGACGGTCTGGTGCCGGTCGCCGCCGGAGTCGTGCATCAGCACGATCGCGCCCTGGCGTCCCTTGGGCGTGGCGCGCTCGATGATCTCGTCGACGCCGGGCTTGCGCCAGTCCTCACTGTCGGTGTTGTTGACGACGGTGATGTAGCCGCGCGAGCCGATGTACTCGGTCACCGGCCAGGACTCGTTGTCCATGGCGTCGGAGAAGGAGGAGTACGGCGGCCGGAAGAGCGAGGTGCGGATGCCGGCCGCGCCGGATATGGCGAGCTGGTTCTGCGAGAGCTCCCAGTCGATGCGCTCCTTCGACTGGTACGACAGGTCGGGGTGGTTGAAGGTGTGCAGGCCGATCTCGTGGCCCTCGTCGACCATGCGCCGGACCAGGTCCGGATAGCGCGAGGCCATCGTGCCGGTGACGAAGAAGACGGCGTGCGCGTCGTGCTTCTTCAACACGTCCAGGACCTTGGGCGTCCACTCGGGGTCGGGGCCGTCGTCGAAGGTGAGCACGAGCCGGTGGTTCGGCACGCTCAGGCTCTCGGTGCGGCCGCCGCGCGCGTCGATGACCGGGCCGCCCTTGAGGATCTCCTCGGGGACCTGGTCGGAGGCGGCGGCCGGGCGGACGCGGTGGTCGGCCAGGATCTCGCTGTGCACGTAGCCCCGCAGCATCAGCATCGCCATCAGGGCGGCGAGGACGAGCACGGGCAGAAGCAGGCGCATGGGCAGGCGGCGGCGCCGGGGACCACCGGGCGCTGAGCGTCGGCGGTTGGTGCGGGAGGCCATCAGAGGGTGTACTCCGGGGACGGGTCGTACGGGGTGTCGGGGTTGGCCGGTTCCGCGGCGACGCTGCGGCGGACGGAGGCGGGTTCGGCCTGTCCGGCGGCGACCGTGTCGACACCGGTGCCGGCGGTGTCGCCGCCCTCGGTCTCGGTCGGGTCCGGCGTGGGCTCGCCGGTGTCCGTCGGGGTGGGCTCGGGGTCGGGCGTGGTCGCCGTGTCGGTGGGGTCCGGGTCCGCCGTCGGCTTGGTGCCCGTCCCCGTCGTCGGCTTCTTGGTCGCCGTCGGTTCGGGGTCGGTGCCGGCGTCGGTCTCCTCGGCGGAGCCGGAGGCGTCCGGTGCGGTGGCGTCGGCGCCCGGGGAGAGCGTCACGCCGTCGCTGACGGAGGGGGAGGCGCCGGGGCTGGCGCCGTCGACGCCGGCGGACGGCGCCGACTCCCCGGGCAGCGGGGTGGTGTCGACCTGGCCGGCCGGGGTGTCCTTCTTCGGGTCCTGGACGGGAAGCCAGGGCGCGTTGGAGTTGCCGGACAGCAATGTGGCGACGATCACGACGGCATAGACGGCGCAGGCGAGGCCCACGGCCATGCCCAGGCGCCGGAAGCGGCGGCTGCGGCGTCCGGACTCGTCGACGAAGACCGGGCCGTCGGAGCCGTCCGGGCCGCCACCGCCGTGGGCGCCGCCCTTGGCCGCGCGCAGCGAGCCGTCGAGCTGGAGGCCGACGCTGTCCAGCTGGATGGTGACCTCGTGGGGGTCATGGGTGTGCACGGTGTCACCGGGTTCGCCCCAGGGGTCCTGGACCGCGGCGGAGGTGTCGCGGACGTCACCGGGGGGCGGGTACGCGGCGGAGGCGTCGCGGACGCCACCGGCGGGCGCATACGCCGCGGGGGTCTCGCGGACTCCACCGCCGGTCTCGCGGACGCCGCCGGAGGGCGGGTACGCGTCGCCGCCGTGACGCGGCTCACGCGCCGCCGGGAAGGACTCGCCTGCCGTCCGCGGCTCGCGCGGAGTGAACGCCTCGCCGCCGGTACGCGGTTTGCGGGCGCCCGTCGCCGGGGCCGGCTGCGTGCCTTCGAAACGGTCGAACGCCGAGAGGAGCTCGGTCAGATCCGGGCGTCCCGCGTCGGCGGCGCCGTGCGGCTGTGGGTTCGTCGGCAGCACCGTCGTCTCGTCGGCGTCGCCCATGTCAGCTCTGTTCATGTTGTTCAAGGCGGTCTCCGCAAACGCCTGGGTGGCACCCTGGCGGGTCGGGTTCGTCTGGGTTCCGGATGCCGCCTCCGGCCAGTCCGGTTGGGCGTCTTCCCGCCAGTTGTTCTCGCGCACTCATCCCCCCACGGGACCTTCCGGGTGCGCGCACGACTCCGAGCACCCGCCGATCGAAACAGGCCCCCACCCGTCCGAGCGCCCCCAATATCACACCGTGCTCAGGCCAAGAATGTAGCGCACGAGTGAGATCCATGTTTGCCGCGTGTCAGTTGTGGAGCCGCATCGTGACTTTGTCACTGGCCGGAATCCATCCCCCCGCAGGTGGCCGGAGCCAGTTCTCAGCCACCGCGAGCTCGGCCGCGGCGCGTCGCAGCGCGCTGATGCCAGGGTGCGCCAGTCCCCTGCGCCACACCAGGGACACGGGGGACAGCGGGACCGGATCGGTCAGCGGCCGGAGCACCGCACCAGGCATGTCCGGGAAGTCGATCACGGCGAGAACCGGCGTCCTGGTCTTGGCCATGATCCGCCGGAACTCCTCGTGGCCGACGGCGAGCGGCGCGGGCGCGGCGACCGCGATGTCCCGGTCCCGGAAGAGCTGGTGCGCGAGGTCGGTCCACTCCGGGGTCCGGGGGTTCCCGGCGCCCGCGTAGACGGTCTCTCCGGCGAGCGCGGCGAGCGGCACCCGGTCCAGCTCCGCCAGGGGATGGCCCTCGGGCAGGAGCACCGCCATCGGCTCGTACCGCACGGGCTGGTGCTCCAGGCCGGCCCGCAGCGCCGGGTCCAGTCCCGCGAACCGTCCGAAGGAGGCGTCCAGGCGCCCGGCGAGGAGGTCGGCGGCGGCTCCGGTCAGGCCGCTCTCGTAGCGGGCCATGAACTCGTACTCGCGGGCGAGTTCCCGGGCCCGCTCCAGGACCCGGGTGCCGGTGCCCAGGCCCGGGGAGTTCACGTCCACCAGCAGGGGCCGGGCCTGCCCGAACGCGGCGAGCAGGTCGTCCTGCGCGGCGAGCGCCCGGCGGGCGTGCGGGACGAGCCGCTCGCCGTCCGCGGTCAGCGTCACCTGCCGGGTGGTCCGTACGAACAGTTCGGCGCCCAGCTCCCGCTCCAGCCTGCGCACGTCGCGGCTGAGCGCCTGCTGGGCGACGAAGAGACGGGCCGCGGCGCGGGTGAAGTGGAGCTCCTCGGCCACGGCGAGGAAGGCGCGCAGCAGTCGGGGGTCGAGGTGGGCGGGCATCCCGTGAATTTACAACGCGGGTGCGTCAATCGGTGCCGGGCAGGTGTTGGACCCCTTGATCGTCCAGGGGCGACCGTTGCTCCATGCCGCAACCGACCTCCGGGTACCGCCGTCTGTTCGCCCTGCCCGGCGCCCGTGCCTTCACCGCCGGAAACCTCATGGCCCGCCTGCCGATGGGCATGTTCAGTGTGAGCGCGGTCATGATGATCGCCGGGACCCGGGACTCGTACGCGCTGGCCGGGGCCGTGGTCGCGGCCGGGCTGGCGGCGACCGCGCTGGTCGCCCCCTGGATCGCTCGGCTGGTCGACCGGCACGGGCAGTCCCGGATCGCCCTGCCCGCCACCCTCGTCGCGGTCCTCGGCGAGCTGGTCCTGGTGCTGTGCGCACGTCAGGGCGCCCCCGACTGGACCCTCTTCGCCGCGTACGCCGCCACCGCGACGACCCCCAACATCGGCGGGATGGCCCGGGCCCGCTGGGCGCACCTGCTCAAGGGCGACCAGGGCGCGCTGCACACCGCGAACTCCTTCGAGCAGGCCGCCGACGAACTCTGCTTCATGCTGGGCCCGGTCCTCGCGGCCTTCCTGTGCGCGAGCCTCTTCCCGGAGGCGGGCACGCTCGTCGCGGCGCTGCTGCTGGCCGCGGGCATGGCCCTGTTCACCGCCCAGCGCGCCACCGAACCGCCGGCCTCGGCGCCCTCGAACGCCGGGCGGTCCCCGCTGCGGGCGCCGGGGATGCCCGCGCTGCTCGCCGTCTGTCTGGCCGTGGGCGGTGTGTTCGGCGCCCTGGAGGTCGTCACGCTCGCCTTCGCGGACGCCCGGGGCCACGGCACGGCGGCCGGGCTGGTCCTCGCCCTCCAGGCGTGCGGCTCCTTCGCCGCGGGACTGCTGTACGGCGCCCTGAGCCCGGGCGGTCCGGCGGAACGCCGCTACCCGTGGTGCATAGCGGCCCTGGCGGTGGCGCTGACGCTGCCGCTGCTCGCCGCGTCGCTCACCGGCTCGCTCGTGCTGCTGGCGGGGACGCTGCTGGTGTCCGGGATGGCCACCGCGCCCACGATGATCACCAACATGACCCTGGTGCAGGGGCTCACCCCGCCGGGCCGCCTCAACGAGGGCATGACCCTCGCCGTGACCGGTCTGCTCGGCGGCATCGCCCTGGGCAGCGCGGCCGGCGGCTGGACGGCGGAGCACGTCTCTCCGACGGCGGGGTACGCGGTGCCGGTGGCAGCGGCCGGGGTGGCGCTGCTGATAGCGGTGACGCGCGGGCCGAGCCCCAGGCCGGCAGCGCTCACCGTCGCGTGAGCCCCTCTGGGTGTGGCCGGACCCCACTCATCGGGTGCCCGGAGTGGGTCCCCGGCGACACACACCCGGCGGGTCGGCCGACGCCACCGACCGCGATCCACGCGGACGCGCACCGACCGCGGAAGGGTGCCACCGGGACACTTGTGTGGCCGGACCCCACAGGCGGGGCGCCCAGGCTGGTGCGCAGACACGCGTCCTCGGCGACACACACCCGGCGAGCCGACGGCCGGCGGATGCCACCGGGTGCCGTCCGCGCGGGCACGCGCCCACCACAGACCGACATCACCCGTCGCCATCCGGGCGGACACGCAGGACGCGCGGTACCCGCGCGCGGCGGGCCGGTCGTCACTGGGTGCGGGTCGTGTCCTTGGTCCAGGGGCCGACGCCGAGTTCGCCCGTGGTGCCGAGGTCGAGTTCCGGGATCACCGTGACGGGGGCCGCACCGGGCGCGACCCGGACCCGGGCGTACGGCGCGTTCACGGGCTCCCCGGCCTCGGTGGTGTTCCGCCAGGCGAGCGTGGCCCGCGCGGCCTCGCCGGGAGCGAGGACCAGCGGCCCGGCGGTGTCGTCGCCGAGCCCGGTGCTGATGCCGGAGGTGCCCTGGAGGACCTGTACGCCCTCGACGGCGTCGTGGTTCTCGTCGAGCGGCTCGACCTGCGGGTAGCCGTTCAACTCGTAGTCCTCGTCGCCGCAGTTGACGAGGTGCAGACCGACCGCGCGCAGTCCCATGGCCGCGTCGCCCTGGTCCGCGTACACATGGAGCCCGGACTCGGGGCAGGGGCCCGAGGCGCTCGCCGCCTCGTCGTCGGGGACGCTGCGCACCTTGACGACCTTCACCCCGGACACCTCGGCCGGAGTGTCCACGGCCGGACTCGTCACGACGAGGGTGCCCTTGGCGGTCTTCCCCGGCCCGACCGACGCCACGGTCCGTTCGGCGTCGTCGAGGGCGCCGACCGAGCCGGAGGTGAAGCCGAAGGTGATGGTGTAAGTCATCGCCTTCGTACCGTCGTTGGTGACCTCGAAGTCGGCGGAGTAGTCCGCCGCCCCGCATCCGCTGTCGGCGCCCCAGGCGTACAGGCCTGTGATCCGCACCTCGCCCTCGGCGGGCGTGACGGGCAGCGGGCTCGGGGTGCCCGAGGCGCGGGCGGTGCCGGGCTGTTCGTCGCCGGCGTCGGCCGGCTCGCCGTACCGCGGGGAGTCCGACGGGCACGGCTGCGCGGTGGCGACGGGGCCGCCGGCCTCGGGGTCGCCGTTCCGCTCGGTCCCGCAGGCGGCGAGCAGGAGGACACCGGCGAGGGTGGCGGGCACGGCACGCACGGCGGTAGGCATCCGCCCATGCCACCAGCACTTGATCATCGGCTGCTGTGACCGGTGCCACATCGGCAGTCACAGGACTGTCACAGATACCGGGCCGCCGCCCCGCACGACAAAGGCCCCGGCGCTCGGGAGCGACGGGGCCTTGCCACGATATTCAGTTGGAACATGGGATGAGTGGAGATGGCGGGAATCGAACCCGCGTCCAACGGTGCGGAAACAGGGCTTCTCCGTGCGCAGTCCGGTACGACTTTCTCAGCCCTCCGAATCACCCGGACAAGTCCGGAACGGGCTCAGTCACTGTTTGGTTTCCCTCTTCACCCCGTGACCGGGATCAAGGTTTAGTCCCCTAGCTGATGCCAGGATCCGGGTCGGGAACAGCCCCGGGCTGACACTTCGCAAGTCGCTACTTAGGCAGCGAGGGCGAAGGAATCGCGCTTGGTTTCGGCGATTATTGGTTTCGGCCTGTGGTTTACGAGATCATGGCCGCTTCCTCGACACGCTTCCCCTGCTTCGACATCCGCTGTCGAAACCGATCATCCCCATGTTGTTTTTTCAAACCCTCCGAAGAGGGCCACGCGCCCGCTGTGGGGCACATCTGCATCGTACGTGACCAGCACGGCCACATGCCAGCGTATTCCCGGCGGCCCCGGCGACCTCTGCACCGGCAGGGCCTACGCGCGCTGCCGCCGCTTCGCCGCCGCGATGGCCCGGTCCGACTCACGCCGGTCCTGCTGCTCGCGCAGCGTCTGCCGCTTGTCGTACTCCTTCTTGCCGCGCGCGAGCGCGATCTCGGCCTTCGCCCGGCCGTCCTTGAAGTACAGGGCGAGCGCCACGATGGTGTGACCGGTCTCGTCCGCCTTGACCGCCAGCTTGTCGATCTCCTCCCGGTGCAGCAGCAGCTTGCGCTTGCGGCGGGCGGAGTGGTTGGTCCAGGTGCCCTGGGCGTACTCGGGGATGTGGGCGTTGTGCAGCCACGCCTCACCCCCCTCGACCTGGACGAAACCGTCGGCCAGCGAGGCCCGGCCCTGGCGCAGCGACTTCACCTCGGTACCGGTCAGGACGAGACCGGCCTCGAAGGTGTCGATGAGCGCGTAGTCGTGGCGGGCCTTCTTGTTCTGCGCCACGATCTTGCGCTTGCCGCCCCGTTCGCCGTCCCTGGCCTTGGCGGCGGTCCCGCCCTGCTTGGGCTGGGACTCCTTGGGTACGTACATTCCCTTGCTCATAGTGCCGTCCATTTTCGCACTACGGAGGGGGTCCGCGGGAAGCGGATTTCCCCGCGGGCTACTCGGGGGCCAGTCCGCTGAGGACCGTCTCGGCGCGTTCCAGCGCGCGGGCGTCGGCGTCGAGGTCGGGGGTGATGCCGCGGCCGTCGACGCCGCGGCCCGAGGGGGTGCGGTAGTGCCCGACCGTCAGTTCGGCGACGGAGCCGTCGGGCAGCCGGCTGGGCATCTGCACCGAGCCCTTGCCGAAGGTGCGGGAGCCCACCACGACCGCCCGGCCGCGGTCCTGGAGGGCGCCGGTGACCAGTTCGGCCGCGCTCATGGTGCCGCCGTCGACGAGCGCCACCAGGGGCCTGGCCGTGTCCCCGCCGGGCTCGGCGTGCAGGGCGCGCTGGTCGCCGTCGACGTCGTAGGTGGCGACCAGGCCGCCGTCGAGGAAGGCGGAGGCGGCGCCGACGGCCTCGGTGACCAGTCCGCCGGAGTTGCCGCGCAGGTCGAGGATGATCCCGCCGTCGGCCGGGGCCCGCCGTACGGCGGCCTGAACCGCGTCGCCGGAGCCCTTGGTGAAGGAGTCGATCCGGATGACCGTGACGCCGTCGGCGGTCCGGTGGGCGGTGACGGAGTCCGTGGACAGCCGGGCGCGGCGCACGGTGAGGCTCCAGGCGTGGGTGCCGCGCTCCAGGCCGAGCCTGACCTCCGTGCCGGCGGGCGCGTCGGTGGCGTCGCCGCGCAGTAAGGAGACCACCTCGGTGACCGGCCGGCCGTCGACCCGCTCGCCGTCGACGCTGCGCAGCCGGTCGCCGGCCCGGATCCCGGCGGCGGCCGCGGGTGACCCGGACCGCACCCTGCTCACCTCGATACGGCCGTCCCGCTCCCGGCGGGCCCACAGTCCGACGCCGGTGTACCGGCCGTCGAGGGCCTCCTCGAACTCCTCGTACTCGCCCTCGGAGTACACCGCGCCCCAGCGGTCCCCGCTGCGGCTGACGGCGCGCTCGGCGGCCTCCATGGGGGACTTGCCGTCGGCCATCGCCTCGGCGGCGGCCTCGGCGACCTGCTCGTGGCGGGCCGCGGTGGTCGAACGGGGCGTGGCGGGCGACGACTTCCGGTCGGGGCCGGGCAGGGACCCGGTCGCCGCGCCGGCGACGAGCACACTGGCGAACACCAATGTCAGGGCGGCCCCGCGGCGGATGCGACGGGGCTGGCAGAACAGGTCACGACCTGACATGCCGGTGAGTCTAGGACAAGGCGAGGGGCCGTACGGTCGGTTGACCGGACGGCCCCTCTTGGCAAGAGTCACACCTTCAGGTACTTGCGCAGCGCGAAGAAGGCGGCAAGCGCGGGCATCAGCAGACTCGTGGCGAGGATGAGCGGAAGCTTGGTCAACACCGCGTCCCAGCCGATGAAGTTGATCAGATTCAGCTTCTCCGACAGGGCCAGCCCGTGGTCGATGATGAAGTACCGGGCGACCACCAGGAATCCGCAGGCGACCGCGCCGCCGATCAGTCCGGCGACCGCGGCCTCCATGATGAACGGCGCCTGGATGTAGAAGCCCGAGGCGCCGACCAGGCGCATGATGCCGGTCTCGCGCCGCCGGCTGAACGCCGAGACCCGCACGGTGTTCACGATCAGCATCAGCGCGACGACGAGCATCAGCGCCATGATCGCCCGGGCCGCCCAGTTCATGCCGTTGAGCAGCTCGAAGAGGTTGTCCAGGATGCCCTTCTGGTCCTGCACCGACTGCACTCCGTCACGGCCGTCGAAGGCGGTGGCGATGACCTGGTACTTCTCCGGGTCGGAGAGCTTGATCCGGTACGACTCCTGCATCTGGTCCGGCGTGAGGGAGCTGGCCAGCGGGGAGTCGCCGAACTGCTCCTTGTAGTGCTTGTACGCCTGGTCCTGCGTCTCGTGCGTCACCGTGTCGACGACCGACATCTTGTCCAGGTCGGCGAGGATCTCCTTCTTCTGGTCCGCGGTCACCGCGCCCTTGGCGCAGTTGGGGTCGGACTCGGCGTCGCTCTTGTTGCAGAGGAAGATCGAGACGTTGACCTTGTCGTACCAGTAGCCCTTCATCGTGTTCACCTGGTCGCTCATCAGGAGCGACCCGCCGAACAGGGCGAGCGACAGGGCGACGGAGACGACGACGGCGAACGTCATCGTCAGATTGCGGCGGAGACCGACACCGATCTCGGAGAGTACGAACTGGGCGCGCATGGCGTCTGCTTCAAGCCTTTCCGTGGAACTCGCTGCGGTCTCAGTGCTGGTAGCCGTAGACGCCGCGGGCCTGGTCGCGGACGAGGCGGCCCTTCTCCAGCTCGATGACGCGCTTGCGCATCTGGTCCACGATGTTCTGGTCGTGCGTCGCCATCACCACGGTGGTGCCGGTCCGGTTGATCCGGTCCAGCAGCTTCATGATGCCGACGGAGGTCTGCGGGTCGAGGTTGCCGGTGGGCTCGTCGGCGATCAGCAGCTTGGGCCGGTTGACGAAGGCCCGCGCGATGGCCACGCGCTGCTGCTCACCGCCGGACAGCTCGCCCGGCATCCGCTCCTCCTTGCCGCCGAGCCCGACGAGGTCGAGCACCTGCGGCACGGACTTGCGGATCTCGCCGCGGGACTTGCCGATGACCTCCTGCGCGAAGGCGACGTTCTCGGCGACCGTCTTGTTCGGCAGCAGCCGGAAGTCCTGGAAGACGGTGCCCAGCTGGCGGCGCATCTGCGGCACCTTCCAGTTGGACAGGCGGGCGAGGTCCTTGCCCAGCACGTGCACCTGGCCGTGGCTGCACCGCTCCTCGCGCAGGATCAGCCGCAGGAAAGTGGACTTTCCCGAGCCGGAGGACCCCACGAGGAACACGAACTCACCCTTCTCCACTTCGAGGGAGACATCCCTGAGTGCGGGGTGGGTCTGCTTGGGGTAGACCTTGGATACGTTGTCGAATCGGATCACGGATGCACCACGGGTCGCCGGGGGTAGATGAGCGTGACCATACGCGAGTCGGGCGCGGGGGCGCAGGCACCGGCCGCGTTGCTTCACAGATATGCGGTTTTGTTCCCGCTCCGGGGCGTGCGCCGTCCGCTCCTCGGGCAGCGCCCGGGCGGCCCCGGACGGAACCTGGCACAGTAGAGAGGGGAACGTTCCGCGACCCCGAGACGTTCTCCCCCCGGTACCACTCACGAGAAGGGCGAGGCGCATGACGTACGACCGGCTGGTGTGCGCGAACTGCGCGGCGCCCGTGAACGAGGGCCGCTGCCCGGTCTGCCGGGCGAACCGTGAACGGCTCCAGCAGGCGAACCCGCTCGCGAACCTGACCCCCATGACGCTGATCGCGCTGCTCGCGGTGCTGATCGCGGCGGTGGCCCTGCTGGCCCACCAGACCGCGTAGGGCGCCGCCCGAGACGCACGACGAAGGGCCCGGAGCGCGGCTGCGCTCCGGGCCCTTCGTCACGCACGGTGTGCGGCAGGCGACCGTCAGGCGGCCGCACCGCCACGGCCGCCGACCAGACGCGGCAGCACGCGGAAGCCCACGCCGCCGGCGATCATCGTCGCGGCACCGATGACCAGGAACATGACCTGGCCGGAACCGGTCTCGGCCAGTTCCTCGCCGCTGCCCTGGGCGGAGGTGTCGTCACCGGTGTCGGTCAGCGAGGAGGAGCCCTCCTGCTGGGTCGACTCGCCGGCGCCGCCGTCGGGGTCGGTGTTGTTGCCGTTCCCGTTGCCGTTGCCGTTCCCATTGCCGTTCCCGTTGCCCGGGTCGTCGGTCGGACCGGCGGTGGGCTCCTCCGAGGGCTCCTCGGTGGGCTCGGTCGGCTCCTCGGTCGGCTCGGTGGGCTCCTCGGTGGGCTCGGTCGGCTCCTCCGTGGGCTCCGTCGGGATGACGGTGGGCTCCTCGGTGGGCTCGGTCGGCTCGGGCTCCGGTTCGGTCGGCTCGGGCGTGACGCAGATGCCCAGCTCGTCGCAGACGTCTGCGGAAGCGGCACCGGCGGCGGAGATCGTGGCACCGACGGCGATAACGGCACCGGCCGCTATCCGTGCGACACGGATCCGCGTCTTCTTGGTCATGTGGTTGCTACCCCCAGTAGCTCATCGTCAGTGAGGCGGCGCTCGGGGCGGTGATCGACGAGGGGCGGCAGGTGAACTCACGCCCCCCGGTTCACATGCGCCCCAGAGAAACGCATGCCGCGCGCAAGCCTTCCGATTTATCGGAACGACGTCAAGGCCGATCCGCGCACCATGTCCAAGAACGGGTTCTTTGCCGGACGTTGAAGATTGTGAGCGTGATGTGGAAGCCGGACATCGGGAGCAGACAAGGCAACTGCCGCCCGATGGACGGCAGTTGCCTTGTCGACAAAACTCTTCGCTTACTTCTCCTGCTGCTTGCGCCAGCGGATTCCGGCCTCCAGGAAGCCGTCGATCTCACCGTCGAGCACGGACTGCGGGTTGCCCACCTCGAACTCGGTGCGCAGGTCCTTGACCATCTGGTACGGGTGCAGGACGTACGAACGCATCTGGTTGCCCCAGGAGCTGCCGCCGTCCTTGAGGGCGTCCATCTTGGCCCGCTCCTCCTGGCGCTGCCGCTCCAGCAGCTTGGCCTGGAGGACGTTCATGGCGGTGGCCTTGTTCTGGATCTGCGAGCGCTCGTTCTGGCAGGAGACGACGATGCCGGTGGGCAGGTGCGTCAGCCGGACCGCGGAGTCCGTGGTGTTGACGCCCTGTCCGCCGGGGCCGGAGGAGCGGTAGACGTCCACCCGCAGCTCGGACTCGTCGATCTCGACGTGGTCGGTCTGCTCGACCACGGGCAGCACCTCGACGCCCGCGAAGGAGGTCTGGCGGCGGCCCTGGTTGTCGAAGGGCGAGATCCGGACCAGCCGGTGGGTGCCCTGCTCGACCGAGAGCGTGCCGTAGGCGTACGGGACCTGCACGGAGAAGGTGGTCGACTTGATGCCGGCCTCCTCGGCGTACGAGGTCTCGATGAGCTCCGTCTTGTAGCCGTGCCGCTCCGCCCAGCGCAGGTACATCCGCTGGAGCTGCTCGGCGAAGTCGGCGGCGTCGACGCCACCGGCCTCGGCCCGGATGTTCACGAGGGCCTCGCGGGAGTCGTACTCACCGCTGAGCAGGGTCCGGACCTCCATCTCGTCCAGCGCCTTCTTGACGGACGTGAGCTCGGACTCGGCCTCGGCGCGGGTGTCCGGGTCGTCCTCCTCCTCGGCCATCTCGAACAGCACGGCGAGATCGTCGATACGACCGCGCAGGGCCTCGGCCTTCCGCACCTCGGCCTGGAGGTGGGAGAGCTTGCTGGTGATCTTCTGCGCCTCGTCCGGGTTGTCCCACAGGGACGGCGCGGCCGCCTGCTCCTCGAGCACGGCGATGTCTGCCCTCAGCTTGTCGAGGTCCAGAACGGCCTCGATCGACTCCATGGTCGAGGAGAGGGACTTGAGCTCTTCGGATACATCGACGACTGCCACGCCTCCAGCGTAACGGCTACGGCAAGCGGCCCGCGCCGCCGCTCACCGCCCTGGTCGGCGCGGCCCCCGGCCGCCGCTCCGGCGCCCCCGCGGGATCAGGGCGAGGCCGGGGCGGAGTTCCTGGTGTCCTGCGGGTTCGCGTCCGCGTCCTCGCCCGAGGTCGCGAGCCAGGTGCCGACGCCCGCCGCCGCCACGAGCGCCACGGCCGCGGCCCCCAGCGCCACCCGGCGCCGGCGGGTGGCCGCGCGATGGCGGGCCGAGCCGGGCCGGGGTGCTCCCGAGGCCCGCGGCGCGCGGGCGGTGCCGCGGGCGCCGCCGGCCAGCTCATCGGGGGCCGGCACCCGCATCGAGGTGTGGGTGTCCCGGTTGGAGTCGGCGGGCTTCGCCCCCGGCACCAGCGGCACCGCGCCCCGCCGTACCGGTCCGGACGCGGCCGGCTCCTGGGGGGCCGTCTCCTCCTCCTCGGCCGGCTCGGTGTCCGGCTCGTCCACGTCCAGCGGCGGGATGCCGGCCAGCAGGGGCAGCAGCTCGCGCAGCCGGGCCCCGAGCTCCGAGGCCCGCAGCCGGGACGCCGGCGCCTTGGCCAGGCACTGCACGATCAGCTGCCACAGCTCGTCCGGGATGCCGGGCAGCGGGACGACGGACTCCGTCACATGACGGCGCAGCACCGCTCCGGGGTGGCCGCCGCCGAAGGGCGTGAAGCCGGCCAGCAGCTCGTACAGGACGGTGGCCAGGGCGTAGATGTCCACCGAGGCGCGCGGGGGCAGGCCCTCCACGATCTCCGGGGCGAGGTAGTCCGGGGTGCCGATGATCTTGGTGGCCCGGGTCCGCTTGGGCGAGTCGATGAGCTTGGCGACGCCGAAGTCGGTCAGCAGCGCCGGGTGCGCGCCACCCGGACCGAGCGGTCCCTGCATGTCCAGCAGGACGTTCTCCGGCTTGACGTCCCGGTGCACGACGCCCGCGGCGTGCGCCGCCGCGAGGCCGTCCGCGACGTCCGCCACGATGGCCACGGCCGCCTCGGGGGCGAGCCGCCTGTCGCGGTCGAGGCGGGTGCGCAGGTCCGTGCCCCGGACCAGGTCCATGACGAGCGCGAGGTCGTTGCCGTCCACGACCAGGTCGCGGACCGACACCACATGGGGGTGCTCCAGGCCCAGCAGTGCCGTGCGCTCCTGCACGAACCGCCCGACGAGTTCCTGGTCGGACGCGAGATCCTCGCGCAGCAGCTTGATGGCGACGGGCCCCTCGGGGCCCTCGCCCAGCCACACCGTGCCGGCGCTGCCCCGTCCCAGGATCTGGTGGGCGGTGTACCGGCTGCCGATCTTCCGTGCCAAGACTGCTCCTACAGACGCGTGTTGCCGCCAAAACTACGCGTCCGACGAGCCAACCTTCACCACGGAGACAGAAATCACCTGCTGGAAGTCGACAAATCCACAGACTCGCCGTGCTCGGGGCCGTGCCGGGCCCGCGCCCGGGGCTACTGCCCCGAGGTCGAGCCGAGGTCGCCGATCCAGCCGGTCACCGTGGTGAACCAGTCGGAGAGCTGCTCCCAGTAGCCCTTGCCGGTGCCGATCCAGGACTGGAGCGGACTCAGCTCCCAGATCAGCCAGCCGGCCACGAACAGGATGACGATCGTGAACAGGCAGCCCTTCAGGCAGCCGAGACCGGGGATGCGCATCGGGTTGGCGCTGCGCTGGCGGGGCTGCCGGGGCTCGCGCTGCGGGCGCTGGGGCTCGGGCGTGGGCGGCGGCGCGTACCGCTGCGGCTGCTGCGGCTGGGGACGGGGCTGCTGGCGGGGCTGCTGCGGCTGGCGCTGCGGGGCGTACTGCTGCTGCCCCTGCTGCGGATAGCCGTAGCCCTGCTGGGGCTGGGGCTGGCGCTGCGGCGGCTGCGGCTGGCGCTGCGGCGGCTGCTGCGGGCGGGCCGCCTGCCGCTGGGGGCGGCGGCGCAGCGGGTCCTGGCCGGGGTCGAGGTACTGGACCTGCGTCTGCTCGTTGCGGTCGCGCGCGGCCCGCATCTGGTTCTGCCAGGGGTGCGGGTCCTCGGGCGCGGGCCCGACCGGCGGCAGCACCGCGGTGGGGTCGGCGGCGCCGCCCGGTCCCCCGGTGTGCGGCATGACGCTGGTGGCGGCGTTCGGGTCGAAGGAGCCGGCGCCCTGGGGCAGCACCTGGGTGGGGTCGGCCGAGCCCGGTACGGCGGCGGGGGCCGGGTCGGGCGCGAGCAGGGCCGCGACGCCCTCGGCGGCGGCGATCTGCGCGGAGTTCGCGTGCACGCCGATGCCGTCGGCGACGACCCGCAGGCCGCGCGCGAGGTTCTCGGCGCTGGGCCGCCGGTCGGGGTCCTTCGACAGACAGCGCTCTATGACCGTCCACAGCGGGTCGGGGACGGTGGAGGGGCGGCGCGGTTCGGCGCTCAGGTGCTGGTGGAGCACCTCCAGCGCGGATCCGCCGGAGAACGGGGGGCGTCCGGTGACCAGCTCGTAGAGCAGGATGCCGGCGCCGTAGATGTCGACGGCGGAGGTCTGCGGGCGGCCCTCGGCGGACTCGGGCGCGACGTACGCGGGCGTGCCGACGAACTCGTGGGTGCGGGTCAGGCCCGGGGAGTCGGCGAGGCGCGCGATGCCGAAGTCGGTGAGCATCGGGTGCATCTGGCCGCCCTGCTGCTTGAGCAGGACGTTGGCGGGCTTGAGGTCGCGGTGGACGACGCCGTCCGCGTGGCTCGCCGCGAGCGCGTCGGCGATCTGCGCGGTGAGCAGGGAGGCGGCGACCGGGGTGAAGGGGCCGTTCTCGCGCAGGTGGCGGTGGAGGTCGGGGCCGTCGACCAGGTCCATGACCAGGGCCAGCAGCTCGCCCTCGACGACCAGGTCGCGGACCCGGACGATGTTCGGGTGGGTCAGGCGCAGCAGGACGGAGCGTTCCCGCAGGAACCGCATCACGATGTCCGGGTCGCCGGCCAGCTCCTCCTTGAGGACCTTGATCGCGACGGTCTCGCCGGGCTGGCCGGCCACGGCCGCCTCGGCGCCCGCGGTCTCACGCTGGCGGGCTCGCCAGACGGTGCCCGTGGCGCCGCGACCGAGCGGCTCCTCGAGCAGGTACTTGCTGCCGACTGGCCGCACGTCACGCGCTCCCTGCTGATTGCCTGAAAGTGTTCCGATGTTCCGACCCACTGTAGTGCCGGGTACCGCGAAGCAAAGCTTCGCCGGAAAGACGCTCGGACCGCTCGCTTCGGTTGCCGAACCCGGGCGTGACCGATCTCAACTGATCACTCCGGTGCCGTTGTTTCGGCAGAGTTGCGTCAGGGATCAGGCATTTTTGCGGGCAGAGCCGACCAATCAAGATCACTTGTCCCCGGGCGGCGGGCGCGTTGTCGGTGGCAGGTGCGAGGATGCCTTCCGTACTGGCCGATGTGCTCGTGTGGCGGTGGGGGTAGTCCGCGGTGGGGGACCGCGCGGCGTCGTCCCCGTACGCGGGTGCCCGTGCAGAAGGGACCGCTGACGGCGATGCAGATCCGGCTGACCGTCGTAGACCCGCTGGGCCCGCCCCCCGCCGCCGGGCGGGACCACGCCACGAGCTGCGACGTCCTGGTCACGGCGCCCGCCGGCACGGCTCTGTCCGCGGTGGCGTCGGCGCTCGCCTCCACGGTCTCGGCCGGCGAGGGGCCTGTCGTGGTGTACGCGGGCGCGGAGCGGCTCGACGGGGCGCGCTGCACGCTCGGCGAGCCTCCCCTGGTCGACGGCGCGGTGCTCTCGCTGGGCGCCCCCGCCGAGCCCGAGGCGCATCCCGAGGTCGACGACGCCCCCACCCAGCTGCACGTGGTGGCGGGTCCCGACGCGGGCGGCGTCCATCTGCTGCACGGCGGCCGGATCAACATCGGCCGCTCCGCCGAGGCGGACGTCCCGCTCGACGACCCCGACGTCTCCCGGCTGCACTGCGCGGTGACGGTCGCCGGGGACGGCCGGGTCTCGGTCGCCGACCTCGGCTCCACCAACGGCACCACGCTGGACGGCGCCCGGGTGGGCACCAGCCCGGTCCGGCTGGCTCCGGGCGCCCTGCTGCGCATCGGCGAGTCGGCGCTGCGGCTCGCCCCGGCGGGCGGCCCCGGGGCCCGGGTGGCGACGGTGCCGGACGGCGAGGGGCACATCCGTCTGTCGGGCGCCGCGCACGCGCGCGCGGAGGCCGCCGCGCCGGGCCCCTCGGGGGAGACGCGGCACGCGTACGGCCCGGCCGGCTGGGGGGCCGCCGCGGCCTCCCCGGGGGCGCAGGAGCACGGGCCTGTGGAACCGCCGGTGGTGCCCGGGCAGGGCGGGGCGCCGCGCATCGAGACCCGCACGGCGCCGCCCGGCGCCTCCGTCCCGGGCCCCCGCGGGGGCGACACCCACGGCGCGGGCCTCCCGGCGGGCTCCCGGAGTGCGGGTGCGCCTGCGGACTCCCGCGGTGCCGGTGCCCCGGACGCCCACGGTGCCGGTGCCCCGGACCTCCACGGGGGTGCCGGGCACGCGCGCGGGGGCGCGGCGGCGTCCGGCGACCGCCGGGCGGACCCGGCGCACCGCGGGGAGACGGCGCACCGCGGCCAGGCGGCGCCCGCCGAGTACGGGCCGGACGGCATCGGTCGCAAAGGGACCCCGCTGCGCGGCACCGACGTCCCCCAGGGCGTACGGCGACGCGGCGGCCTCTCCGCGTGGGCGCGCCGGCTGACCGGTGGCCGCGCCGAGCAGGACCCGGCCGGAGCCGAGGGCCACGACGGCCCCGGGGGCTACGACCGCCACGACGGACCCGGCGCCGACGCCCTCGCGCGGTTCGCCTCCGACACCGCCCACCGGTCCCCGGAGACCTGGCCGGATCCCGCCGCCCTGCTGCTGAACTCCCTCGGCCCCGGCCCCCGCCTGTGGGAGCGCGGCCCCGACCACCCCGAGACGCTCACCGTGCGGCTCGGCACCGCCGACCGCGCCGCCCCCGACGGCTCCGGCCTGCTGCCCGCCGTCCCCGTGACCGCCGGTCTGCGCGAGGCGGGCGCCCTGGGCCTGGCCGGACCGCGCGCCCGGCTCGCCGGTCTCGCCCGCTCGGTCGTCGCCCAGCTCGCCGCGCTGCACTCGCCGGACGCCCTGGAGATCGTGCTGATCAGCGCGGACCGCTCCCGCCCGCTGGAGGAGCGCACCGCCGAATGGTCCTGGCTGGGCTGGCTCCCGCATCTGCGCCCGGCGCACGGCCAGGACTGCCGGCTGCTGCTGGCGCACGACCGCGAACAGGCCACCGCCCGCACCGACGAACTGCTCCGCCGCCTCGACGACCGCACAGAGCACCTCCCCCCTCTCCCGGCCCACCGCCCCTCGTGGGCCGAGGCCGACCCGGCGGACCCCTTCCCGGGGCCGTACACCGTGGTCGTGGTGGACGGGGACCCCGGCGGCGCCGACGTCCGGGAAGCCGTCGCCCGGCTCGCCTCGGACGGACCGCGCGCCGGGATCCACGTGGTGTGCCTGGCCGAGACCCCGCCCGCGTCGCCCGCCTCACCGGTCACCGACACCTACCGCGCGGCCTGCGCCGCGGCTCCGTCGTTCCAGGAGTGCGGCGCGGTCGCCCTGCTGAGCGGCGACGTGGCCACCGCGCTGCGGCTGATGCGGGTCGCCCGCCAGGAGGGCGCCCCCGCCTCCGCCCCGGCACCCGTCGGCCCCGGCACGGTCGCCACCGTGGACGCCGTCTCGCTCCCCTGGGCCGAGCGGTTCGCGCGGGCGCTGGCCCCGCTGCGGCCGGACGGCACCGGAGCGGAGCGGCGCACCCGGGTGTCCGCGCCGCTGCCCCAGGCGGCCCGGCTCCTCGACGAGTTGGGGCTCGCCCGGGCCACCCCCGCCTCGCTGATGGCCCGTTGGGCGGACGCCGCCGACGACACCGAGGCACTCGGCGGGCGGGCCTGCGCGGTGCTCGGCGCCGGACCGCGCGGCCCGGTCTCGGCGGACCTCGGCGCGGACGGCCCGCACCTGCTGATCGAGGGCCCCCCGGGCAGCGGACGCACCGAACTGCTGCGGGCGCTCGTCGCCTCCCTCGCCGCCGCCGAGCGGCCGGACCGGCTGAGCATGGTCCTGGTCGACGGCCGGGACGGCACCGGAGCCGACGGACTGCGGGTGTGCACGGACGTCCCGCACGTCACCACGCACCTCGCCGCCAACGACCCGGTCCGGATGCGGGAGTTCGCCCAGTCGCTGAGCGCGGAGCTGAAGCGGCGCGGCGAGCTGCTGGGCCGTTCCCACTTCGCCGAGTGGCACGCGAGCCGGCTGGTCTCGGGCCGGATGGTCGGCCAGCGCACGGCCGCGCCCCCGGCCGGCGGGGCCGGGGCCGGGGCCGCGGATCTGGACGCCCCGCCCAGCTCCACGCTCCGGCTGCGCCCGGCCGCGTCCCGCCGGCAGCCGGAGGCGGCACCGCCGCTGCCCCGGCTGGTCGTGGTCGTGGACGACCTGGACGCCCTGGTCTCCCCCGCGCTGGGCTCCCCCGGCAGGCCCGCCGCCGGTTCCGTCGTCCGCGCGCTGGAGGCGGTGGCCCGGGAGGGCGAGCGGCTCGGCGTGCACCTGGTGGCGGCGGCCGGCGCGGACGGCCGTACGGCGGTGTCGGAGCCGGCCCGCCGGGCCACCCTGCGGGTCACGCTCGACGCCCCGGCCGCCGGACCGGACGAACCGGCCGCCGGGCGGGCCAGGCTGGCCTGGGCCGACGGCCGTACCACCGCCTTCCAGGGCGGCCGGGTCACCGGCCGTATCCCGCGCACCGCGACACTGCGGCCCACGGTCGTCGCGCTGGAGTGGCACCGCATGGGCGATCCCCCGGCCCGCCGCCCGGTCCGCGAACTCGGCAACGGCCCGACCGATCTCGCCCTGCTCGCCAGCGCGTTGGAGAGGGCCGCGAAGCAGGTCTCGGCCGCCGAGGTGCCGTCCCTGCTCTGAACGGCCCCCGCGCGCAGGGCCCGTACCCCCCGTGACCGGACCTCCGGGCGCTCTCCGCTGGAGCGCTGCTGGAGGTCCGGTGGAGGGTCAGTCACGACGCGGTCACGATCGCCCACTTGACACGGCAGGCGCTCTTGCCGACCCCGGGGACCCGGCGTAAACCAATCCGGACAGACAGCGCTCCAACGTTCGACGAGGCGACGAAGCACGAAGAACGGGGCAGTGATGCGCACGAATCGCACGATCCGGATCGCCCTGGCGGCCGTCGGCGCCCTCGCGCTGACCCTCACCGGCTGTGGCGGGGACGACGACAACGACGGCAAGGACGGCGGCGGCACCGGGACCGGTACCGGCTCCTCCGTGCAACTCCCGAAACTGGACGGACAGACCCTGGAGGTCGCGGCCGTCTGGACCGGGCCCGAACAGGACAACTTCACCAAGGTGTTGGAGGAGTTCGAGAAGCGCACCGGCGCCGAGGTGAACTTCGTACCCACCGGCAACAACACCTCCACGTTCCTCGGCACCAAGATCCAGGGCGGCCAGCCCCCGGACGTGGCGTTCCTGCCGCAGGTCGGCGTGCTGCACCAGTTCGCCGAGAAGGGCTGGATCAAGCCCGTGGGGGCGGACGCGCAGGCCCAGCTGGACAAGAACTTCTCGGCCGGCTGGAAGGAACTGGGCTCCTACGAGGGCAAGCAGTACGGCGTCTACGCCAAGGCCGCCAACAAGTCCCTCGTCTGGTACAACACCGCCGCCTTCGAGGCCGCCGGCATCACCGAGGAGCCGAAGACCTGGGAGGACTTCCTGGCCACCGCCCAGACGCTCTCCGACGCCGGCTCCCCGGCCGTCTCCGTCGGCGGCGCGGACGGCTGGACGCTCACCGACTGGTTCGAGAACGTCTACCTCTCCCAGGCGGGCCCGGAGAAGTACGACCAGCTGGCCCGGCACGAGATCGAGTGGACCGACCCGACGGTGAAGGACGCCCTGACCACGCTCGCCGAGCTGTGGGGCAAGGACGAGCTGATCGCGGGCGGCCGTTCGGGCGCGCTGCGCACGGAGTTCCCGAAGTCCGTCACCCAGACGTTCTCCGGTGACACCCCGGCCGCGATGGTCTTCGAGGGCGACTTCGTCACCGCGAACATCAACGCCGACACCGACGCGAAGGTCGGCACGGACGCCAAGGTGTTCCCGTTCCCGGCGGTCGGCGACGACTCGCCCGTGGTCAGCGGCGGCGACGTGGCCGTGGCGCTGAAGGACGGCGAGGGCGCGCAGGCGCTGATCACGTTCCTGGCCTCCACGGACGCGGCGGAGATATGGGCGGCGCAGGGCGGCTTCCTGTCGCCCAACAAGGAGATGGACCCCGGGACGTACAAGGACGACGTCACCCGGGACATCGCCGAGGCGCTGATCGCGGCCGGCGACGACTTCCGCTTCGACATGTCCGACCAGGCGCCGGCGGCGTTCGGCGGCACGCAGGGCGTCGGCGAGTGGAAGCAGCTCCAGGACTTCCTGAAGAACCCGGACGACGTGGCGGGCGCCCAGCGAAAGCTGGAGGCGGACGCGGCCAAGGCGTACAAGACCGGCTGACGGATGACGTCGGTCGCGAACGGAGGTGCTCCGGCACCGCGCAAGAGCGTGACGGGCACCAGGCTGTGGGTGGCGGTGCTGTTCCTGCTGCCCGCCCTGGTGCTGCTCGGCGCGCTCGTGGTCTACCCGATCGGGTACTCGGTCTGGCGCAGCCTGTACGACGCGGGCGGCGACGGCTTCGTCGGCCTGGACAACTACATCGACGTCTTCACCGACGACGCCACGCTGACGGCCGTCCGCAACACGGCGGTCTGGGTCGCGGTGGCGCCCGCGGTGGTCACCGTGCTGGGCCTGATCTTCGCCGTGCTCACCGAACGGGTGCGCTGGGGAACGGCGTTCAAGCTGATCGTCTTCATGCCGATGGCGATCTCGATGCTGGCCGCGGGGATCATCTTCCGGCTGGTGTACCAGGCGGACCCGGACCAGGGCGTGGCGAACGCGGTGGTGACGTCCGTGCACGACACCTTCGCCGACTCCTCGGTCTATCCGAACGCCCGGCCCAACGCGCAGGTCAGTGATCTGAAGCCGTCCGGGGGCGGCTCGTTCACCGCGGCCGGCACGGTGACCGCGGGCACCCCGGCGATGCTCCCGCTGGTCGGGATCGCGCCCAACCGG
Source organism: Streptomyces sp. NPDC000983 (assembly GCF_040299205.1). NCBI lineage: Bacteria > Bacillati > Actinomycetota > Actinomycetes > Kitasatosporales > Streptomycetaceae > Streptomyces > Streptomyces sp. NPDC000983. The sequence continues at coordinate 39,870 of NZ_JBEPBM010000027.1, read as the reverse complement.
CTGCCGGGCGAGCCCGAGGACGCGAGGGCGGCCACGGGTTCCGGTGTCACCGGCACCGTCTGGCTGGACTTCAAGCTCGGTGGCGGCGGCGAGAAGGGCCGGGTCGACGCGGGCGAGAAGGCGCTGGAGGGCGTGAAGGTCGAGGCGGTGAGGGACGGCACGGTGGTGGCCTCGGCGACGACCCGCGCCGACGGCACCTTCACCCTGCCCGCCGAGGCCGACGGGGCCCGACTGCGGCTGCCCGGCTCGAACTTCGCCGCGCCCTACAACGGCGTCGACTGGCTCGGGCCGACGCTGGTCACCCCGGCGATCATCGGGGCGTACGTCTGGATGTGGGCGGGCTTCGCGATGGTGCTGATCGCGGCGGGGCTCGCCGGGGTCGACCGCAACCTGCTGGAGGCGGCGCGGGTCGACGGCGCCAACGAGTGGCAGGTGTTCCGCCGGATCACGGTGCCGATGCTGGCGCCGGTCCTGGTCGTCGTCCTGATCACGCTGATGATCAACGTGATGAAGGTCTTCGACCTCGTCTACATCATCGCCCCGCAGCCCACCCAGGACGAGGCCAACGTGCTGGCGCTGCAACTGTTCCTGTCGTCGTTCGGCGGCGGCGGCAACTACGGGGTGGGCAGCGCGATCGGCATCATCCTGCTGCTGCTCGTGGTCCCGGTGATGATCGTCAACATCCGCCGGCTCAGGAAGGAGCGCGAGCGATGAGCGCACTCGACACCTCCGTGCGCGGCAAGCGGTCCTGGGCCTCGCGGCTGGCGAGCGGGGCGGCGGGGGGCGCGCTGCGGGCGTTCCTGCTGGTGGTGGCGGTGTTCTGGCTGGTGCCCACCTTCGGGCTGCTGGTCTCCTCGTTCCGCGAGCCGACCGACATCGCCTCCTCCGGCTGGTGGAAGGTCTTCTCGGCGCCGGCCGAGCTCACCACCGACAGCTACCGCACGCTGCTGGAGAACGACGACATCACCGGTTCGCTGGTCAACACCGTCTGGATCACCGTCCCGGCGACCGTGCTCGTGGTGGTCATCGGCGCGATGGCCGGATACGCCTTCGCGTGGCTGGACTTCAAGGGCCGCGACTGGTGGTTCATGGCGGTGATCGCGCTGCTGGTGGTGCCGGTGCAGGTGGCGCTGATCCCGCTGTCCGAACTCTTCGGAGAACTGGGCATCTTCGGCTCGATTGTCGGGGTCGTGCTGTTCCACGTGGCGTTCGGACTGCCGTTCGCGATCTTCCTGTTGCGGAACTTCTTCGCGGAGATCCCCCGGGAGCTGCTGGAGGCGGCGCGGCTCGACGGCGCCGGTGAGGCCCGGCTGTTCGCGACGGTCGTGCTGCCGCTGGGCGCGCCGGCCATCGCGTCGCTGGGCATCTTCCAGTTCCTGTGGGTGTGGAACGACATGCTGGTGGCGCTGGTGTTCTCCGACTCCGGCTCCCAGCCGCTGACGGTCGCACTCCAGCAGCAGGTACGGCAGTTCGGCTCCAACATCGAGGTGCTGGCGCCCGGCGCGTTCATCTCGATGGTGATCCCGCTGGCCGTGTTCTTCGCGTTCCAGCGGCAGTTCGTCTCCGGGGTGATGGCGGGCGCGGTGAAGTAGCGCGTACGGAAGGCGAATCGGGGGGCGGGCCGGTGCACACCGGTCCGCCTCCCGGTGGTTCGTCCCCCGGATGCCGTAGCGCAACGTAACCCGCTCGGTCGATCGGCCGTTCCCGGGCCGGGCCCGTCCCGTCCCACCGCCCGCGCCGACCCATGGATGTCCCCTTGCCCAGGTTCAGTGTCATCGTCCCCGCGTACAAGGTTCAGGCGTATCTGAACGCGTGCCTGGAGTCGGTGCTCTCCCAGTCGTTCTCCGATCTCGAACTGATCGCCGTCGACGACGCGTCACCGGACGCCTGCGGCGCGATCATCGACGAGTGCGCGGCCGCGGACCCCCGCGTACGGTCGCTGCGCCTGGCGCGCAACCAGGGCGCGGGTCCGGCCCGCAACGCGGGGGCGGCCGAGGCGGCCGGCGACTACCTGCTGTTCCTCGACGGCGGCGACACCCTCGCCCCGGGCGCCCTCGCCGCCGTCGCCGACCGGCTGAAGGAGACCGGCGAGCCGGACGTCCTGGTCCTGGGCCACGCCCGGGTCGACCCCAGGGGAGTGCCGGTCCGCGACGAGGGGCCCGCCCGGCTCACCGAGGAGGGCCCGGCGCCGTTCCGGCTCGCCGACCGGCCGGGCCTGCTGCGGCTGACTGCGGCCACCCGGAACCAGGTCTGCCGGCGGGAGTTCGTCGAGCGCGAGGGCTTCTCCTTCCCCTCCGGCCACTACGAGGACACCCCGTGGACCTGCCCGGTCCTGATGGCGGCGGAGTCGATCGCGACCCTGGACCGGGTCTGCGTGCACCACGTCGGCACCTCGCGCACCTCCGGCCGCCGCCACCTCGACCTCTTCGAGCAGTACGACCGGGTCTTCGCGTTCCTCTCCGGCCGCCCCGGGCTCGACCGGTGGCGGCCGGTGCTGTTCCGCCGGATGCTGGACCACCTGGCGGCGGTGGCCGCCCGCCGCGAAGCGCTCCCCCGCGCCGCCCGCGCCGAGTTCCTGCGGCTGGCCCGCGCCCACTGCCGCCGCCACCGCGCCCCGGGCGCCCCGGGCGCCCCCGCACCCCTGCGCGAGCGCGTCCGGCACGCCCTGGTCCGGCTGGGCCTGCACCGCACCTACCGGACCCTGCGCGGGGCCGGGGTGCTGCGCCGCAGGAGCGCCAAGCGCGCCGTGAAACTCCTGGGCGCCCTGCGCTCGGCGGCCCTGCGCCTGCACTACCGGGTCCAGCTCCGCCTGCCCCTGCGCGCGGACCGGGCCGTCTTCACCGCGTACGACGGCCAGGGCCACGGCTGCAACCCGGGCGCGCTGGAGCAGGCGTTCCGCGCGCACGCCCCGCACGTCCGCACCGCGTGGGTCGCGCACCCGCGGCACCACCACACGGTGCCGGCCGCCACCCGCCGTATCACCCCCGGAACGGCCGCCCACTGGACGGCGCTCGCCCGCTCCCGGTACCTGATCGACAACACCGGCCTCGACCGCCGGCTGGTCAAGCGGCCGGGCCAGATCGTCGTGCAGACCCGGTCCGGCACCCCCCTGAAGCGGATGGGCCTGGACCTGCTGGAACGCCCCGCGGCCGCCGCCGGCCTGGACGCCGACGCGCTCCTCGCCACCGCCGCCACCTGGGACTACGTCGTCTCCGCCAACCGCCACTCCACGCTGGTCTGGGAGCGGGTGCTGCCCGGCAGCTACCGGACCCTGGAGTACGGCCAGCCGCGCAACGACGTGTTCCAGCAGGCGACTTCGGCGGAGGTGAACCGGCTGCGCGAGTCGCTCGGCGTCCCCGCCGACGCGGTGGCGGTCCTGTACGCGCCGACGCCCCGCGACTACCGCCGCACCCAGGTCGCCCGGCTGGACCTGGACCGGCTGACGGCCCGGCTCGGCCCCCGTTACGTGGTCCTGGCCCGCGCCCACCGCCGGCACGGCGGCCCGCTCGCCCCCGAGGCCGGCTCGGCCCGGGTCATCGACGTCTCCGCGCACCCGAGCGTGGAGGCCCTCTGTCTCGCCTCGGACGCCCTGGTCACCGACTACTCGTCGATCATGTTCGACTACGCGGGCCTGGACCGCCCGATCGTGATCCACGCCGACGACCCGGAGGCCTACGAGGCGGCCCGCGGCACCTACTTCGACCTGCGCGCCTTCCCCCCGGGCGCGGTGGCGCGCAGCGAGGACGAACTGGTCGACATCTTCACCACCGGCCACTGGCGCGGCTCCCGCTCGGCGCAACTGCGCTCGGCGTTCCGGACCCGCTTCTGCCCCTACGACGACGGGCGGGCCGCCGAGCGGGTGGTGCGGCACCTGGTGCTCGGCGAGCGGGGTCTGCCGCCGGTGGTGCCGCTCGACGAACGGCACCCGGTGCCGTCGGCGGCGGCCCGGACGCAGCCGCCGTCCACCACGCTGCCGCGGCCGGCGGGCCCGCTGTCGCTGACCGACCGCCTCTGACCGCGCCGACCTCTCCGAGCGCGCCGCGCCTCTCCGAACGCGCCGCCCCTTCGTGGTCGCACCGCCCCCTTCTGAACGCCGTTCCCTCGCAGGGGAGTTCACATGTCCTCCAGCCCTTCGCGGCCCACGCCGAGCCGGCCCCCCACCTGGCGTCCCGCCCCGCGTCCCGGCGGCCGGCTGGTGGCGTCATGAGGCCGCGCACCTGGGTGCTGCTGCTGGCCGCCGTCTTCGCCGTGATGCAACTGGCGAACGTCACCGGCCGGGACACCCCCGACACCCGCAACTACATCTCGTACGCGCTGAGTCTGAGCGGTGAGAGCAAGCGGGCGGCGGCCGAGGGCGCCATCGACCACTACTGCGCGAGCAAGGCGTCGATGGCGCACCGCGCGCAGAACGTCGACGTGGTCCGCTTCCACCGCCCGGACCCCGCGCCCGCGGTCGAGGCCGCGTGCCGGGCCGAGCTGTGGTCCGGGGTGGACCGGCGGCTGGCGGCCGGGCAGACGGCCGGGCACACCGCGCCGTTCGCCTCGGAGCGGTTCATGCGGATCTTCGAGGTGCGGCCGGGCTACCCGGTCCTCCTGGTGCCGTTCCTGACGCTGTTCGGGGTGACCTGGGGGGTGTGGGCGGCGAGCGTCACGGTGGCGGTGGCGGGCGGGGTGCTGGCCTTCCTGATCCTGCGGACGCTGTCCCTGCCGCTGCCGCTCGCCCTGGCGGGGCAGGCGCTGTACTACGTCCTGCCGTGCGGGACGGTCGCGATGCGGCCCATGACGGAGGGCCTGCTGATGGCGCTGACGCTGGCCGCCGTGTGGGGCTGCGCGCTGACCCTGCACGGGCGGCGGGCGGGGCCGGCGCTGGTCGCGGGCGCGCTGCTCGCGCTGTTCGCCGTGAAGCACTCGCAGGCGCTGTTCCTCGGGGTGTGCCTGGCCGTCGCGGGCGCGCTGGTCGTACTGGCCCGGTGGCGCGGGGGCCGGGCGCCCCGCCGGGACGTCGTGGTGATCACGGGGATCGGCCTGGGCGCGGCCGTGCTGACGTCGGTGCTGGCGAAACTGCTCGGCTATCCGGCGGCCTCGGAGAGCGTCCAGGATCTGCTCGCCGACCACTTCACCCGCCCCGACCTGACCGACCCGTGGCCGGAGTTCCTCCAGCTGACCGGGAACTACTGGATGGAGTGGGCGCGCCGCCAGTTCTGGGAACCGCTGTTCCTGGCCGCACTGTGCGCGGGGCTGTGGGGGGCGCTGCGCAGGCCGGTGTTCGGCGCGTTCCTGATCGCGGCCGCGGTCACCGGGTTCCTCACCCAGGCCGGGCACCCGGACGTCGCCATCGGGGGCGGGCGGCTGATCGTCCTGGCCTGGCTGCTCCCGGTGCTCGGTCTCCCGCTGCTGCTGGAGCAGCTGCTGCGCGCGCAGGTGTCGCTGCCGGTGCAGGGGACCGCCGATCGGGCTCACTCCTTGAGGTGACGCCGGGTCGGCCTCCCGGCCGGCCGGGAACATCCAGCAGATGCCGCAGACGCTTCTGGCCAGGCGGGCCGCACTCGGCGCGACCGCGCTCCGCGGCGGCCGTGCCTGGCGCCCCACCCCGTACCAGTTCTTCGGTTTCCTGTTCTGGCTGCTGATGTCGCTGGCCTACTGGCGGCTGCCGCTGTGCTGCGAGGCGGGCCAGCACGCGGCGGTGGTGGAACGGCTGCGGGCGAGCCTCCTGGAACCCCGGCACCCCACGGCGGACCTGCCGGGCGACGGCAGCGCGGCCTACTCGCCGTACGCGGTGGCGCAGGGGCTGTTCGCCCGGCTGACGGGGCTGGGCGGCTGGGAGGTGCTGCGGCTCGCGGGCCCGCTGAACCTGCTGGTCCTGCTGACCGGCGCCGGGCGCCTGGTGCGGCTGCTGACCCCGCGTCCGTGGGCCCCGGTGCTGGCACTGGCGGCGATGACCCTGCTGTGGGGAACCGAACGGGCGCACGGGAGCGGTGCTCTCGGCCTGATGGCGCTGACGGGAAACCTGGGCAACCCGTCGACGTTCGCGATCGGGCTGACCTTCTGGGCCTGGGCGCTGACCGGGGCGCGGGGCCGGAAGGCGGGCCCGGCGCGGTGCGCGGGCGTGGGCGTCCTGTACGGCGTGATCCTGCTGGTGGACCCGGTCACCGGGGTGGGCGCGGCGCTGGGGGCGGTGGCGTTCACCGTGGGGCGGGCCGCGCCCGCCGACGGGGGCTCAGCGCCGGACAGTCGGGCCGCTCCGGCCGACGGGGGCTCAGCTCCGCACGGTCGGGCCGCTCCGGCCGACGGGGACTCGGCGCCGCACGGCCAGCCTGCTCCGGCCGACAAGGACCCGGCGCCGCACGACCGCGCCGCGCCTGCCGACGAGGGCTCAGCTCCGCGCAGCCGACCCGCTCAGGTCCGCGCCCTGCTCGTGATCGCGGCCACCGCGCCGGCGACGGCCGCGCTCTGGCCCTGGACCGGCCTCCGCGCCCTCGCCCCGCACCACGGCCTCACCGTGGTCGGCGTCGGTGCCGTCTGGCTCGCCCTGCTGGGCCTGCCGGCCCTGTGGCTGCGCGGACGCCGGTCGGCCTGGCGCGATCCGCTGGTGCTGCTCTTCGCGCCGCTCGCGATCGGCTCCGCAGCCGGCGTCCTCGGCCCCGGACTCGCCCTCGTGCCCGCGCAGTTGGCGCTCGCGGTGGAGCTGTCGGCGCCGCGCCCCTGGCGGGCGTGGCGCCGAGCCCTGGGCGCCGCCGCGGCAGCCGGCGCCTGTCTGGGCTTCCTGTCGGTGCAGGCCGGGGCCGTCGTCCCGCGCTCCCTGGACCCGGTCGGCTTCGCGCAGCCGCCGCGCTGGCCGACGTACGAGTGGGCCGCCCAGCACATCCGGCCCGGCGAGGTGGTGATCGCCGACGGGTACTACGCGGTGCGCTCCGTCGCGGGCTACGGCGCGAATCTGGCCGCGCCCGTCCGGCCCGACGCGGCACTGGACGAACGGCAGCGGCGCGCACGCCTCGACGACGTGCGCGCCTACCTCTCCCCGGGTGCGACCCGCGCCGAGCGCGCCGCCGTCGTCCGCCGCCACCATGTGCGCTGGCTGCTGCTGACGCGCTCGCGCACGCTGCCCGAGGAGGCCGTGGTGGTGGCGTGGAGCCCGCGCACCGGGGAGGTGCTGGCGCGGGTCGGCGGGTGACCGCTCGACGCCCCGGGCGGGGGTGTGACTACTCGACGACGAGGTCGACGTCGATGTTGCCGCGGGTGGCGTTGGAGTACGGGCAGACCTGGTGCGCCTGCTCGACCAGCTTGCGCCCGGTGGCCTCGTCCACGGTGTCGGGCAGCTCGACGCGGAGCGTCACCTTCAGCCCGAAGCCCTGGCCCTGCTTGCCGATACCGACCTCACCGGTGACGGCGGCCTCGGTGACGTCCACCTTGGCCTGACGGCCGACCAGACCGAGGGCGCTGGCGAAACAGGCGGCGTAGCCGGCGGCGAACAGCTGCTCGGGGTTGGTGCCCTCGCCGTTGCCGCCGAGCTCCACCGGCGGCGCGAGCTGGAGGTCGAGCCTGCCGTCGGAGCTGACGGCGCGGCCCTCGCGGCCGTGGGTGGCGGTGGCGACGGCGGTGTAGATGGCGTCCATGGATGAACCGTCCCTGGGGAGAAGTCGGGGCTCGCTGACGGACCCAAGTAGAGCACACAATTAAATTGTGCACAACTGAATGGCGGGCAAGAGCTACCCTGGAGCCATGAACCGGACCGGGACACCCGACGCCCCCCAGGAGGAATGGCTCCGCCTGGACCGCCAGATCTGCTTCTCCCTGCACGCGGCGGCCCGCGCCTTCAACGGCGTCTACCGCGTGATCCTCAAGGACCTCGGCCTGACCTACCCGCAGTACCTGGTCATGCTGGTGCTCTGGGAACACGGCGACATGCCCGTCAAGCGGCTGGGCGAGCACCTGCGCCTCGACTCCGGCACCCTCTCGCCGCTGCTCAAGCGGCTGGAGGCGGCCGGACTCCTGCGCCGTGAGCGCAGCACCCGCGACGAGCGGTCGGTCGAGGTGCGGCTGACCGGGGAGGGCTCGGCGCTGCGGGAGCGGGCCCTCGAGGTGCCGCGCCGGATCGCGGCGGCCACCGGCTTCGACGTGGCGGAGATCGGCGACCTGCGGACCCGGCTGGACGCACTCACGACGGCCCTGGACGCGGCGGCCGCGTCGGCGGCCACGCCGTAACGGGGAAAACTTTCCGTACTTATCCCCCATGGGCGGCCAAACCGAGTGGCTATGCTCCACGCACGGGCCATTCAACGAGGGGACGGCCGCACATGACCTGGCTGATCACCGGCGGCGCCGGCTACATCGGGGCGCATGTCGTGAGGGCGATGACCGAGGCGGGCGAGCGCACGGTGGTCTACGACGACCTGTCCACCGGTATCGCCGAGCGCGTGCCCGACGGCGTCCCCCTACTGGTGGGCTCCACGCTCGACGCCGAGGGCGTCTCCCGCGCCGTGGCCGACCACGGGATCACCGGGGTCGTGCACCTCGCGGCGAAGAAGCAGGTCGGCGAGTCGGTGCGGCAGCCGCTGCGCTACTACCGGGAGAACGTGGAGGGCCTGCGGACCCTGCTGGAGGCGGTGACGGCGGCCGGCGTTCCCTCGTTCGTGTTCTCCTCCTCGGCCGCGGTGTACGGCATGCCGGACGTGGACCTGGTCACCGAGGAGACCCCGTGCGCGCCGATGTCGCCGTACGGCGAGACCAAGCTGGTGGGCGAGTGGCTGGTCGGCGCCACGGCCCGGGCGACCGGCCTCGCCACGGCGTCGCTGCGCTACTTCAACGTGGCCGGCTCGGCCGCCCCGGACCTCGCCGACGTGGGCGTCCACAACCTCGTCCCGATGGTCTTCGAACGGCTCACCGCCGACGAGCCCCCGCGCATCTTCGGCGCCGACTACCCGACCCCGGACGGCACCTGCGTGCGGGACTACATCCACGTCGTCGACCTGGCGGAGGCCCATGTGGCGGCGGCCCGCGCGCTCGGGTCCGGGCCCGGCCGGGAGCTGACCCTCAACATCGGACGCGGCGAGGGCGTCTCGGTGCGGGAGATGATCGACCGGATCAACGCCATCACCGGCCACGACCGCGCGCCGACCGTCACCCCCCGGCGCCCCGGGGACCCGGCCCGGGTGGTCGCCTCCGCAGACCGGGCGGCCGACGAGCTGGGCTGGCGGGCCAAGCACGACGTCCAGGACATGATCACGTCGGCCTGGGAGGGCTGGGTACGCCGCTACCCGGGAGCGCTCAGGGCACTGTGAGCCCCGTGCGCGCCCGCCTCACAGCGCCCTGAGCGCTCCCGCCGTGGCGCGGGTCAGGGAGGCCAGGTACCCCTTCGGCAGCCTGGGGCTGCGGATGACCACCGACCGCCAGTAGAGCGGCCCCGAGATCAGGTCCAGCGCCAGCTCGTGGTCGACGTCCGCGCGGATCTCGCCCCGCCGCTGAGCCGCCGCCACGATGCCGCTCGCCACCCCGTCCTGCCCCTCCCGCAGCGCTTTCTGCAGCGCCTCGGCGATCTCCGGGTTGCGGGCGGCCTCGGCCTGGAGGTCCGGGATGACCTGCGAGGCGACGGGGTGCCGCAGCGCCCTCGACGTCACCTCGTACAGCAGCCTGAGATCGCCCTCCAGCGACCCCGTGTCCGGGGCCGGCAGCCCCTGCACGGCCAGCGCCGACACCACGTCCAGCACCAGGTGCAGCTTGGACCGCCACCGCCGGTACACCGCCGTCTTGCCGACCCCGGCCCGGCGGGCGATCCCCTCGATCGACATCCGCGCGTAGCCGACGGCCGCCAGCTCCTCGAACACGGCCGCCCGGATCGCCTCCGTCACGTCCGCCCGCAGCACGGCCGCCCCCGCGGGGGCCCGGCGGCGCGGACGCGGCTGGGACCCGTCGGCGTTCGTCGTCATGCCGACCAGCATAGGGGCGTAACGACGAAACGGTTGCGTTCCGACGTACGTTCGGCCTACGCTCACGTTGCGACGATACGGTCCCGTCCCGACGTAAGAGAACGCCAGGAGTCGCGTGGGGAAACACGGGGCGACGGACCGCACCGCCGCGCGCACCCCCGCCCCCCGAGCGAAAGCAGCGGATGTGAGCCAGGTCCTCGACACACCGCCCCCGACACCGACGGCCCCACCCGTCGACGTCGACCTCGCGGCCCTCGCCGCCCGCCACGGCCTCGCGGTCAGCGGCGCCCGCCCGACCCTGCCCGAGTACGTCCGCCAGCTGTGGGCCCGGCGCCACTTCATCGCCGCGTTCTCCACCGCCAAGCTCACCGCCCAGTACAGCCAGGCCAAGCTCGGCCAGCTCTGGCAGATCATGAACCCGCTGCTGAACGCGGCCGTCTACTTCCTGATCTTCGGCGTGCTGCTGGGCACCAAGGACGGCGTCCCGGACTACGTCCCGTTCCTCGTCACGGGCGTGTTCATCTGGACCTTCACCCAGAGCTCGATCCTCGCCGGCACCCGCGCCATCTCCGGCAACCTCGGCCTGGTGCGCGCCCTGCACTTCCCGCGGGCCGCGCTGCCGATCTCGTTCTGCCTCCAGCAGCTCCAGCAGCTGCTGTTCTCGATGGGCGCCCTGGCCGTCATCCTGCTCGCCTTCGGCGTGCCGGTCGCCGCGTCCTGGCTGCTCGCCCTCCCGGTGCTGGTCCTCCAGTTCACCTTCAACGCGGGCGTCTCCATGATCATGGCCCGGGTGGGCGCGCGGACCCCGGACATCGCCCAGCTGATGCCGTTCGTGCTGCGCACCTGGATGTACACCTCGGGCGTGATGTGGAGCATCGACCACCTGCTGACCAAGCACCAGGACTGGCCGTCCTGGGTGGGCCCGGTGCTCCAGGCCAACCCGCCCGCCGTCTACATCGACCTCATGCGCTTCGCGCTGATCGACAGCTTCCACGCGAGCCAGCTCCCGGCGCACGTGTGGGCGCTCGCCGCGGGCTGGGCGCTGCTCGCCGGAGTCGGCGGATTCATCTACTTCTGGAAGGCTGAGGAGACGTACGGCCGTGGCTGAGAACACCGAGGAACAGAGCCCCACCGTCATCGCCGACCGCGTCGACATCGTCTACCGCGTCAACGGCACCGGATCCGGCCGCGGTTCCGCCACCGCCGCCCTCAACCGCATCCTGCGCCGCAAGCAGTCCGAGAAGGCGGCGGGCGTGCGTACCGTGCACGCCGTGCGGGAGGTGTCCTTCGTCGCCTACAAGGGCGAGGCCATCGGGCTGATCGGCACCAACGGCTCCGGGAAGTCGACACTGCTCAAGGCGGTCGCGGGGCTGCTGCCGGTGGAGAGCGGCGCCATCTACACCGACGGCCAGCCCTCCCTGCTCGGCGTGAACGCGGCCCTGATGGGCGACCTGACCGGGGAGCGCAACGTCCACCTCGGCGGCCTGGCCATGGGCATGTCCCGGGAGCAGATCAAGGAGCGCTACCAGGAGATCGTCGACTTCTCCGGGATCAACGAGAAGGGCGACTTCATCACCCTGCCGATGCGCACCTACTCCTCCGGCATGGGCGCCCGGCTGCGCTTCTCCATCGCCGCCGCCAAGGACCACGACGTCCTCCTGATCGACGAGGCCCTGGCCACCGGCGACCGCTCCTTCCAGAAGCGCTCCGAGGCCCGCATCCGCGAGCTGCGCAAGCACGCGGGCACGGTGTTCCTGGTCAGCCACAACAACAAGTCGATCCGGGACACCTGCGACCGGGTGCTGTGGCTGGAGCGCGGCGAGCTGCGCATGGACGGCCCCACCGAGGACGTCCTGAGGGAGTACGAGACCTTCACCGGCGACAAGAAGCCCCGGGCGAAGCCGAAGCCCAAGCCGAAGCCGGCCGCGACGGCCGAGCCCCAGCCCGCCTGACGGCGCCTGTGACGACGAAGGGCGCCCCGGACCGTGACGGTCCGGGGCGCCCTTCGTCGTGTCCGCTACGAGTGCGTCCGCAGCAGGGTGCGCATCGTCCGCATCGCCACCGACAGGTTGGCGAGGTCGAAGGCGTCCGAGCCCTGGATCTCCTCCAGGGTGGTGCGCGCCCGGCCGAGGATCGCCGCGTTCTTCTCCTCCCACGCCTTGAAGCGCTGCTCCGGTGTGGAGGTGCCGTTGCCGACGGCCAGCACGTCCGAGGTCAGCGCCGCGTGGGCGGCGTAGAGGTCCTCGCGGATGGAGGCGCGGGCCATCGACTGCCAGCGGTCGTTGCGGGGCAGCTCGATGATGCGGTCCATCAGCTGGGAGATGTGCAGCCGGTCGGCGAGGTCGTAGTAGACCTCGGCGACGTCCAGCGGCTCCTTGTCCATGCGGTCGGCCACCGAGACGATGTCGAGCGCCGGGAAGGCCGAGGAGAACCCGGCGACCTTGGTGGCCAGCGCGTCCGGGACGCCGACGGCGACCAGTTCGTCGAAGATCTGCTGGTACCACTCCAGGTCCGCGCCGCGCAGCAGGTTCGGCAGCTGCTGCCACACCTGCTCCACCCGCTCGCCGAAGAAGTCGATGGTGTCGGCGAGCTGGAGCGGCTGCGGCCGGTTGTTGAGCAGCCAGCGCGTGCCGCGCTCGACCAGGCGCCGGGAGTGCAGCCGGATCCGGGTCTGGACCCCGGCCTCGACCTGGTTGTCGAGCGCCTCGACCGCGTCCCACACCGGGCCCGAGCGGAAGATCGCGCGGGCCACGGTCTGCGCCCGGACGATCTCCTCCAGCGAGGCACCGGTCTCCTCGCGCAGCCGGTGCAGATAGGTCGTACCACCGGTGTTGACCGTGTCGTTGACCAGCACGGTCGTGGTGATCTCACGGCGCAGCGGGTGGCTGACCAGGTACTCGGGGAACCGCTCGCGCAGCGCGCTCGGGAAGTACGCGTGCAGCAGCGTGCTCAGGTACGGGTCGTCCGGCAGTGAGGTGTGCAGCAGCTCCTCGGCGACCGTGATCTTCGTGTACGCGAGCAGTACGGCCGTCTCCGGGCCGGTGAGGCCGTCCCCGGCACCGAGCCGCTCACGGATCTGGCGGTCGGTGGGCAGGAACTCCAGGGCCCGGTCGAGGTGGCCCTCGCGGACCAGGTGGCGCATGTAGCGCTGCTGGGCGTGGAGCATGTCCTTGGACTGGGCGAGCGCGTTGGCGATGGCCGTGTTCTGCGCGTAGTTGTTGCGCAGCACCAGCCGGCCGACCTCGTCGGTCATCTCCGCGAGCAGCTTGTTGCGCTGCTTGACGGTCATGTCGCCCTCGGTCACCAGCGCGTTCAGCAGGATCTTGATGTTCACCTCGTGGTCGGAGGTGTCCACGCCCGCGCTGTTGTCGATGGCATCGGTGTTGATCTTGCCACCCTGCCGGGCGAACTCGATCCGGCCGAGCTGGGTCAGCCCGAGGTTGCCGCCCTCGCCGACGACCTGGACGCGCAGGTCCGCGCCGTCCACCCGGATGGCGTCGTTGGCCTTGTCGCCGACGTCCGCGTTGGACTCGGTGGACGCCTTGACGTACGTGCCGATGCCGCCGTTCCACAGCAGGTCCACCGGCGCCTGGAGGATCGCCTTCATCAGCTCGGCCGGCGTCATCTTGGACACCTTGCCCTCGATGCCGAGGGCCTCGCGGATGTGGGCGTTGACCGGGATGGCCTTGGCGCTGCGCGGGAAGACCCCGCCGCCGGCCGAGATCAGGTCGGTGTCGTAGTCGGCCCAGCTGGAGCGCGGCAGCTCGAACAGGCGGCGGCGCTCGGCGTAGCCGGTGGCCGCGTCCGGGACGGGGTCGATGAAGATGTGCCGGTGGTCGAAGGCCGCGACCAGCCGGATGTGCTCGCTGAGCAGCATGCCGTTGCCGAACACGTCACCGGACATGTCGCCGATGCCGACGACCGTGAAGTCCTCGCTCTGCGTGTCCACACCCAGCTCGCGGAAGTGCCGCTTGACGGACTCCCAGGCACCGCGGGCGGTGATGCCCATGCCCTTGTGGTCATAGCCGGCCGAACCGCCGGAGGCGAAGGCGTCACCGAGCCAGAAGTTGTACTGCTCGGCGACCCCGTTGGCGATGTCGGAGAAGGTCGCGGTGCCCTTGTCGGCGGCGACGACCAGGTAAGTGTCGTCCTCGTCGTGGCGGACCACGTCCGCCGGGGGCACGACCTCGCCGGCCACCATGTTGTCGGTGATGTCGAGCAGCGCCGAGATGAACGTCTTGTAGCTGGCGATGCCCTCGGCCAGCCAGGCGTCCCGGTCCACCGAGGGGTCGGGGAGGTGCTTGGCGACGAAGCCGCCCTTGGCGCCGACCGGCACGATGACGGTGTTCTTCACCATCTGCGCCTTGACCAGGCCGAGGATCTCGGTCCGGAAGTCCTCACGCCGGTCGGACCAGCGCAGACCGCCGCGCGCGACCTTGCCGAACCTCAGATGCACGCCCTCGACCCGCGGCGAGTACACCCAGATCTCGTACGCCGGACGCGGCGCCGGCAGGTCGGGGATGGCCTGCGGGTCGAACTTCATGGAGACGTAGTCGTGCGGGCGGCCGCCCGTCGCCTCCTGGAAGAAGTTGGTCCGCAGGGTCGCCTTGATCACGGTGAGGAAGGACCTGAGAATCCGGTCCTCGTCGAGGCTGGCCACCTGGTCCAGGGCCGCGTCGAGCTCCTCCAGCAGGGCGTCCACGATCTCGCGGCCGGCGCGCTGGCGGTCCGGCGACATCCGCGCCTCGAACAGCGAGACGAGCAGCCGGGTGGTGTGGACGTTGTTGCGGAGGGTGTCCTCCATGTAGTCCTGGCTGAAGGTGGAACCGGCCTGGCGCAGGTACTTGGCGTAGGCGCGCAGCACCATCGCCTGCCGCCAGGTCAGCCCGGCGGCCAGCACCAGCGCGTTGAAGCCGTCGTTCTCGGCCTGTCCGGTCCAGGTCGCGGAGAACGCCTCCTGGACGCGCTCGCGGGCGTCGTCGCCGCCGTAGTCGCCGCCGTTCTGCGACTTCGGCATGCGCAGGCCGAAGTCGTAGATCCAGGCCGACGTGCGGTCCGAGGAGCGCAGTTCGTAGGGCCGCTCGTCGATGACCTCGACGCCGAGCCGGTTGAGCACGGGCAGGACGGCGGAGAGGTAGATCGCCGGGCCCTTGCGGTAGATCTTGAAGCGGCGCTCCTCGGGGGCGGCGCCGACCGGCTCGTACAGGCTGAGCGCGAAGTTCTTCTCCTCGCCGAGCCGTTCGAGGTGGACCAGGTCGGCGACCGCGGCGCGCGGGGTGTGGTCGGCCTTGTAGCCCTCGGGGAAGCCGTTGCCGTAGCGGCGCAGCAGTTCCGCGGCCCGCTCCTCGCCGAGTTCGGCGTTGAGCGCCTCGGCGAAGCCGTCGGCCCAGGAGCGGGCGGCCTCGACCAGGCGGGCCTCGATGCGCTCCTTGTCGGCTTCGCTGAGCTGCGGCAGCTCGGTGCCCTGCGGGACCCGGACCACGAAGTGCAGCCGGGACAGGATCGACTCGGTGTTCCAGGCGGTGAAGTCGACGCTGGTGCCGCCGAGTTCCTCCTTCAGGATGTCGATGATCCGCAGCCGCACCCCGGTGGTGTAGCGGTCGCGGGGCAGGTAGACGAGGGCGGAGTAGTAGCGCCCGTATTCGTCCTGGCGCAGGTAGAGCCTGAGGCGCCGGCGCTCCTGGAGGTAGAGCACGCTGGTGACGATCGTCTGGAGCTCGTCGACGGGTGTCTGGAAGAGCTCGTCGCGCGGGTAGGTCTCCAGGATCTGGAGCAGGTCGCGCCCGTCGTGGCTGTTGGGCGAGAAGCCGGCGCGCCGGAGGACGTCGTCGACCTTGCGCCGGATGACCGGGACGCGCCGGACGGACTCGGTGTAGGCGGCGGAGGAGAACAGTCCGAGGAAGCGCCGCTCACCGACGACGTTGCCGTCGGCGTCGAACTTCTTCACACCGATGTAGTCCAGGTACGACGGCCGGTGGACGGTGGCGCGGCTGTTGGCCTTGGTGAGGACCAGCAGCTTGTGCTCGCGCGCCTTGGCGCGGGCGTCGGCGGGCAGCCGCTCGAAGGAGGGGCTGACGGGGTGGGCGTCGTCGCCGGCGTGGTGCGGGTCGGAGCGCAGGATGCCGAGGCCGGTGCCGGGCACGGCGGCGAGCGAGTCGTCCTCGCGCAGCTCGTACTCGCGGTAGCCGAGGAAGGTGAAGTGGTCGGCGCCGAGCCACTGGAGCAGCTCGCGGGCCTCCTCGACCTCGGCGGCGGGCAGGTCGCCGGGGACATGCTCCTGGGCCAGGTCCTCGGAGAGGCGAACCGCGGCGTCCCGCATCTTCTCCCAGTCCTCGACGGCCTCGCGGACGTCGGACAGGACGCGCAGCAGATCGGCGGTGATCTGCTTGAGGTCGGCGCGGTCGGTCTCCCGGTCGATCTCGACGTGGATCCAGGACTCGGTGTGCGTGTCGTGCGGGCGCTCGGCGGCGGCCGGCGGGGTGGGCAGCACCTCGACGAGCCTGCCGGTGACATCGCGGCGGACGACGACCTGGGGGTGGATGACGACGTGGATGCCCCGCCCCTGACGGGTCAGCTCGTTGGTGACCGAGTCGACCAGGAAGGGCATGTCGTCGGTGACGACCTCGACGACGGAGTGGCTGCACGTCCAGCCGTTCTCCTCGACGGTCGGGGTGTGGACCCGCACGTTGGCCGTTCCCTGCGGTCGGGTCTCGGCCAGCCGGTAGTGCGAGTAGGCGGCTCCGAAGACGTCGACCGGGTCCCGGTCGGCGAGGTCCTCCGGGGCGGTGTGCAGGTAGTAACGCTGGAGGAACGAGAGCACGGTGTCCCGGTCCGGGGTGCCCTCGCCCGTGGTCCCGGTCGGAAGGTGCCCCCCGACCGGGCTGTTCTCAGCTACCCGAGCGGCCCTCTCCAGCAGCTCGGCCTTTGCTTCGTCCAGCTTGGTCTGCATTGTCCTCTGGCTCCTGTCGCGCGCCGTTGCGTGACGTTGAAGGAAGTACGGTCTCGTCCCCTCCGGCACAACGTCGCGACGCGGGGTGTCCGGTCTGCTTCGACGCTATGCCGCGAGGTGAGACGAGCGGGGGGATATCAGCCAATGTCGCCGTGCTCGACGGATGTGGCGCCGCGCTGCGCGCTGCCGTCACCGAGGGCTCGCGCGTCACCGTGGGGACCCTCTTGTCCCCACCCCGCTCGCGAAGACCAGCGACCGCCGCCCGGCCACGGATGTCGTCCGTGCTCGCCGGGCGCAGGGCAGGGGCAACAACGCCCCCGCGAGCTATCGCGCTGATCACGCCACCAGGCTATCGCTGATTACCGGGGGCCCGTCATGAGCCGTATGTGTACAAAACCGGGGGTCGAAGTTTGACGTTCTGCACAGTCCCGGAACGGGTCCGCATCCGCTCGCCCACCCCGGACCGTCCGATTCCGGCCCCTTGTCCCGGTCCTTGTCCCGCCCCTTGTTCCAGCCCCGGTTCCGACGGCTACGCCGCGAGCCGCGCCGCCTCCGCCACGGCCTCCTCCAACGTGTCCACCACGGGCACCCCCGCGCCCTCCAGACTGGCCCGGCTGTGCGATCCCCCGGTGTACAGCACGGCCCGCGCCCCCACGTGCAGCGCGGCCACGGCGTCGTCGGCCGCGTCCCCGATCACGACCGTCCGCGCCGGGTCCACCCCGGTCAGCGCGCCGAGGTGGCGCACCATGTGCTCGGCCTTGCTGCCCCCGGACGGTCCGGTCCGCCCGTCCACCCGTACGAAGTGCGTCTCGATGCCGAACCCGCGCACCAGCGGCACCAGCTCGTCGTGCACGTACATGCTGAGGATCGACTGGCTGTGCCCGCCCGCGCCCCAGCCCGTGAGCAGCTCGGTGACGCCCTCGGTCAGGGCGCACCGCGTACGGTGCTCGGCGTAGTGGCGGTGGAAGGTCCCGTCCATGACCTCCCACTCGGCGTCCGTGGGCAGCCGGCCCATCAGCCGCTCGTAGAACTTGGGTACCGGCACGCAGTACAGCGCCCGGTACTGCTCCATCGTGATCGGGGCGAGCCCCAGCTCGCCGAAGGCCGCGTTCGTGGCCCCGATGATCGCGTCGTTGTCGTGGAACAGCGTCCCGTTCCAGTCCCAGACGATGTGCGCCCCTTCTCGCTTCCCCATGCACAAAACGTACCCGGCCCCACTGACAATCAAGAGAACCGCAGGTCAAGGGCAGGATGCGGGAGGGAGTCGGGCTCAGCCGGCGGGGGCGACCAGGCTCGGGATCTCCTGGGTCGCGTACCAGAGCAGTTCGTGGTCCTCGGCCCCGTCCACGACGGACCGGGCGTCGTCGTCCCCGTCGTCCGCGGCCGCGAGCGCCCGCGCGGCCGCGGCCACGTCCGCCTCCGCGTCCCCGCCGTCGACGTGCACCGCGGCCGCCTTGGCCAGCGGCACCGCGGCGGCCATCAGCACCTCGCCGAGGGCCTCCGGGTCCGGTCCCCCGTCGGGGGCGGCGGCCGCCCCGTCGGGCACGTCGGCCGCGACGACCACCCGGCGCCGCACGGCCCCGAGGTCCGCCGCCAGCAGCCGCAGGGACGCCAGCGCGGCCCGGTTCAGCGCCGCGTACTCCAGTTCCTCGATGTCGTCGGAGAGGTACCACTCGCGCAGCGCGGGTGTCACCGCGTACGCCGGCCCGCTCCCCAGTTCGCCCGTCCGGTACGCCTCGGCGAGACCAGTGAGGGTCAGGGGGACGTAGACGCGCATGGTTGGCCGCTTTCGTGGTCGGAGGCTCCGCGACAGCCCCGGAGGGGGCGCGGAGAGGGCGTTGCGGCACCCGCCGCAGGGCCTTCAGGATACGTGCGGCTGTCCCCTTTCGAGTTCCCCGCAGCACCCTCCCGGCCGTCGACCCGGGTCCGGGAACTCACCCCCCGGGCCCCCGATTCCACGGGCTCCGGCACCCCCGGTGTCCTTCGGATAGGTGAACATTCCGGGCCCCCCGACGTACCGCCGCCCCGGCTTGCCGCACCCGCCGCCACCCCCGTACAAGATCCCCGACAGCAAGTTACTGCCCGGTATCTCCCGGGCCCACCCACGGGGGCTCCCCATGAACAAGGTCATGACGAGGGCGAAGAACCACCCCGGTGCCCGCCCGCCCGGCCGCCGCGACACCCGCCGTCCCGGCGGCGCCCCTCCCCGCCACCCGGGCGGCACCGGTCCCCTCGGCATCCGCACGAGGCCGGCCGGCCCGCCCCTCCCGGCCGCCGGCCCGGGCGGGGGCGCGGGCGGGCCCGCAAGCGCCTCGGCGGGCACGGCGGGGGTCGCCCTCGCGGAGAGGGCCCAGGACGCCGTCACGGGCCCCGGCGGCGCCGCCCAGGCCGCGCCTCGCGTCCCGGCGCAGACCCCGCGTCGCCCGGTCGCGCCGGCCGTGCCGCAGCCCCGGCCCACCGATGTCTTCGCCGACCGCCTCCTCGCCGTGCTGAGCGGGCGGCGCCCCGTGCACTACATGCTCCGGCACACCGCCGGACGCGCCTACGACGATCTCGCCTGGCTCGCCGAGCGCGGCCCCCTGCGCGCCGCGGACGGCACCGGCGGCGCTTGCCCGGTGATCCGCGACATCGGCTACTACGTGCCCTCCCCGGGCGCCATCGAGGCCTTCGCCCGCATCGGCGCCGGTGACCGGCTGCGCGCCATGGCCTTCCGCCTGGAACAGGGCCGCGACCTGCGCTGGCGCTGCACGGCGGTGGAACTGGGCGGCCCCGCCCGCCCGGGCGCCGACGACGACTGAGCCGGGCGCGGCGCGTAACGCGCACCGCGTCCGGCGTCCGGCGTCCGGCGTCCGGCGTCCGGCGTCCGGCGGGCAACGCGTCGGGCACGCGGAAGGGCCGGGCACCCTCGGGTGACCCGGCCCTCCCGGCCGTCACTGCGGCCCTGACGCCCTCAGAGGCGCGACACGACTACTTCTTGCGGCGACGGCCGCCACGGGCCTGCTTGCGCCGCTCCGCGCGCGTGAGGCCGTCGGCCTCCGAGCGCACCGGCTCGCCGTCGTCGGACCAGTCGCTCTCCACGGTGCCGCCCGCGCCGTCCACGGTCGGCGCCGAGAGGTGCAGGTTCCGCCGCTGCGGGGCGTCGAGCCCCTTGGCGCGGATCTCCGGACGCGCGGCCGCCTGCGCGGGAACCGCGTCCTGGGCCTTCTCCATGCTGGGCTTGGTGTCCTCGACCGGGACCTCCTCGACCTGCTGCTCGACCTGGACCTCCAGGTTGAACAGGTAGCCGACGGACTCCTCCTTGATGCCGTCCATCATGGCCGTGAACATGTCGAAGCCCTCGCGCTGGTACTCGACCAGCGGGTCCTTCTGCGCCATCGCGCGCAGGCCGATGCCCTCCTGGAGGTAGTCCATCTCGTAGAGGTGCTCGCGCCACTTGCGGTCCAGGACCGACAGCACGACCCGGCGCTCCAGCTCACGCATGATCTCGGAGCCGAGCTGGGCCTCGCGGTCCTCGTACTGGGCGTGGATGTCGTCCTTGATGGAGTCGGCGAGGAACTCGGCGGTCAGACCGGCCCGGTCGCCGGCCTCCTCCTCCAGCTCGTCGACGGTGACCTTCACCGGGTAGAGCTGCTTGAAGGCGCCCCACAGCCGGTCCAGGTCCCACTCCTCGGCGAAGCCCTCGGCGGTCTCCGCGGAGACGTACGCGTCGATGGTGTCGTCCATGAAGTGCTGGATCTGCTCGTGCAGGTCCTCGCCCTCCAGGACGCGGCGGCGCTCGCCGTAGATGACCTCGCGCTGGCGGTTGAGGACCTCGTCGTACTTCAGGACGTTCTTGCGGGTCTCGAAGTTCTGCTGCTCGACCTGCGACTGGGCGGACGCGATCGCGCGGGTGACCATCTTGTTCTCGATCGGCACATCGTCCGGCACGTTCGCCATGGACATCACGCGCTCGACCATCTGCGCCTTGAACAGGCGCATCAGGTCGTCACCGAGGGAGAGGTAGAAGCGGGACTCGCCCGGGTCGCCCTGACGGCCGGAACGACCGCGCAGCTGGTTGTCGATACGGCGCGACTCGTGCCGCTCGGTGCCGAGGACGTAGAGGCCGCCGAGGTCCTCGACCTCCTCCTTCTCGGCCTTCACGGCCTGCTCGGCCTTCTCCATCGCGGCGGGCAGCGCGTGCGCCCACTCCTCGATGTGCTCCTCGGGGTCGAGGCCGTGCTGGCGCAGCTCCGCCTCGGCGAGGTCCTCGGGGTTGCCGCCGAGCTTGATGTCCGTACCGCGGCCGGCCATGTTGGTGGCCACGGTGACGGCGCCCCTGCGGCCGGCCTGGGCGACGATGATCGCCTCACGGTCGTGCTGCTTGGCGTTGAGCACCTCGTGCTGGACACCGCGCTTGCTGAGCTGCTGCGAGAGGTACTCGGACTTCTCGACCGACGTCGTACCGACGAGGATCGGCTGGCCCTTCTCGTGCTTCTCGACGATGTCGTCGACGACCGCCTCGAACTTCGCGACCTCGGTGCGGTAGATCAGGTCCGACTGGTCCTTGCGGATCATCGGCTTGTTGGTCGGGATCGGGACGACACCGAGCTTGTAGATCTGGTGGAACTCGGCGGCCTCGGTCATCGCCGTACCGGTCATGCCGCACAGACCGGGCTGTTCCTTGCCGTTGTGGTCGTGGCGCTTGTAGAGGCGGAAGAAGTTCTGGAGGGTGATCGTGGCGAGCGTCTGGTTCTCGTCCTTGATCGCCACCCCTTCCTTCGCCTCGATCGCCTGGTGCATGCCCTCGTTGTAGCGGCGGCCGGCGAGGATACGGCCGGTGTGCTCGTCGACGATCATGACTTCGCCGTCGATGACGACGTAGTCCTTGTCCTTCTTGAAGAGCTCCTTGGCCTTGATGGCGTTGTTCAGGTAGCCCACCAGAGGCGTGTTCACCGACTCGTAGAGGTTGTCGATGCCCAGCCAGTCCTCGACCTTGGCGACACCGGACTCGTGGATGGCGACGGTGCGCTTCTTCTCGTCGACGTCGTAGTCGCCGGTCTCCTCAAGGCCCTTGAGGGGGTTGCCCGCCTCGCCCTTCTTCAGGCGGGTGACCAGCTTGGCGAAGTCGCCGTACCACTTGGTGGCCTGGTCGGCCGGACCGGAGATGATCAGCGGCGTACGGGCCTCGTCGACCAGGATGGAGTCGACCTCGTCGACGATGGCGAAGTTGTGGCCGCGCTGGACGAGTTCGTCCTGGGACCAGGCCATGTTGTCGCGGAGGTAGTCGAAGCCGAACTCGTTGTTCGTGCCGTACGTGATGTCGCAGCCGTACTGCTCGCGGCGCTGGGCCGGCGTCATGTTCGCGAGGATGCAGCCGACCTCGAGTCCGAGGAACTTGTGGACCCGGCCCATCATCTCGGAGTCGCGCTCGGCCAGGTAGTCGTTGACCGTGATCAGGTGAACGCCCTTGCCGGACAGCGCGTTGAGGTACGCGGGCAGGGTGCCGACGAGGGTCTTGCCCTCACCGGTCTTCATCTCGGCCACGTAGCCGAGGTGCAGGGCGGCGCCACCCATGATCTGCACGTCGTAGTGACGCTGGCCGAGGGCGCGCTTGGCGGCCTCGCGGACGGTGGCGAACGCCTCCGGAAGCAGGTCGTCCAGGGTCTCACCGTCGGCGTAGCGCTGCTTGTACTCATCGGTGAGGGCTCGCAGCTCGGCGTCGGAGAGGTCGACGAAGTCCTCTTCGATGGAGTTGACCTGGTCCGCGATGCGGTGCAGCTTGCGCAGGATCTTGCCTTCGCCTGCACGCATGATCTTCGAGAGGACGGACACGGGGGTTGGTCTCCTTGCCGGTCGGGCCTGGGACGGTCGGTTTCCATTTGACTTGACTGAGCAACGGCCATCGTATGCGAGGACCCCGCCACGCCGGGAGGCCTGCCGTTGTCGCGAACCTCCGCCGCTTCACATCTCTACGACGGGACAACGGACGGGCGACGCGGATGGTGCCGCGCGACGCCCGCGAATTGCGCGAATTGTGATCACTCGCTCACACACGGCAAATACCTGGCATGTTCGACCGGCCCCCGAGCAGAATCGGCCGATGGACCCCGTGACCCTGACCACCGGCCGCCTCCTGCTGCGCACGGTCGGCCCGGACGACGCCGACGCCGTCCACCGCGCCGCCCAGGATCCCGACATCCAGCGCTGGACGACGATCCCCTCGCCGTACCTGCCCGAGCACGCCCGGAGCTTCACCGGCCGGCTCGTGCCCGACGGATGGGCGGACGGCACGATGTTCACCTTCGGCGTCTTCCTCGCCGGAGGCGAGGAACTCGTCGGCATGCTCGGCCTGACCATGCGCGCCCCGGGCGTGGCCGAGGTCGGCTTCTGGACCGCGAAGGAACACCGCGGCCGGGGCTTCACCGTCGAGGCGGTGCTGACCGCCGCCCGCTGGTCCTTCACCCGGGCCGCCATCGACCGCCTGGAGTGGCGGGCCGAGGTCGGCAACGCCGGCTCGCTGGCGGTCGCGGAACGGGCGGGGTTCACCCTGGAAGGCACCCTGCGTTCGGCCGTCGACAACAAGGGCGTCCGCCGCGACTGCTGGGTCGCCTCCCTGCTCCCCTCGGACCTGGGCCTGCCCTCCACGGCCCCCTACCTGCCGCAGAAGGTCTGAGCCGCCGGCCGGACCGGCCCCTCGGCCCGGTATCCACAGCTCACCGCCGACTGTCAGTGCCACCCCCTATCGTGCGAGGCATGACCACCCCGCGCCCCACCACCGAGCTCTCGGCAGACGAGGCCCGCCGCATCGCCCTGCGCGCCCAGGGTCTCCTCGGCGCCCCCGACCGCAGATCCGGCGTACGCGGTGTCCTCAGGCACCTCGGCGCGGTCCAGCTCGACACCATCTCGGTGCTGGCCCGCTCCCACGAGCTGATCCCCTACGCCCGGCTCGGCGCGGTGGGCCGCACCACGGTGGAGAACGCGTACTGGCAGGACACCCACGCCTTCGAGTACTGGTCCCACGCGGCCTGCATCCTCCCCGTCGAGGAGTGGCCCCACTTCGCCTTCCGCCGCCGCGCGTACCGCAACCGCCCGCACTGGGGCCACGACCTCCCCGACGGCGTCTACGAGCAGGTGATCAAGCAGCTCACCAGCGAAGGCCCGCTCACCGCGACGGAGTTGGGCGGCGCGAAGAAGACCGCCGACTGGTGGGACTGGTCCGGCTCCAAGGTCGCCGTGGAGCGCGCGCTGATGTACGGCGAGGTCGTCTGCGTGGAGCGCCGCGGCTGGAAGCGGGTCTACGACCTCGCCGAGCGCGCCGTCCCGGCCGCCCTGCTGCACGACGAACTCGACGACGCGGAGTGCCTGCGGCGTCTGGTCCGCCTCGCCGGCCAGTCCCTCGGCGTCGGCACCCGCGCGGACATCGCCGACTACCACCGCCTCAAGGGCGAGCAGGTGGACGCGGTGATCGCCGACTCCGGGCTGGTCCCGGTGGCGGTGCGGGGCTGGGCCAAGCCGGCCTGGGCGGACCCGGCGGCGCTGGCCGAGCCCCCGCGCGGCCGCCACCGCACGACCCTGCTGTCCCCGTTCGACTCCCTGATCTGGGAACGGGCCCGTACCGAGCGGATCTTCGGCTTCACCCACCGCCTGGAGGCGTACGTGCCCAAGCAGAAGCGGGTGCACGGCTACTTCGCGATGCCGGTGCTGGCGGGGGGCCGTCTCGTCGGCCGGGTGGACCCGGCGCGCGAGGGCCGCACGCTGGTCGCCAAGCAGGTCACCCTGGACGGCCCCAAGGCGGTCCCCGCGGTGGCCCAGGCCCTGGTGGAGGCGGCGGGCTGGGTGGACTGCACGGACGTCCGTGTGGAGCGGGTCGACGCGCCCGAACTACGCGAGCCGCTCGCCCGCACGCTCACCGGCCTGACGGCCTGATCCGCGGGCCTTCCCGGCCGTCCCGGTAGAGCTAGCGGATCTCGAGGATCTTCTCCCGCATCGCGTAGACCACGGCCTCCATCCTGGAGTGCAGCTGCAGCTTCTCCAGGATGTTGCGCACATGGTTCTTCACGGTGTTCTCGGAGATGAACAACTCCTTGGCGATGTCACGGTTGTTCATTCCCGTGGCGACCAGCTTGAGCACCTCCAGCTCACGGTCGGTCAGCCGCGGAGCGGGGACCAGCCGGCGCTCGTCCGTCCGCTGGATCATCGACTTGAACTCGGTGAGCAGCTTCGACGCCATGGACGGGCTGATCTGCGACTGCCCGTCGGCGACCGCGCGGATGGCGGTGGCCACCTCGTCGGTGGAGATCTCCTTGAGCAGGTACCCGGTCGCACCCGCCTTGATCGCCTCGTAGAGGTCGGCCTCCTCGTCACTGATCGTCAGCATGATGATCTTGGCGCTGGGTGCGACCTCCTTGATGGAGGTGCACGCCTCGATCCCGCCCCGCTTGGGCATCCGCACGTCCATCAGCACGATGTCGGGCAGCAGGTCGGCCGCCTTGTCCACGGCCTCGGCGCCGTCCCCGGCCTCGCCCACGACCTGGATGTCCTCCTCGGCCGCGAGCACGATCTCCAGTCCGCGGCGGAAGAGGGCGTGGTCGTCGACGACGAGGACTCTGATCGGCTCCTTGCGTGGAGTGCCCGTGTCCGGGCGCATGCCGACGACGTCGCCGTCGGCACTCTGGTCCCGCATCGGTCCGAAGGTGTCCGCCATCGTTCCTCCCCCTGAAGGCTGTGGCTGGTCAGGTGCCATCGCCAACCCAAGGCAGCGGCCCACCGGTTGGGCCGGTGCGGCCATGATTTCATGCCCGGACGACACCGCGGTGACGGAGCGGGGTGTGAAGTGGTCGCACACCGGTGCCCCTGGGGGCGCACAAGCGCGCTCCAGGGGCACCCGGTCATTCCGTCAGCCGGGTGGGATCAGCCGCCCAGCGTGCCACCGGCCGCGTGGGCGTCCGCCTCCGCGACCATCGGGTCGGTGTTGAGGTGGATGACGCCGTAGTCGTAGGCGTGCCGCCGGTAGACGACACTCGGTTCCTTCGTCTCGGAGTCGACGAACAGGTAGAAGTCGTGCCCGACCAGTTCCATCTCGTAGAGGGCCTGGTCAAGGGTCATGGGGGAAGCGACGTGCGTCTTCTCGCGCACGATGAGGGGTCCCTCGCCCTTCACTTCCAGCGAGCCGATCTTCTTGGTGGGAACGCCGTCCGACTCTTCCTCCTGGAAGGCGTGGCCGTTCCCGTTGAGCGTCGCCGCGCCCGGAACGTGGTCCGGGACCTCGGCCGCCGTCAGCCGTCGCGAGCCTCGGCGTGAGTAACGCTTGTCGTGCTGCTTGCGCAGTCGTGCGTCCAACTTCTCCGCGGCCAGGTCCAGCGCCGCGTACGGGTCGTTTGCCGCCGCCTCCGCCCGGATCACCGGACCGCGGGAGCGGAGCGTGATCTCCACTCGGTCACTGCGGTCGGCCTGTCGGGGGTTCGGCTCCTTGGACACCTCGACGTCGAGGCTGATCACCTTGCCGTCGAGCTTCTGGATCTTCTCCAGCTTCAGCTTCTCGGCCACGTGCTTGCGGAACCGCTCGGGCACCTCGGTCTTGCGGCCCTTGACGACGATGTCCACGCAGAACTCCGTTCCCGGATCGCTCCGCTCCAGCGGCGGAGCATCTCCCTTTTTGCACCAGGCTCCGGTGATCCCCGGAACCTCGGACTCGGTGACTTCCACCTCCTCCTCCCCCACGGGCGAGATCTCCACCCCGGCGGCTCGGGTGAATACGGAAAACCCGCAGCCTTCATTCAGTTGTGAGAGCGATGGCCTGCGCCTTTCTCTCTCAACTGAACATATCTCGCCCGGACGGATGTCGTCACCCTCTACAGCGGTGTACCTCCGTTCAGGTGAATTAGCGCTCTCATAACCTGCAACGATGCAAGTTCGCAGTCAGTTCCGGTTTATTTCGAAAGCATCCGGCGTGGCCGCGACGACCGCCGCGCACAACACGCCACCAGGGCGGATACTGCCCGCCATTCCCGGCACTCCGTGCCTCCGTACCGTCTCGCCCGTCGCTTCCGTACTCCGTTCCCCTCTGTCTTCCCGAGTTGCCGCGAAACACACCGCCCTTCTCTCCTCGCCGAGGCGTTCCGGCCGCCGCGCCCGAGACCCGTCCGCCCACCCGAGCGCCACGCCCTCCCGCACCGCGCGCGCCGCCTCCGCCAAAGAGGCGCCGGTGGTCATCAGGTCGTCCACGAGCACGACCGGCCCGTCGCCCAGCAGCCGGCCCCCGCCGGGCGCCACGACGAGCGCGCCGGCCAGATTGTCCAGCCGCTGCCGGGAGTTGAGCCCCGACTGGTCGGCCACGGCCCGCCGCTGCCGCAGCACGGCCAGCACCCGTGCCGGTGTCCCGGCCCGGCGCAGTTCGGCCGCCGCGGCGAGCGCGATCCGCCGCGCGGGATCATGCCCCCGCGCCCGCACGGCCCGGCGCGCCGAGGGCACCGGCACCAGCAGCACCGGCCGAACCCGCCCACCCGGTTGGTCCACCGCCCGGCACTCCCCGCGCCCCCGTGCCCGCAGTGCCAGACCACCGCCGACCTCATCGCAAGCGGCCCCGTCGCAGCCGCCCCCGTAACCGCCACCCCCGCCCCCGCACTCCCGAAGCGCGTCGCCGCCCCCGTAACCGCCGCCCCGTTCACCGCCCGCCCGAACCGCGCCCCCCGTACCCGCCCGCACCGCCCCCGCCAGCGCGGCCCCCAGCGGCGCCGCAAGGGCCAGGGCGCCCCGCTCCTTGTGGGCCAGCAGCACGGCCCGCACCGCGTCCCCGTACCGGGCGGCCGCGTGCACGACCGGCAGCCCGGCCGGCTCCGGCTCCGGCCGCACCCGGCACGGCGCCGCACCGCCCGACGCCATACCGCCCAGCGCCCTGCGGCACGCCGGACAGAGCACCGTACGAGGACGCCCGCAGCCCGCGCACTCGGCCGGCAGCACCAGATCCGAGATGTCCCGCCACCAGTCCCGCACACCCACCCGCATGCCCACCACTGTGCCAACCCCGGCGACCACCGGCCACCCCTGTGGACAACATCCGCCGGCCCACTCCGAGCCCCAGAGAAATGCCTGGTCACAGCCGTGCCGAACCGTTCGGAAAAGATGACCGGAAAGCCGGGGCAATACGAGGGCCGGAAATGCGGAACGGCCGCCCCGCAGGGACGGCCGTTCACCCGTGCTGCCGCGGGACTCACCCCGGATAGACCGGAGCCGTCCCGTCGGTGACCACCTTCTGCCACTGGGCCCCGGCCTTGAGCCGCACGATGCCGTCCTCGGAGTAGGCCACCAGCGGCACCCGGTCGTCCTCCGCCGCGGCGATCTCCTTGGCCCCGGTCAGCGCCGCGGGCGTCGGCCCCTCCGGCACGGATCCGTCGACCTGGACGTAGCGCACGGTCTGGACGCCGTCCTCCTCGCGCCCGACCACCACCAGACGGCTGTCGCCCGCCCACGAGACGGTGGTGACCTCCTCCAACGCCGGTGTCGCCGAGCGCAGTTCCATCACCGACACGGTCGGCAGGTCGTCCCCCGGCTTGGTCTCCCGCTCGATCCGCCCGACCAGCAGGGAAGAGGTCTCGCCCCGGGAGACGACGAGCGCGATCCGCACCCCGTCCGCGGCCACGCGCACCGACTCGATGCGCCCGTCCAGTCCCGGCGTCCGCACCTCCAGCGGTTCGCCCGCGCCGTTCTCCAGCAGGAGCAGCCTCGCGGCGTCGGGGTTGCGGTCGGCCACCCACAGATCGTGCCGGGCGTCCCAGCTGGGCGCCGTCAGCCGGTCCTCGGCGGTCCTGCCGGTGCTGCGCAGGACGGGCTCGCCGAGCGACCCTCCCGACACCAGCGAGCCCACGTAGAGCTGCTTGCCGTCCTGGGTGACGCCGGCGGCCATCTCCTCGTCCCGCGAGACGGCCACGGCCCGCAGCTGCGTCTGTCCCTCGCCGAGCGCGCCCGGCACCACCTCGGGGGTGCTGACGCCGTCCTCGGCGGCCATCCGCACCAGCCG
Source organism: Streptomyces sp. NPDC000983 (assembly GCF_040299205.1). Taxonomy (NCBI): domain Bacteria; kingdom Bacillati; phylum Actinomycetota; class Actinomycetes; order Kitasatosporales; family Streptomycetaceae; genus Streptomyces; species Streptomyces sp. NPDC000983. The sequence goes on along the minus strand of NZ_JBEPBM010000027.1, from coordinate 11,003 downwards.
GTGCTCGTGGTCGACGAAGTAGAGGTGGTCGACGTGCTCCGTGGAGCCGCGCGACGCCGTCGCCTCGGCCCGGTCCGCGGAGAGCGAGCACAGGGTCCTGTCGCCCGACTCCAGCTCGACCTCCTCCACCGACGGGCTCAGGCTGCGCAGGGTGAACAGGAGCTGCGCGGCCATCTCGGTGCACTTGCTCAGGCCGACCCGGGCTGCCTTGTCGTTCAGCGGGACGGTCAGCTTGTTCTGCTCGTCCGGGGTGAGCGTGGTGACGCCCTTCCTCAGCGCCGTACCCGTGGGGAAGCTCGTCCGGACCACCGGGCTCAGCCAGCTGGTCGGCCCGTTCAGCAGGGACCGCACCATCTGCGTCATGGGGTCGACGCGCTCCCGGACGTACACGGGGTCGGCGACCGCCGCCGTCTGGCGGGTCCCGCCGGCCAGGGTGTTCGAGGCGAAGTAGTACTTGTTGACGGACGTGTAGTTGCGCTCGAAGTCGCCCTGGCCCATGACCACGCCCTCGGGCAGCTCGTCGATGCGCCACTGCTTGGTCTTCGGGTCCTGGGCGAGGTGCAGCAGCTCCTCGTACACGCCGTCCGCGGAGGCGTACGACTGCTGCTCGTCCACGGTGGCGACCTTGGCGCCGCTCAGCGTGAACGAGGTCTCCCCGTCGTCCTCCCGACCCCGTGAGCGGGGCAGCTCGAAGGCGTCCGGACCGTCCGCGAGCACCGTCGTGCCCGTCTTCGGCCGCCAGTCCTTCGCCGCCTGGGTCGTCAGGTACTGACTGGCGATCTCGTAGTTCGGGTCGTCGCTGGTCAGCGCCTCCAGGAAGCCCTGCACCAGCTGGGTGGGCGTGGCGTCCTCGGACGGCGGCACCGCGAACACCCGCACCTGGGTGTCCTGGCGCGCGGTGGAGTCCACCCCGCTCAGATCCCCGCTGTCGGGCATCGACGCGCACCCCACCAGCAGTACGGCGCCACAGGCGACGTACGCCACCGCGCGCACCGGCCCGTGCCGGGTGCCCCCCTCGCGGTCAGCGGCCACGAAATGCCTCCCCTTGCCTGCTCGGGCCCTCCGTCGACCCGGTGTCCTCACCACGCGCCCCCTCCCCGGTGGGCGCGTCGTCCTGTCGTCGCGGTGCCGCGCCGGGGCGGGGCACCACACGGGCGCCGTTCCCGGGCAGCGCCGTCGGGTCGGCCGTGGGGGCGGCCACCGAGGCCAGCTGCTGCGCTATCGGGTCGCGCGACGGCATCGAGGCCGCCTCGCCCGTCTGCTGCGCCGGTACGGTGGCGCTCTTCTCGCCCCTCGGCAGGCCGGCGTCGTCGAGTCCGCGGTTGCGGCGCGAGTCCTTCGGCTCCAGCGGTATCGGGGAGCCCCTGAGCGGCTCGTCCGCCGTCCGCGGCAGCGTCAGCCGGAACTGCGAACCGCCACCGGGCTCGCCCCAGGCCTGCAGCCAGCCGCCGTGCAGCCGGGCGTCCTCCAGAGCGATGGAGAGCCCCAGACCCGTGCCGCCGGTGGTGCGCGCGCGTGCCGGGTCGGCCCGCCAGAAGCGGCTGAAGACGCGCGTGGCCTCGCCGGGCTTGAGCCCGATGCCGTAGTCGCGGACCGCGACCGCGACCGCGCCACCCGCCGAGGCGAGCTTGACCACCACGTCCCGGCCCTCGCCGTGCTCCACGGCGTTGACCACGAGATTGCGCAGCACCCGCTCCAGGCGCCGGGCGTCGGCCTCGGCGATCACGGGCTGCTGATCGCCCGCCACCCTTATCGTCGTGCCCTTGCGCTCGGCGAGCGGCTCGGCGCCGCTGACCACCCGGCGGACGACCTCGCGCAGGTCGATCGGCTCGGCCTCCAGCGCCGCCGCGCCCGCGTCGAACCGGCTGATCTCCAGCAGGTCGGCGAGGAGCGACTCGAAGCGGTCGACCTGGTCGGCGAGGAGTTCCGCCGACCGCGCGGTCACGGGGTCGAAGTCCTCCCGCGCCTCGTGGATGACGTCGGCGGCCATCCGTACGGTCGTCAGGGGTGTCCGCAGTTCGTGCGAGACGTCGGAGACGAACCGGCGCTGCATCCGCGACAGCTCCTCCAGCTGCTGGATCTTGAGCTGGAGGTTCTGCGCCATCTTGTTGAAGGCCTCACCGAGCCGGGCGATGTCGTCCTCGCCGGTGACCTTCATCCGCTCCTGGAGGCGTCCGGCGGACAGCCGCTCGGCGATCCCGGCCGCCATCCGCACCGGCGTGACCACCTGGCGCACGACGAGCCAGGCGATGGCGCCGAGCAGCACGACCACGAACAGCCCCGCGGTCGCGAGGGTGCCCTTGACCAGGCTCAGCGACTTCTCCTCCTGAGTGAGCGGGAAGAGGTAGTACAGCTGGTACGGGTTGTTGTTCGGGTCGTTGACCTGCTTGCCGATGACCAGGGCCGGCTGGGACTCCTTGTCGGCGTTGTAGATGATGCGCGTGTAGCTCTGCGCCGCGCCGGTGTCGCCGTCGATCCGCTCCCGCAGATCCTCGGGCACGCTGGCGTTGGGGTCGACGTAGTTGGAGGCGCGCGGGCCGCGCCCGCCGCCGCTGTCGCCGCCGGTGGGCAGGGTGACCACCTCGAAGGCGCCCTGGCCGCCGCTGGAGAGCGACTCCACGAGATCGCTCATCCACTGGATGACGTTCTGCTCGGAGCGGCCGTCCGCGGTGGTGGGGTCGTCACCGACCCCGGCCGCCTCCTCGTCGGCCTTCTGCTTGGCCGCCGCGAAGCCACCGGTGGCCTGGCTCTGCGAGGCCTTCACCTTGGCGTCGAGCAGGCCGTTGCGCACCTGCCCGATCACGACGAAGCCCAGCAGCAGCACAACACCCAGCGACATCAGCAGGGTGGTGACCACGACCTTGAGCTGGATGTTGCGCCGCCACAGCCGCATGACGGGCAGCAGCGGCCGGCGCACCCAGCGCATGAAGAGCCTAAGGACCGGGCTGCCCTGGACCCCGCCCTGGAGCAGCCCGCCCTCCAGGAAACGTCCCCAACGAGAGCCTGTCGTCCCCCGGCCGACAGGCCGCCCCGCGCGGGTCCCGGACTGTCCGGGCGCCGAAGCGGCACTGTCACGCGACATGTCAGCTCGGTCCCGCCTTGTAACCGACACCTCGGACGGTCACCACGATCTCCGGGCGCTCCGGGTCCTTCTCGACCTTCGAGCGCAGCCGCTGGACGTGCACGTTGACCAGGCGGGTGTCGGCGGCGTGCCGGTAGCCCCACACCTGCTCCAGCAGGACCTCGCGGGTGAACACCTGCCACGGCTTGCGGGCGAGCGCGACCAGCAGGTCGAACTCCAGCGGCGTCAGCGCGATCGACTGCCCGTCGCGCTTCACCGAGTGCCCGGCCACGTCGATGACCAGGTCACCTATGGCGAGCTGCTCCGGCGCCGGCTCCTCCGACCTCCGCAGCCGCGCCCGGATCCGGGCGACCAGCTCCTTGGGCTTGAACGGCTTCACGATGTAGTCGTCCGCGCCCGACTCCAGGCCCACGACGACGTCGACGGTGTCGCTCTTGGCCGTGAGCATGACGATCGGTACGCCCGACTCGGCCCGGATCAGACGGCACACCTCGATGCCGTCCCGTCCGGGCAGCATCAGGTCGAGCAGTACAAGATCGGGCTTGGCTTCACGGAAAGCGGCCAGCGCCTTGTCGCCGTCGGCTACGAAAGACGGCTCAAAACCTTCACCACGCAGCACGATGCCGAGCATCTCGGCCAGTGCGGTGTCGTCGTCGACGACAAGGACTCGTCCCTTCATAAACGACATCATCCCATTCTCGTAACAGTGACCGGGGCGCTGGTGAGAAGGGTCACTGGCCTGTGACGATAGTCGTACCGGGTCACTACTGTCTGCCCTCGTCCCTCGAACTCGAGTGCGGCTGTACGCGCCGACGGTCCGCCCGCCGGCACTCAGCGCGCATCCCTCCTCAGCCGAGTGTCACCTCCCCCGCCCCGGCGCACAGCTCGGCCAGCGCCTCGGCCGTCACCGGCGACACCACTCCCGCCTCCGTCACGATCGCCGTCACCAGCTCCGGCGGCGTCACGTCGAAGGCGGGGTTGTACGCCTGCGTCCCCAGCGGCGCCACCGGAATCCCGCCGCCCGGCCCGCTCACCGGCACCTGCGGCGCGGTCACCTCGGTCACCTCGAACCCGGGCCGCTGCTCCACCTCGATCGACGCCCCGTCCGGCGTCTCCGGGTCCACCGTCGTCAGCGGCGCCACCACGATGAACGGCACATGGTGGTAGCGCGCGAGCACCGCCAGCGGATAGCTGCCGACCTTGTTGGCCACCGACCCGTCCGCGGCGATCCGGTCCGCCCCGATCAGCACCGCGTCCACCTCACCCGCCGCGAACAGCGACCCCGCCGCGTTGTCCGTCAGCAGGCTGTACGCCATCCCGCTGCGGGCCGCCTCGTACGCCGTCAGCCGGGCCCCCTGCAACAGGGGGCGCGTCTCGTCCACCCACAGCCGCCGCAACTGCCCCTTGCGGTGCGCGGCCAGCGCCACCGCGAACGCCGTGCCCTCACCGCCGGACACCAGCGAGCCGGTGTTGCAGTGGGTGAGGATCCGGTGCCCGCCGCCGGGCAGCAGCTCGTCCAGGAGCGCCAGCCCCCGTTGGGCCATCCGCGCACTCGCCTCGGCGTCCTCGCGGTGCAGCTTGCGCGCCGCGGCCAGCGCCGCCTGCGCCGCCTTCCCCGCGTCCCCGCCCCCGGCCAGCTCCGCCCGGTAGGCGGCCTGCGCCCTGCGCACCCCGACGGCGAGGTTGACCGCGGTGGGCCGGGCCGCCGCGAGCGCGTCGGCGGCGTCGTCCACGTCGAACCCCCGCACGGCCGCGAGCGCGACACCGTACGCCCCCGCGATCCCGAGCAGCGGCGCCCCTCGCACGGCGAGCGAACGGATCGCCTCCACCAGCACCGGCGCGTCCGTACAGACCAGTTCGACCTCCTCGGCGGGCAGTCTCGTCTGGTCGAGCAGAACCAGTACGGGGCCTTCGGGCGGCTCTTCCCAACGGATCACCGGTACACCGGTCGGCCGCCTGTCCTCACCGGATTGCGCGTGCTGATCAGCCATGCCGTCAGTCTGCCCGTTATCCGGCGGACCATTGAAGGTGTGCAGCCCATACCTTGGCCGGTCCCCCGACGACCACCCCATGGCACGATGGCTGCCAGCCTGCCGCCGCGACCCGCGGACGGGCACCGTGAAGGAGCGACGATGAACGACACTCCGGGCTGGGCCTCGCCCGGATCCGCCCCGTCCGACGGTCAGGAGCGCCGCGAGCCCGGCACCGACCGGCCCGCCGACCGCCCTGCCCCCGAACAACCCGCCGACCAGCCGGGCCCGCAGCCGCAGGACTCCGGCCCGAAGTGGTCCAAGGAGCAGCCGCCACCGGCCCAGTGGTCGGCGCCCACCGGCCCCGCGAACCCGGCGCAGACCCCTCCGCCCCCGCCCCCCGGCCCGGGCTGGGGCGCCCAGCCCCCCACCGCCGGCGGCCCCGGAGGCTACGGCGGCCCGGGCGGCCACGGCGCCTGGGGCGGCGGCTGGGGCGGACCCCCGCCCGCGGCCAAGCCCGGGGTGATCCCGCTGCGCCCGCTCGGCGTCGGCGAACTCCTCGACGGCGCCGTCTCCACGATGCGCGCCCACTGGCGCACGGTCCTCGGCATCTCCCTGACCGTCGCCGTGCTCACCGAGATCGTCGTCGTCCTCCTCCAGGGCTTCGTCCTCAACGACCGCGTCGACACCTCCGCCCTGGACGACCCGAGCGCCACGCTCGGCGAACTCACCCGCGCCATGGGCGACGCCCTGCTCAGCTACGGCGTCATCTCGCTGATCTCCCTGATCGGCACGATCGTGGCGACCGCCCTGCTCACCACCGTCACCAGCCGCGCCGTCCTCGGCAAGTCGGTGACCACCGGCGAGGCATGGAGCGACGCCCGTCCCCAGCTCGCCCGGCTGTTCGGGCTGATCTTCCTGCTGCTCCTCATCACCTTCGGCGTCGTCGCCGTCGGCGTGCTGCCCGGCGTCCTCGTGGCCGCCTCCGGGGCCGCCGAGGCGGGCGCGGCACTCACCGTCCTCGGCAGCCTGTGCACCATCGTCGTCGCGCTCTGGCTGATGATGCGCTTCTCCCTCGCCTCGCCGGCGCTGATGCTGGAGAAGCAGGGCATCGTGAAGTCCATGAGCCGCTCCGCGAAACTGGTCCGCGGCTCCTGGTGGCGGATCTTCGGCATCCAGCTGCTGGCCATGATCATCGCGAGCATCCTCGCGTCGATCATCGCCATCCCGTTCGCCTTCCTCGCCGGCGCCCTCAGCAGCGACGGCGTGAGCGGCCTCCTCGAAGGCACCGGCGACCTCGGCTGGACGTTCCTCATCGTCAGCGGCATCGGCTCGGTGATCGGCTCCATGATCACCTTCCCGATCTCGGCGGGCGTGACCGTGCTCCTCTACATCGACCAGCGCATCCGCCGCGAGGCCCTCGACCTCGAACTCGCCCGCGCCGCCGGCGTCCAGGGCTACGGATCCGAGACCCCGGGGAGCTGAACCGGTGAGCCTGGCGGGGGGAGTTCTCACCGCGCTGCCGCGCGCCGCCGTACGCGTGTCCGCACGCGTCGGCGACGCGGCGGCACTGCCACTGGCCCGCTCCGACGACGAACCGCCGCTGACCGTCCCGCGCGACCCCGCGCGGGAGGCAGCCCGGCGCGAGCTGTCGAAGCGGACGTACCACGAGAACGACCCCGGCCTGTTCCAGCGCGCCCTCGACGCCTTCTGGGACTGGATCGGCGAACTGTTCAGCAGCGCCTCGTCGCTGGCCCCCGGAGGCACGCTCGGCCTGGTGATCGTCATCGTCGCCGTGCTCGCCGTCGTCGGGGCGCTCTGGTGGCGCCTGGGCACGCCGCGCCGCCAACCCGTCTCCTCCGCCGCCCTGTTCGAGGACCGCCCGCGCAGCGCCGCCGAACACCGCGCGGCCGCCGGGGCGCACGCCGCCCAGGGCCACTGGAACCAGGCCGTCCAGGAACGCATGCGGGCCATCGTGCGCTCCCTGGAGGAACGCGCCCTCCTCGACACCCGCCCAGGCCGCACCGCCGACGAGGCGGCCGCCGAAGCCGGCCGCGCCCTGCCCGCCCACACCGACCGACTGCGCTCCGCCGCACGGGACTTCGACGACATCACCTACGGCGGCCGGACGGCGGCCGAACCCTCGTACCGGCGCATCGCCGACCTCGACGAGGACCTGGAACGCGCCAAACCCCGGCTGACCAACACCAGCGCCCACAGCGCGGCCCACCACGCCCGCCAGGGAGCCGCCGAATGACCACCGAGGCCACCGCAGCGCCCGCCACCTCGGTCGCGCCCACCACCCGCCAGGTCTGGACCCGCACCCGAGGCATCGCCCTCGCCCTGGTCCTCCTCCTCGCGGGCGCCGTCGTCATCGCCGTGATCCGCTCCGACGCCCGGCACGGCACCCTCGACCCCCGCTCCGCCGACCCCCAGGGCAGCCGCGCCGTCGCCGAACTCCTCGCCGACCGGGGCGTGTCCACACGCGTGGTCACCACCCTCGACGAGGCCCGCTCGGCGGCCGGCCCCGACACCACCCTCCTGGTCGCCGTCCCCGACCTGCTGACGGAACCCCAGCAGAGCGCGCTGCACACCGCGACCACGGGCACCGGCGGACGCACGCTCCTCGTGGCACCGGGCAGCTGGTCCGTCGAACGCCTCGCCCCCGGAGTCGTGGCCGACCCCGCCAAGAGCCCGGGCTCCGCCCTCCGCCCCGCCTGCGACCTCCCCGAGGCCCGGCGCGCGGGAGCGGCCGACACCGGCGGCATCCGCTACACCACGATCCACCTCCAGGCCACCTCCTGCTACCCGAGCGAGCGCCTGGCGACCCTCCTGCACATCCCCGACACCTCCGGCAGCGGCGACACCGTCGTCCTCGGCGCCCCCGACATCCTCCTCAACGACCGCCTCGACGAGCAGGGCAACGCCTCGCTCGCCCTCCAACTCCTCGGCTCCCGCCCCCATCTGGTCTGGTACCTCCCCTCGCTCGCCGACTCCACCGCCGCCGGCACCGAAGGCGAGCGCGGCCTCTTCGACCTGCTCCCCCCGGGCTGGCTGTGGGGCACACTGCAGCTCTTCATCGCGGCAGCCCTGGCCGCCCTGTGGCGGGCACGCCGACTCGGCCCCCTCGTGCCCGAAAGACTCCCCGTCGCGATCCGCGCCTCCGAAAGCGTCGAAGGCCGCGCCCGCCTCTACCGCAAGGCGGACGCCCGCGACCGCGCGGCCGCCGCTCTCCGCTCCACCACCCGCACCCGCCTCGCCCCCTTGGTAGGCGTCCCCGCCGCCCAGGCCCACGCGCCCGAAGCCCTGCTCCCCGCCCTGTCCGCCCACCTCAACGGCGACGCACAGGCCCCGCACGTCCTCCTCTTCGGCCCGCCGCCCCGCGACGACGCGGCCCTCGTCTCGCTCGCCGACCAACTCGACGCCCTCGAAAGAGAGGTACGCCGTCCATGATGGACCCGACCACTGACAACGCCGGGCAGAGCGAGGACAGGCCCGATAGCCGGGCCTCCCTGGAAGCCCTGCGCACGGAGATCGCCAAAGCCGTGGTCGGCCAGGACCCCGCCGTGACCGGCCTCGTCGTCGCCCTTCTGTGCCGTGGCCACGTTCTCCTCGAAGGAGTCCCCGGGGTCGCCAAGACACTGCTCGTCCGTGCCCTCGCGTCCGCGCTGGAACTGGACACCAAACGCGTCCAGTTCACCCCCGACCTCATGCCGAGCGATGTAACCGGCTCCCTGGTCTACGACACCCGCACCGCACAGTTCTCCTTCCAGCCCGGCCCGGTCTTCACCAACCTCCTGCTCGCGGACGAGATCAACCGCACGCCCCCCAAGACCCAGTCGTCCCTCCTCGAAGCCATGGAGGAACGCCAGGTCACGGTCGACGGAACGCCCCGCCCGCTCCCCGAACCGTTCCTGGTCGCGGCCACCCAGAACCCGGTCGAGTACGAGGGCACCTACCCCCTCCCCGAAGCCCAGCTGGACCGTTTCCTCCTCAAGCTGACGATCCCCCTGCCCTCCCGCCAGGACGAGATCGCCGTCCTCACCCGCCACGCCGAGGGCTTCGACCCGCGCGACCTGCGCGCCGCCGGCGTACGCCCCGTAGCGGGCCCCACCGACCTCGAAGCGGCCCGCGCGGCCGTGGCCAAGACCACGGTCTCCCCCGAGATCACGGCCTACGTCGTCGACCTCTGCCGCGCCACCCGCGAATCGCCGTCCCTCACCCTCGGCGTCTCCCCGCGCGGAGCCACGGCTCTCCTGGCCACGGCCCGCGCCTGGGCCTGGCTCACCGGCCGCGACTACGTCATCCCCGACGACGTGAAGGCCCTGGCACTCCCCACCCTCCGGCACCGCGTGCAGCTCCGCCCGGAGGCCGAGATGGAGGGCGTGACGGCCGACTCCGTCATCAACGCGATCCTCGCCCACGTCCCCGTCCCCCGCTGATGGCGCTCACCGGACGCACCGCGCTCCTCGCGGCCCTCGGCTCCCTTCCGGTCGGCATCTGGGCACCCGGCTGGGCCGGCATCCTCGCCGTTAACGCCCCCCTCGCGGTGGCGTGCGCCTGCGATTTCGCCCTCGCCGCCCCCGTACGCCGACTCGGCCTCACCAGATCGGGCGACACCTCCGCACGCCTGGGTGAAACGGCCGAGGTCACGTTGACCGTCACCAACCCCTCCAACCGTCCCCTGCGCGCCCGAATCCGCGACGCCTGGCCGCCGAGCAGCTGGGAACCCGGCACGGAGGTCGCCGCCTCCCGCCACCATGTGACGGTCCCGCCGGGCGAACGCCGCCGCGTCACCACCCGCCTGCGCCCCACCCGCCGAGGCGACCGCGAGGCCGACCGCGTGACGATCCGCTCCTACGGCCCCCTCGGCCTCCTCACCCGCCAGGGAACCCACAAAGTCCCGTGGACGGTACGTGTCCTGCCGCCCTTCACCAGCCGCAAGCACCTCCCGTCCAAGCTCGCCCGCCTCCGCGAACTCGACGGCCGCACCAGCGTTCTCAACCGCGGCGAAGGCACGGAGTTCGACAGCCTCCGCGAGTACGTCCCCGGCGACGACACCCGCTCCATCGACTGGCGTGCCACGGCCCGGCAGTCCACGGTCGCCGTACGAACCTGGCGCCCCGAACGCGACCGCCACATCCTCCTGGCCCTCGACACCGGCCGTACCTCGGCCGGCCGGGTGGGTGACGCCCCCCGCCTGGACGCGTCGATGGACGCGGCCCTCCTCCTCGCTGCCCTGGCCTCCCGCGCCGGCGACCGCGTCGACCTCCTCGCCTACGACCGCCGCGTACGCGCTCTGGTCCAGGGCCGAACCGCGGGCGACATGCTTCCGTCCCTGGTCAACGCCATGGCCACGCTGGAACCCGAGCTGCTCGAAACCGACTCCCGCGGCCTGACCTCCACCGTGTTGCGCACGGCGCCCCGACACTCCCTCGTCGTCCTCTTCACCACCCTCGACGCGGCCCCCATCGAGGAGGGCCTCCTCCCGGTCCTCCCACAGCTGACCCAGCGCCATACGGTCCTGGTGGCATCGGTGGCGGACCCGCACGTCGCCCGTATGGCGAAAGCACGCGGCAGCACCGATTCCGTCTACGAGGCCGCAGCCGCGGCGCAGGCACAGGTTGAACGCCACCGCATCGCCGGCCAGCTCCGCCGCCATGGAGTCACCGTCGTCGACGCAACACCGGACACGTTGGCACCGGAACTGGCGGACGCCTATCTGGCACTGAAAACAGCAGGACGCCTCTGACCGTGCTTGGCCCTCTATTACGAGGGCCGAAATGCATGCCTAAACGCAGAAAACCCCCGACCGGTATCCCCGGTCGGGGGTTTTCTCAAAATTTGTTCGGCGGTGTCCTACTCTCCCACAGGGTCCCCCCTGCAGTACCATCGGCGCTGTGAGGCTTAGCTTCCGGGTTCGGAATGTAACCGGGCGTTTCCCTCACGCT
>NZ_JBEPBM010000026.1:0-113187 GCF_040299205.1 Streptomyces sp. NPDC000983 | reverse complement strand
CACGGCGGTTCTCCGCCGTGGCCACGCCTCTCTTCGTTATCGCTCTCCAGCGCTGCGAGCCGTCTCAGCGGTCCGCGGAGCGGGTCCCCGTGCCGGCCGAGCCACGCCTGGGGCGGCCGGACCCCGACCGCCGGGCGGCACCGCGGCCGGCGGCCGCCGACGCGCCACCGGAGTCCTTCGCCGGGGCCGCGGCACGGCGGTCCGAGCCCCGGTTCCCCGCCTTGGTGGCGGCAGCCGAGGCGGCCCTGCCCGTGCCGGCCGACGCCGACCGGCCCGCGGCACCGGCCGCGCCCCTGCCGGTGCCACCCGACGCGGTCGCCTTGCCGGCCGCACCCTGCGCCGTCCGGCCGCCCCAACCCCCCCCGCCGCCGGCCCGCCCGCCCCCGCCCCCGGCCCCGGCCTACGCCGCCTGGCCGCCCCCGCCCGTGCGGGGCCGACGGCCGCCACCGGGGCGGCCGCCGCCCTCGGTACCCGTGCCGGTGCGGCGCGCGGTGCGCGTCGCCGGCGGGGTCTCGGGCTGGGGAACCTCGATGGTGACGGCGACGCCGGAGGGCTCCCGGGCGCCGGTGATGGTGGCGAGTTCCGTGTCGCCGGACGTCAGCCGCGCCGTGCGCGGGCGGATGCCCGCGTCCGACATCAGCCTGGTGACCTCGCGCTTCTGCTCGGGCAGCACCAGGGTGACGACGCTGCCGGAGCCGCCGGCCCGCGCCGTGCGGCCGCCGCGGTGCAGATAGTCCTTGTGGTCGGCCGGAGGGTCGACGTTCACGACGAGGTCGAGGTCGTCGATGTGTATGCCGCGGGCCGCGACGTTCGTCGCCACCAGGGCGGTGACCTGGCCGTTCTTGAACTGGTCCAGGGTGCGGTTGCGCTGCGGCTGGGAGCGGCCGCCGTGCAGGGCGGCGGCGCGTACGCCGACGGCCAGCAGCCGCTTGGCGAGGCGGTCCGCGGACCGCTTGGTGTCGAGGAAGAGGATGACCCGCCCGTCACGGGCCGCGATACGCGTGGTGACGGCCTTCTTGTCGGTCTCGTCCATGACGTGGAAGACGTGGTGCTCCATCGTGGTCACCGCGCCGGCCGACGGGTCCACGGAGTGCACCACGGGGTCGGTCAGGAACTGCTGCACCAGGCGGTCGATGTTGCGGTCCAGGGTGGCCGAGAAGAGCAGGCGCTGCCCGTCGGGCCGTACCTGGCGGATCAGCTTGGTGATCTGCGGCAGGAAGCCCATGTCGGTCATCTGGTCGGCTTCGTCCAGCACGGTGATGCGGACGTCGTCGAGGACGCAGTCACCGCGTTCGACGAGGTCGTTGAGGCGGCCGGGGCTCGCCACCACGACCTCCACGCCGCGGCGGAGCGTGGCGGCCTGCTTGGTGATCGACAGCCCGCCCACGACGGTGGCCATGCGGAGGTTCACAGCGGTCGCGTACGGGGTGAGGGAGTCCGTCACCTGCTGCGCGAGTTCGCGGGTCGGCACCAGCACCAGGGCCAGCGGGGCCTTGGGCTCGGCGCGCAGCCCGGCGGTGCGGGCCAGGAGCGCGAGGCCGAACGCGAGGGTCTTGCCGGACCCGGTACGGCCCCGTCCGAGCACGTCACGGCCGGCCAGCGAGTTCGGCAGGGTGGCGGCCTGGATGGGGAAGGGAGTCGTCACGCCCTCGGCGGCGAGCGTCTTCAGCAGCCCCGCCGGCATGTCCAGACCGGCGAAGTCCTCGACGGCGGGAAGTGCGGGTGTCGTGCTTTCCGGCAACCGGAATTCCCTCGGCGCCGACGCGGACGGCGAGGGCGCGGAGGCCCGCCGGTTCGGCTTCTGGGGTCTGCGGGGCATGCGAATTTCTGCCTTCCTCAAAAACAGCACAAACCGGGGTCCGCGCCGAAACGGTGCGGACCCCGGTGAGCGAAATGCGTCCGGCGATCAGGCGGGAACGATGTTCTCCGCCTGCGGGCCCTTCTGGCCCTGCGTGACGTCGAACGAGACGCGCTGGCCTTCCTGGAGCTCACGGAAGCCCTGGGTGGCGATGTTCGAGTAGTGGGCGAAGACGTCAGGGCCGCCGCCGTCCTGCTCGATGAAGCCGAAACCCTTTTCAGAGTTGAACCACTTCACGGTTCCCTGTGCCATGTCTTTCTCCTTCTGTAGGCAGAGGCCCCATCCGGAGATGCCGGTAAAACTAATAATGCGCCCGAGGAGAAGCATTCCCGTCAGGCGCACATAGGTTCATGGGTACCACAACTGCAACACCGAAACCGTAGCACAGTCAGGCCGGGGAGGCGCGCCGAGCCGACACGCGCTTCACTCCGCGTCGTCACTGAGCGTCACCCGGGCGGCCGCTCCCCCGGGGCGGTGACCTGGCCTCGCAACCGGCACGGCTCCCGCCGCCCCCGTCGGCCCGCTCACAGCCAGCCCCGCTCCTTCGCGCGCAGGGCCGCCTGGAAGCGGGTGTTCGCTTGGAGGCGGCCCATCAGCTCGGCGACATGTCCGCGGAACTTCCGTACCGACACGCCGATCGCGCGGGCCGCCGCGTCGTCGGTGTCGTACCGGGTCAGCGCGTCCAGCACCCTTCGCTCCATGGACGACAGCCGGGTGTCGTCCAGGTCCTGGGCACGGTCCCACATCCCCTCGAACACGTCCGCCAGCACGGCGACGACACCGGGCTGCCGGATCTGGAGCGCGCCCGCCCACGGATCGTCGGGGTCGGCCTGCACGAACGCGACGGTGTTGTTGATCACGGCCAGGTGCCGGACGGGCTCGGCGGTGACCCGGTGCAGATCGCCCAGGGCGTGCCAGGAGCGGGCGTACGTCCGCTGTTCCGGGTCCTCCAGCGCGTGCAGGGAGAACAGGGTCCGGCTGCGCAGGCCGGCGGCCAGCAGGCGTTTGAAGGGGGACGGGTCGTAGGCGTCGTCGGGCTCGTTGGCGCGCGGCTTGAGGTGGACGAACCCACCGGGCTCCTGCACCAGCAGGGTGTGCATGCGCAGGGTCACGGTCTCGCCGTCCGGGATGTGTTCCACCATGCGCACGCTGCGGCCGCTGCGGTGCTCCTCGACCAGTTCGGCGAGGACGTCCCAGGCGCCGCCGACCTCGGTCAGCCGTTGCTGCGCCTCGGCCATGCGCCGCCGTACCAGCAGGTTGACGGCGGCGACCGGGGGGATCGCGGTGAGTTCGCCGTCGACCAGGCCCAGTGAGCGCAGTTCGGTCATCACCCGCGTGGCGTCCGGCAGCGCGAGTTCGGCAGCCGCGCGGCCGGGGTCGGCGTGGGCGTTGCGCAACAGGTGCCGGTACAGAAGTTCTTGATGGGACGTCAGTCCCAGTTCGCCGAGGCTCATGGCCGCTGCCCTGCATACCCTGTTCGGGCCGGGCCGCCCGAGGGGTGGTGGCCGCCCGGGGAACGGAGGGGGAGGCCGTGATCGGGACCGTGTTCCGCAGTCAGGACGTGCCCGCGCAGGACCGGTTCGACTGCTGGCGGGAGTTGGTCGCCCGGACCCGGGTGTGCGAGGCGACGAGCGCCCATGTCGCCGATTTCCGGGCGGAGTTGCACCGTATGGAGCTGGGCGAGGTGACGGTGTGGAAGACCTCGATACCGCCGTCGCGTTTCCTGCGCACCCCGCGGGCGGCGACGAGCGGGTCCGACCCCGAGCTGTACCACGTCACCCTCATGCTGAACGGGGGCCTGGCCGTGAGTCACGAGGGGGGCCGGGCCGTCATCGGCCCGCACGCGCTGACGGCCATCGACAGCGTGCGTTCCTACGACGTGCGGGCCTACCGGGCCGGACCGCAGCACGGCTTCGTCGAGGGCGTGGCCGTGGACCTGCCGAGGCGGATGCTGCCGCTGCCGGCCGACCGGGTCCGTGAGGTGCTCGGGCGCGGTCTGCCGGGACGGGAGGGCACGGGCGCGCTGCTCGCGGGGTTCCTGCTCGGTCTGGAGGCGCAGGCCGCTGCCCTGACGCCGGCCGAGGCGCCCCGGCTGGGCACGGTCGTGCTGGATCTGGTGTCGGCCTGGTTCGCGCAGCTCCTCGACGCCGAGGACCGCCTGCCGGAGCGGACCCGGCAGCAGGCGCTGACCGAGCAGGTCCGGGCCTTCGTCCAACGCAACCTGCACGAGCCTGAGTTGACTCCGTCGGCGATCGCGCGGGAGCACCACGTCTCGCTGAGTCACCTGCACCGCGTCTTCACCGGTCCGGACGGTGAGACGGTCGCCGCCTGGATCCGTGCGCAACGCCTGGAGAGGGCCCATCGCGACCTGGCGGATCCCGCGTTGCGCGGCACTCCGATCCAGACGGTCGCCGCGCGCTGGGGGATGCCCCGCGCTTCCGATTTCAGCCGTATGTTCCGCGCCATGTACGGACTCTCGCCCAGGGAGCACCGCGGCCGGTCCCTCGACGGGGCGACCGGAGACCCAGTGCCTGGAGAGGGGAGACGGAACGACAACAACGCGGTTTCGGGGCAGGGCGGTTCGCGCCCCGGGCGCCCATCGCGGTGACCCGCGTCACACCGTGTCACAGGTGACGGCCGGCCGGTGTCCCTAGGTCGAACCCCTGGACACGGAGGAGTGACCATGCCGAAGCAGACTCGCGTCGTCGTGATCGGTGGCGGCTACGCCGGTGTGATGGCGGCCAACCGCCTGACGCGGCGCGCCGACCTGACCGTGACCGTCTTCAACCCGCGCCCCACGTTCGTGCCGCGGCTGCGCCTGCACCAGCTCGCCGCCGGCACCCATGACGGGATCGTCGACTACGGCGAAGTCCTCACCGGGAGCGCCCGGTTGGTGGTCGAGGCCGTGGAACGGATCGACGCCGCCGAGCGCGTCGTGGTCGCGGCGAGCGGCGGCCGCACCGACTACGACTTCCTCGTCTACGCGGCCGGCAGCACCGGGGCCGGCGCCGAGGTCCCCGGAGTGGCGCGGTTCGCCCACTCGGTAGCCACGCTCGAAGCGGCGCAGCGGCTGCGGTCGGTGCTGGCGGACACGCCGACGACGGCCGCGGTGACGGTCGTCGGCGGAGGGCCCACCGGGATCGAGACGGCGGCCGAACTGGCCGGGCGGGGACGCCGGGTGACGTTGCTCTGCGGCGGCGTCCTCGGCCCGTACCTGCATCCGCGGGCCCGGCGCACGGCACTGGGATACCTCGGCCGGGCCGGGGTGACCGTCCTCGACGGCGCCGGCACCGAGGTCACGGCGGTGACCGGGGAGGCCGTACGGCTCGCCGACGGGCGCGAGCTGCCGAGCCGGGTCACCGTGTGGACGGCGGGGTTCGGGGTGCCGGATCTCGCCGCGCGCAGCGGGCTGAGCGTGGACGCGGCGGGCCGCCTGATCACCGACGAGACGCTGACCAGCGTCGACGACGAGCGCATCGTCGCCGCCGGGGACTCGGCGGCGCCCTCGGACCTGCCGTTCCGGATGAGCGCGTATGCCGCGGGCTGCCTGGGCGCGCATGCCGCCGACACGGTCCTGCACCGGCTGGCGGGCGAGGAGCCCACGCCGGTGGACCTGTCGTTCCCGGCGATGTGCCTCAGCTTCGGCCGCGGCGCCGGCATCTTCCAGATCGGCCGCAAGGACGACACGGCGACCCGGCTCTACGTGCCCGGCCGGGCGGGGGCTCTGCTGAAGGAGGTGTCGTGCCGGGCCAGTGTCCGGCATCTGGCCCATGAGGCGCGCAAGCCCGGTTCGCACTCCTGGCCCGGGGGCGCGCACCGTCGGCAGTTGCTGCGGGACGCGGACTCCAGGGCCCGTGACGTCGCGGAGCGGCGGGGCTGAGCGGAGGCGGCGGGCCTGGCCGGGGTGGGGGCGGGGCCGTCGGCCTGCGGCGCCCGGGTGGGCGCCGCAGGGGTGGTCAGCACTGCGGACGGCGTCCGTGGTTGGCGGCGTGCTTGCGGCGGGACTTCTTCTTGCGGCGTCGCTTCGAGGACATGCGTACCTCCCGGGGGGAATTGAGGGAATCCCTCGTGGGTCAAGTGGCCGCGGTGATGCGGACCTTGACGTGTTTCATGATCGGCTGGTCGCTCTGGGTGCTGTAGTCGGCGAGAGCGATCAGCACGTTCATCTCGGGCATGTAACCGGCGGCGCAGCCGCGGGGAACGGCGTACGGGACGGCGAGGAAACCGTTCAGGGACCGGTTGGTGCCGTCCTTGGCCGTGGCGACGATGTCGACCGGGTCGAACTCGTCGAGTCCGCGTTCGCGCATGTCGTCCTGGTTCATGAAGACCAGTTCGCGCAGGTTCCTGATGCCGCGGTAGCGGTCGTCGTCCGAGTAGATGGTGGTGTTCCACTGGTCGTGGGAGCGCATGGTGCCGAGCGCCAGCGTGCCCGGTTCGGGCACCACGTCGGGCAGCGGGGCGGTGGAGAACTCGGCGCGCCCCGAGGGGGTGAGGAAGACCAGTTCGCGGGCGGGCTGCTTGATGCGGAACCCGAGCGGCAGCCGGACCCGGCGGTTGAAGTCCTCGAACCCGTCGAGGGCGCGGGCCATGGTGTCGCGGATGCGGTCGTAGTCCTCGACGTACCAGTCCCAGGGGGTGGGGCTGTCGGGCAGTGCGGCCCGGGCCATCCCGGCGATGATCGCGGGCTCCGAGAGCAGGTGCTTGGAGGCGGGCCGCTTCATGCCGGTCGACAGGTGGACCATGGACATGGAGTCCTCGACGGAGGTGGCCTGGACGCCGCCGCGCTGATGGTCCTTCTCGGTACGCCCCAGGCAGGGCAGGATCAGGGCCTGCCTGCCGTGCACGAGGTGACTGCGGTTGAGCTTCGTGCTCACCTGGACGGTCAGGTCGCAGCGGCGCAGCGCCTCGTACGTGAACGGGGTGTCGGGGGCGGCGAGGGCGAAGTTGCCGCCCATGCCGATGAACACCTTGATGCCGCCCTCGTGCATGGCCTTGATGGTGCCCACCGTGTCCAGGCCGTGCCGGCGGGGCGGGTCGAACTCGCAGACTTCTCCCAGCCGGGCCAGGAACTCCTCGGTGGGCCGGTGATCGATGCCGCAGGTGCGGTTGCCCTGGACATTGCTGTGGCCGCGCACGGGGGACGGTCCGGCGCCCTCGCGGCCGAGATTGCCGCGCAGCAGCAGGAGGTTGACGATCTCCCGGACGGTGTCGACGCCGTGCTCGTGCTGGGTGACGCCCAGGCACCAGCTGACGATGCTGCGGTCGGCGTCGGTGTAGACACGGGCCGCCTTGAGGATGTCGGCGCGGGCGAGTCCGGACTGGCGTTCCAGTTCCTCCCACGGCGTGGCCTCGCAGAGCTTGCGGTAGTCCTCGAAGCCGGTGGTGTGCCGGTCGACGAACTCCCGGTCGAGCGCCTTGGGGTCGGTCCGCTCCTGTTCCAGCACGGCCTTGGCCATGCCGCGGAGCAGGGCCATGTCGCCGCCGACGCGCACCTGGAGGTTGAGCGTGCCGGTGCGGGTGGCGTGGAAGGTGGCCATGTCCTTGAAGTCGTGCGGGATGATCGCCTTTCGGGCGGCCGCCTCGATCAGCGGGTTGACGTGCACGATCTGGGCACCGCGGTGCTGCGCCTCGACCAGCGAGGTGAGCATCCTGGGCGCGTTGGAGGCGACGTTCACGCCGAGGATGAACAGGGCGTCCGTGGCCTCCCAGTCCTTGAGGTCGACCGTGCCCTTGCCGGTGCCGAGGGACGCCTGGAGCGCGCGGCCGCTGGCCTCGTGGCACATGTTGGAGCAGTCCGGCAGGTTGTTCGTGCCGAGTTCCCTGGCCATCAACTGGTAGAGGAACGTGGCCTCGTTGCCGAGCCGCCCGGAGGTGTAGTACGCCGCCCGGTC
This sequence comes from Streptomyces sp. NPDC000983, assembly GCF_040299205.1. Lineage (NCBI taxonomy): Bacteria > Bacillati > Actinomycetota > Actinomycetes > Kitasatosporales > Streptomycetaceae > Streptomyces > Streptomyces sp. NPDC000983. The sequence goes on along the minus strand of NZ_JBEPBM010000026.1, from coordinate 105,438 downwards.
CGGGTCGTCGAGTTCGCGCAGCGTCCGCCCGACCAGTTCGAACGCGTCCCGCCAGGAGATCGGGACGTAGTGGTCGCTGTCGGCGTCGTAGACCATCGGCTCGGTCAGCCGGCCCTCGTTCTCCAGCTCGAAGTCGCTCCAGGTGGACAGCTCGCTCACCGAGTGGCGGGCGAAGAGGTCGCGGTCGGCACGCTTGCGCGTCATCTCCCAGGTGACGTGCTTGATGCCGTTCTCGCAGATGTCGAGCTTCAGCCCCTTGGTGTCGTCCGGCCAGGCGCATCCGGGACAGTCGAAACCGCCGTTCTCGTGGTTCATCTTCATGATCGCGCGCGGGCCGTCGAGCAGCGCGCGCTCGCGGAGCAGGAACCGCGTGACGCTGTCGGCGGCGCCCCACCCGGCGGCGGGGTGGTGGTAGGGCTTGAACTGCGGCTCTTCCCCGGGCTTGGGGCCCACGCGGGATTCGAGCCGCTCCGGCCCCTGGTCCTCGTGGGAGGCGTTCAAGGCAGTCACCTTCCGGCAGCCGAACGGAGCGATGCGCCGGGTTCGCGGCACTTTGACCCAGGCTATTCCGGTCCCTCGGACCTCGCCATGCGGCCCGGACGGAGCCCGCGTTGATATGCTCGAAAATTGCCCGAATCGCACATTTCAGGCCAGTGTCGGAGGAGAGGAGCGGTCATGACGAGCGGACCCGAACCGATCAGCGCCGAGGCCCGTCGCGCACTGGAGGAGGAACTCGCCGATGCTCGCGCCGAGCGGCAGACGGTCGCCGCGACGCTCCAGGACTCCTCGGACACGGTGGGCGACAGCGCCGACCAGGCCGACGAGTTGCAGCGTGCCGACGAACTCCGGCGCCTGGACGCCCGGATCGACGACCTCGCCCTGCGGCTGCGGCAGACGGGCACGGCCGGTCCGCCGCCCACCGGCGTGGTGGGTGTCGGCAGCACGGTGACCGTACGGTTCGAGGACGGCAGCCAACAGGTGCTCTCCATCGGCGAGGTGGCCGAGTCCCTCGACCAGAACCTGGTGACGGCCGACAGCCCTCTGGGCGGCGCCCTCCTCGGACACCACGTCGGTGACACCGTCGGCTACGACACTCCCGGCGGGCGGGAGAACGCGACGGTCGTGTCCCTGGGCGCCTGACCGTTCGGGCCGTCGAGCGCCGGACTGCCCGGCGCTCGACGGGAATTCGACGACAGGCCCTAGTACGGCCGGCCGTCCGCGGAGCCGCTGCCCTCCCTGGGCAGACCGAGGTGTTCCCGGTCCTGCGCGGTCATCTGCTCCAGCAGCTCGTCGTCCGGACGGCGGGGCAGCCCACGGCTGTGACCGGTGTCCGGATCGCCCTCGACCTCTTTGTTGGCCTTGTGATGACGGACCATTGCTGCCTCCTCGAAGGGGTGCGGCGCACCCGTGGCGCCGCCGGACGTCAGGGCTTGTCCGCGGCCGGTGTCCCGTCCTGTGCCTCGGGCTTGCGGACGGTGCAGTGCAGGGAGTCGTCCTTGATGTGGGCGACGATGGTGTCGCCCGGGTCCGCCTCGCCGGCGAGCAGCAACTCGGCGATGCGGTTGTCCAGTTCGGTCTGGATCGTGCGGCGCAGCGGACGGGCCCCGAACTCGGGCTGGTGACCGTGGGCGATGAGCAGCTTCTTCGCGTCCTCGGTGACCTCCAGCCCGACACCCTGGGCGCGCACCCGGTGCTCGCTGCGGTCCAGCAGGTGGTCCACGATCCGGGAGAGGTCGTCCGCGGTGAGGGCGTGGAAAACGATGATGTCGTCGATGCGGTTGAGGAACTCGGGCAGGAACCGCGCCTTGAGCTCGTCCATCAACTCGTCCTTGATCTCGGACGTGTCGCCCTTGTGGTCGAGGATGCGGTGGGCGCCGATGTTGGACGTCATGATGATGACCGTGTGCCGGAAGTCGACCGTGCGGCCCTGGCCGTCGGTGAGGCGGCCGTCGTCGAGGATCTGCAACAGGGTGTTGAAGACGTCCGGGTGCGCCTTCTCGACCTCGTCGAAGAGCACCACGCTGTACGGCTGGCGCCGGACCCTCTCGGTGAGCTGGCCGGCCTCCTCGTAGCCGACGTATCCGGGCGGCGCGCCGACCAGCCGGGCGACGGTGTGCTTCTCCTGGAACTCGCTCATGTCGAACCGGACCATGCGGTCCTCGTCGCCGAAGAGCAGCTCGGCCAGCGTCTTGGCCAGCTCGGTCTTGCCGACGCCGGTCGGGCCGAGGAAGAGGAAGGAGCCGACCGGGCGGTTCGGGTCGCCCATGCCCGCGCGGTTGCGGCGCACCGCCTGCGAGACCGCCACGACGGCCTCGTCCTGGCCGACGATCCGCGCGTGCATCTCCTCCTCAAGCTTCAGCAGGCGCTCCTTCTCGCTCTCCGTCAGCTGCGCCACGGGGATGCCGGTACGGCGTGAGACCACGTCGGCGATGTCGCGGGCGGTCACGGTGACGACGCCCTCGCGCCGTTCCTCGATCCCGGCGAGTTCGCCCTCCACCTCGGCGATGTCCCGCTTGAGCCCTGCGGCCCGCTCGAAGTCCTCGGCGGTGACGGCCTGTTCCTGCTCGCGACGGAGTTTGGCGATCCGGTCCTCGCGGCTGACGACCTCGGTGGACCGCCCGGCGCTGCGCAGCCGTACCCGCGCGCCCGCCTGGTCCATGACGTCGATCGCCTTGTCCGGCAGGAAGCGGTCGCTGACATAGCGGTCGGACAGCTCGGCGGACGCCGCCAGCGCCTCGTCGGTGAAGCGGACCTGGTGGTGCGCCTCGTAGGCGTCGCGCAGGCCCTCCAGGATCAGCACCGTCTCCTCGACCGTGGGCTCGGGCACCAGCACCGGCTGGAAGCGCCGTTCCAGCGCGGCGTCCTTCTCCACGTACTTGCGGTACTCGTCGATGGTCGTCGCGCCCACGACGTGCAGCTCACCGCGCGCCAGGGCGGGCTTGAGCATGTTGCCGGCGTCCATCGAACCCTCGCCGGTCGCGCCCGCGCCGACCACCGTGTGCAGTTCGTCGATGAAGAGGATGATCTCGCCCTCGGCCTTCTGGACGTCCTCGATGACCTTCTTCAGCCGCTCCTCGAACTGGCCGCGGTACTGGGCGCCCGCGACCATGCCGGACAGGTCGAGGGAGATCACCCGCTTGTCCTTGAGCGTTCCCGGCACCTCCCCGGCGACGATGCGCTGGGCGAGGCCCTCCACGATCGCCGTCTTGCCGACGCCGGGCTCGCCGATCAGGACGGGGTTGTTCTTGGAGCGACGCGAGAGGATCTCGACGGTCTGTTCGATCTGCTCGGCGCGTCCGACCACCGGGTCCAGCTTGCCCGCCTTCGCCTCCTCCGTGAGGTCCCGGCCGAACTCCTCCAGCGTCGTGGCCGGCTCGCGGCGGCCGGCGGGCGCGCCCTCGCCCCGGGCGGGCGCCGCCTGGTCCGCGACCGAGGCCAGCTTCTTCACGTCCTGCCCCTCGGAGCGGAGCATCCGGGCCGCGCCGGAGTTGTCGCCGTCCAGCAGGGCTTTGAGGATGTGCTCGGGGCCGATGTACGAGGCCCCGGCGGCCTGGGAACGGGCGTAGGCCGCGCCGAGGGTGCGCTTGGCGGCCGGGGTCAGTCCGGGCTCCGCCGACGGGGTGGCGGACTCGCCGGGAAGCACCTTGGCGATCTGGTCCGCGAGGGCGTCGGGATCCACTCCGGCCTGGGCCAGCAGCCCGCGGGATGGGTCGACCTTGGCCGCCGCCCACAGCAGGTGCTCGGTGTCGAGGTCGGACGTGCCGTCCTCGACGGCCTTGCGCGCGGCGAGGTTGAGCAGTTCCTGCGAGGACTCGGTCAGCAGCCGGCCGATCGGCACCCGCTGCACCGCAGGTGGTGAGGAGGCGGGCGACATCCCGAAGAAGCGGTTCAGCATGTCGCTGAAGGGATCCGACGAGCTGAAACCGAAGGGCGGCATCGACATGGAGTGCTCCTGGTCGGCGACATTCGCTTCCACGAAAACGCGCCACCCGGGTACTCGCAAGCGGAGCCGGTGGAAGACGGGGCGACGGCGACCGGGCACGGCCGGGTCGGCGGGGGGGCGACGGTGACGGGGTGCAGCCGGGTTGGCGGGGGGCGACGGTTACCGGGCGCAGCCGGGTTGGCGGGGGCGGACTCACGGTGACCCGACACGGTCGCGCCCACGAGAGGCGGACCCACGGCGAGCCGGCGGGAGGCGGGTCCGCGGTGACCAGGCCCCGCCGAGCCGGCGGGAGGCGGGCCCCCGGCACAGCCGAGCCGGCGAGGGAAGGCCGACCGTGACCGGACACAGCCGAGCCGCCGGGAAGCGGGCCTACGGCGAGCCAACGGGAGGCGGGTCCACAGCGAGCCAGCGACAGGCGAGCCCACGGTGACCAGGCCCCGCCGAGCCAGCGGGAGGCGGGCCCTCGGCACCGGGTACAGCCGAGCCGGCGACGGAAGCCCGACCGGGACCGGGCACAGCCGAGCCGCCGGGAGGCGGGCCTACGGCGAGCGAACGGGAGGCGGGTCCACGACCACCGCGCACAGTCGAGCCGGCGGGAGGCAGGTCCACGGCGAGCGAGCGGGAGACGGGGCCCACCAGCACCGGGCCCTTCCGAGCCAGCGGGCGGCGGGCCCCCGGCGCCTCCAACCGGTCCGGGTCGAGCCGGTTCGCCGGGGCGAGCCGTGTCGGGCTGGTGGACCTGCGCTCCCGGCGCCCGGGATTGCCGCTCCCCTCGCCACCCTCATTGACATGAACGCATCCTCGCGCAACGCTGAGAGCGCTCTCAGTGGTCCGGACCAACCCCCCACCCGTTCCCTCCGCACAGGGAGACCACGCATGCCCCCAAGCCTCCGCCGACGTCTGTCGGCGCTCTCCACCGCGGCCGTGCTGCTCCTGCTCGGCACCCTGCTGTCGCTCAGCGGCCCCTCGTCCGCGGCAGCGGCCGTGCCGGCGACCATCCCCCTCAAGATCACCAACAACTCGGGCCGTGGCGACGCCGTATACGTCTATGTCCTCGGCACCAGCCTGACCACCGGACGACTCGGCTGGGCCGACGCCGGCGGTACGTTCCACCCCTGGCCGGCCGGCGGCAACCCGCCGGTCCCGGCGCCCGACGCGTCCATAGCGGGCCCCGCCAACGGCCAGTCCAGGACGATCACGATCCCCAAGCTCGGGGGCGGCCGGGTCTACTTCTCCTACGGTCAGAAGCTCGTGTTCAAGCTGGCCACCGGCGGACTGGTGCAGCCGGCGGTGCAGAACCCGTCCGACCCGAACCGCAACATCCTCTTCAATTGGTCCGAGTTCACGCTCAACGACAGCGGACTGTGGATCAACAGCACCCAGGTGGACATGTTCTCCGCGCCCTACTCCGTCGGCGTGCAGCGGGCCGACGGCAGCGTCGCCAGCACCGGACGGCTCAAGTCCGGCGGTTACAACGGGGTGTTCAGCGCGCTGCGCGCCCAGTCGGGCGGCTGGGGCGGTCTGATCCAGACCCGCTCCGACGGCACCGTCCTGCGGGCCCTCTCCCCCACCTACGGTCTGGAGACCGGCGCGCTGCCCGCCGGCGTCCTGAACGACTACATCAACCGCGTCTGGCAGAAGTACGCCACGACCACCCTCACGGTGACCCCGTTCGCCGACCAGCCGAACACCAAGTACTACGGCAGGGTCTCCGGCGGTGTCATGAACTTCACCAACTCCTCCGGAGCGGTCGTCACCAGCTTCCAGAAGCCCGACGCACCGAGCGTCTTCGGCTGTCACCGGCTCCTGGACGCCCCCAACGACTTGGTGCGCGGCCCCATTTCGCGCACCCTGTGCGCCGGCTTCAACCGCTCCACCCTGCTCACCAACGCCAACCAGCCCGACACCAACGCCGCCAACTTCTACAAGGACGGGGTGACCAACCACTACTCCAGGATCATCCATGAGCGCATGGCGGACGGTAAGGCGTACGGCTTCGCCTTCGACGACGTCGGCCACCACGAGTCCCTGGTCCACGACGGCAGCCCGCGTCAGGCGTACGTGACGCTGGACCCGTTCTCCTGACCCTCCCCGAGCCCTGGTCCGGGCCGCCCGGCCGCCACGCACCATCGGTGCGTGGCGGCCCCGCAGGGGCGAACGGGCGGCGATACTGGCGGTGCCCCTGCCCCCAGCGCCGACCCGGGAGTGCCCGTGCCCACCGCCGATGAGCTGATCAGTGCCGACGAGATCCGTCGGCTCGCCGCCGTCCTGCGCAGGCGCTCGCCCGGGACCTCGTCATGGCGCTGCGTCGAGGACAGTGCTGCGGCGCTCGGGGAGCTGAGCGTCAGCGGGCGGGCCCGCGCCGTGGGCGAGGCACTGCTGGCCGACTGCGACCGGGACCACGCGCGCCTGGCGCAGGCCGTGCGCGCCGCCCTCGCCGACCCGGAACTGACGGGCTGGATGGTGTGGCCGGTGACCGAGGCCGTCGCCGCGGCGGCCACCGGAGCCGGCGGCGACCGGCCCTCCGACGACACGTCAGCCCCCGCGTCCATGTTCGTCGACCACGACGCCTTCGACGACGGGCTCGACCTGCTCGCCCGGCTCACGCCCCGGCTGACCGCCGAGTTCGCGCTGCGGACCTTCCTCGTCGCCGACCTCGACCGCACCCTGGCCGCCGCCCGCGCCTGGACGGCATCCCCCGACCCGGCCGTACGGCGGCTGGCGAGCGAAGGCACCCGCCCCCGGCTCCCCTGGGCCCGCCAGGTCCCCTCGATCAACCGTGACCCACGGGTCACCGTCCCGCTGCTGGACGCCCTGCACACCGACACGTCGGAGGACGTGCGCCGCTCGGTGGCCAACCACCTCAACGACATCTCCCGCCTCGACGTACACCTGGCGACCTCGGTCGCGGCCCGGTGGCTGCGCGGCCCGGACCCGACCACGCCCGCCCTGGTCCGGCACGCGATGCGCACGCTCGTCAAGGCCGGTGAACCGGCCGCCCTGGAACTCGTCGGGTTCCACGGCGGCCGGGACGATCTCAAGGTGGTCGGTCCGGTCGTGACGGAGACCCGGATCCCCATGGGCGGAACCCTGGCGTTCACCGCGCACATCACCAATGTCTCCGCCGGACCGGTCTCCCTCTCCGTCGACTACGTCGTCCACCACATGAAGGCGAACGGCCGGACGGCGCCCAAGGTCTTCAAACTCACCCGGCGCGACCTGGCACCCGGCGAGTCGGCGGAGCTGACCCGCACCCACTCCTTCCGCCCCATCACCACACGCGTCTACCACCCGGGCACACACGCCGTACAACTCCAGGTCAACGGGCACCGGTTCGACGAGGTGGAGTTCACCCTCGGGCCGGTCCCGGGAGACGGCGGGAGTTGAGACGAGGAGCGCGCCGTCGCTGTGACGGATCCCTCGGCCCGTGGCACACGGCCGGACCACCGGACCCGTACAGGTGAATCGCGCACCCGCGGTGACATCGCGGGCCCCGCGTGCGGTAGGTCGCGATCGGACCCCACGCCCGTGTGATTCCGATCTCGGAGGAGCGCCTTCATGCGCGCACGCGTCACCCTCGTCCCCGCCGCCCTGGCCGCCACGTTCGTCGCCGGGACCGGTGCCACGCAGGCCGCCGCCCACGACGGCCCCCAGCTCAACGTCACCAACAACGCGCCCGTGGTCTCCGTGGTCAGCGGCGTCGACGTCAACGACCCGCTGGAGGACGTCCTCGAACACACCCTCAACTTCGGCGACGGATACAGCTGGGACTGACGCCACGCTCCACGGGGGCGCGCCGGAGCGCGAGCTTGCGTGCGCCGCCCTTGCGCCCCCGAGGAGCGCTTGTCAGCCAACCTGATCAGGCACTACTGTCACCACGCCTTGGTGAACGGGAAATCCGGTGCGATACCGGTGCGGCCCTCGCCACTGTGATCGGGAAGTCCGGCTCCAGCCCTCACGGGCAGCCACTGGGTCCTTCGGGACCCGGGAAGGCGGAGTCACGGGCGGTGTCACCCGTCAGCCAGGAGACCGGCCAAGGCGCGTCAACCATCCACGAGGTGCTGGAGAGGGTCTGCTGAGCCATGCACATAGCCGAGGGATTTCTGCCTCCGGCGCACGCGGTCGCCTGGAGCGTCGCGTCCGCGCCCTTCGTCGTCCACGGAGTTCGGTCGCTCACCCGTGAAGTCAGGGAGAACCCGGAGAGCACGCTGCTCCTGGGCGCCTCCGGTGCCTTCACCTTCGTACTGTCCGCGCTCAAACTGCCCTCGGTGACCGGGAGTTGCTCCCATCCCACCGGCACGGGGCTGGGCGCCATCCTGTTCCGGCCGCCGATCATGGCGGTGCTGGGCACCATCACCCTGCTCTTCCAGGCGCTGCTGCTCGCGCACGGCGGCCTGACCACCCTCGGCGCGAACGTCTTCTCCATGGCGATCGTCGGACCCTGGGCCGGATACGCCGTCTACCGGCTCCTGCGCCGCTACGACGTGCCGCTGATGGTCGCCGTCTTCTTCGGCGCGTTCGTCGCCGACCTGTCCACCTACTGCGTCACCAGCGTCCAGCTGGCGCTCGCCTTCCCCGACCCGAGCAGTGGATTCCTCGGCGCGCTCGGCAAGTTCGGCTCCATCTTCGCCGTCACCCAGATCCCGCTCGCGGTCAGCGAGGGCCTGCTCACCGTGCTCGTGATGCGACTGCTGGTGCAGTCCAGCAAGGGCGAACTGACCCGGCTGGGTGTGCTCCTCACCCGGCGGCAGACCCGGACGAAGACCGAGACCGAGACCGAGGCGGTGGCGCGATGAAGAGGAACACCAGGATCAACCTCCTGCTGCTGCTGGTCGTGGCGGCGCTCGCGGTGCTGCCGCTCGCGCTGGGCCTCGGCGACCACAAGGAGGAACCGTTCGCGGGTGCCGACGGCGAGGCGGAGACGGCGATCACCGAGCTCCAGCCGGACTACGAGCCCTGGTTCTCGCCCCTGTACGAACCGCCGTCCGGTGAGATCGAGTCGGCCCTGTTCAGCTTCCAGGCCGCCCTCGGGGCCGGTGTCCTCGCCTACTACTTCGGCCTGCGCCGGGGGCGGCGGCAGGGCGAGCGGCGGGCGCTGGACCGGGTGGCGGACGGCGGGGACACGTCCGGCGGTGTCACCGTGACCTCGCGGGCCGACCAGGACTGATCCCGCGTGCTGCCGATCGACGCGGCGGCGCACAGCAGTCGCTGGCGCCGCCGTCATCCCGTGGACAAGGCCGTGCTCGGGCTCGGTCTGACCGTGCTCGCGATCTCGCTGCCGCCCTGGCCCGGTGCCGTACTGGTCCTGGTCACCGCCGTCGCGGTGCTGCTCGGCCCGGCGGGGGTGCCCGCGCGGCGCCTGTGGCGGGCCTACCGGGTGCCGCTGGGCTTCTCGGTGACGGGCGCGGCCACCCTGCTCGTGCAGGTCGGCGGGCCGGAGGGCTTCGTCTCGCTCGCCGACGACGGCGGGCTGCGCGCCGGGGAGCTGCTGCTGCGGACCTCGGCCGCCTCCCTCGGCGTGCTGCTGTTCGCGTTCACCACGCCGATGTCGGACCTGCTGCCCCGTCTGGTGCGGGCGGGGGTGCCGGCCCCGGTCGTGGACGTCGCCCTGGTGACGTACCGGATGAGCTTCCTGCTCCTCGACTCCGTACGGCGGATCCGGGAGGCGCAGGCCGCCCGGCTCGGGCACACCAGCCGGTCGGCGGAGTGGCGCTCGCTGGCCGGGCTCGGCGCGACCGCGTTCGTGCGCGCCTTCGACCGGGCGGCCCGCCTCCAGGCCGGGCTCGCCGGACGCGGCTACGACGGCACCCTGCATGTCCTCGTGCCCGAGGCGCGGGTCTCCGTCCGCTTCACGGCGGCGAGCTGCGCCCTCCTCGCGGCGCTGGCCGCCCTCACCCTCGTACTGGAGAAGTCCCTGTCATGAGCGAGCCCTCCGCCCTGGTCGCCCTGCGGGGTGCCGCCTACGCCTACGAGGACGGCCCCGACGTCCTCAGCGGTCTCGACTTCGATGTGCGCGAGGGGCGCGCACTGGCGCTGCTGGGCCGCAACGGCACCGGCAAGACCACGCTGATGCGGCTGCTCAGCGGCGGACTCAGGCCGCGGGAGGGGCGGCTGACGGTGGAGGGCACGGCGGTCACCTACGACCGCAAGGGGCTGACCCGGCTGCGGACGACGGTGCAGTTGGTGGTGCAGGACCCGGACGACCAGCTGTTCGCCGCCTCCGTCGCCCAGGACGTCTCCTTCGGCCCGCTCAACCTCGGCCTCGCCGACGGCGAGGTGCGGGCGCGGGTCGAGGAGGCGCTCGCCGCGCTGGACATCACGCCGCTCGCCGACCGTCCGACGCATCTGCTGTCGTACGGCCAGCGCAAGCGCACCGCGATCGCGGGCGCCGTCGCGATGCGCCCCCGGGTGCTGATCCTGGACGAGCCGACCGCCGGTCTGGACCCCGACGGCCAGGAACGTCTGCTCGCCACACTGGACGGGCTGCGCGCGTCCGGCACGACGGTGGTGATGGCCACCCACGACGTGGACCTGGCGCTGCGCTGGGCCGACGAGGCGGCGCTGCTGACCCCTTCCGGGGTGCACACCGGGCCCGCGCGGACCACTCTGGCCCGCACGGACCTGCTGCACCAGGCGGGGCTGCGGCTGCCCTGGGGAGTTGCGGCGGCCCAACTGCTGCGCGCGCACGGACTGCTGGACGAGGGGACACCCGGTCCGCGCGACGCCGCGGAACTGGCGGCCTTCGCCGCGGCGCCCGCCCTCACTCCCCCTCCGGATGGGCAGCGCGGGTGATACATGCCGTGGCCGGGCGGCGATGACACGGCAGTGGCACGCGCTCGCTGTTGGATGAGGGCACCCCACGACGGAAGCGAGGGAGCATGGCCTCCGACAGCGCCACGGACGCACATCCGCCCGAAGGGCTCAAGCCGAACGCGATCGGGTTCGTGGACGCCCTCGTCATCGGACTGAACGCCACTTCCCCCGCCTACTCGCTGGCCGCGGCCATCGGCCCGGTCGTGGCGCTCGTGGGTGTCTACGCACCCGGCGTCATGCTCGCCTCGTTCGTGCCGATGCTGCTGATCGCCTCGGCGTTCTTCTACCTCAACCGGGTCGACCAGGACTGCGGGACGACGTTCTCGTGGGTGACCCGCGCGATGGGGCCGTGGGCGGGATGGCTGGGCGGATGGGCCATCACGATGACCGGGGTCCTGGTCATCGGATCGCTGGCGGACGTCGCGGTGACGTTCGCCCTGCTGGCCTTCGGGCTCGACAGCTGGGCCGACAACGAGGTCGTGCGCCAGGTGCTCACGGTGCTGCTCATCCTGGTGATGACGGCGCTGTGCGTGATCGGTACCGAGGCGTCGGCCAGGGTGCAGAACGTCCTCATCCTGGCGCAGGTCGTCTGCCTGCTGGTCTTCGCCGTGGTCGCGCTGTACCGGGTGTACGCCGACACCGGCTCGCTCGACTCCGTGGAGCCGTCGCTGAGCTGGCTCGACCCGTTCGGCGCGGGCGGCGCGTCCCTGACCGGGGGTCTGCTGCTCGGGGTGTTCATCTACTGGGGCTGGGAATCGGCGGTCAACCTCACCGAGGAGGTCGAGGACTCCGCGACCGCGCCGGGCAAGGCGGGCGTGTGGTCCACGGTCATCCTGCTGGTGACGTACGTGTCGGTGGCCTTCGCGGTCGTCGCCTACGCGGGACCGGAGTTCCTGACCGACAACGCCGCCGAGGAGGAGTTCATCTTCGCCCTCCTCGCCGAGGAGGCGATGGGCGGCTGGGACTGGGTGGTGCTGCTCGCGGTCTCCACCTCCGCGCTGGCCTCGACCCAGACGACGATCATCCCGGCCTCCCGCACGGCTCTGTCCATGGCCCGCCGGCATGCGATCCCGGAGCACTTCAGCCACATCAGCCACCGGTTCCGCACCCCGGACGTGAGCACCTGGTGGGTGGCCGCCATCGCGATCGCCTGGTATCTGGTGGTCCGCCAGATCAGCGAGAACGCCCTGTTCGACTCCCTCACCGCGCTGTCCCTGCTGATCGCGTTCTACTACGCGCTCACCGGTGTCGCCTGCGCGGTGTACTACCGCCGCCATCTCACCGAGAGCGTGCACCACTTCGTCCTCATCGGCCTCGGGCCGCTGATCGGCGCGGCACTGCTGGCGTGGCTGCTGGTGGAGTCGATCGGCGACATGTCGGACCCGGCCAACTCCTACAGCGGCGTCTCGTGGTTCGGGGTCGGGCCCCCGCTGGTCATCGGCATCGGCATCGCCCTCGTGGGCGTGATCCTCATGATCGTGTGGCGTCTGGTGAACCCCGTCTTCTGGTCGGAACGCCCCGATGTGGCCGACCCCGCTCTCGTCCACCGCGACAAGGAGTCCTGACAGATGTCGGTCGTTCTCGGCTACGACGAGTCCCCGGGCGCCGTCCGTGCCCTCCAGGTCGCCATCGAGGTCGCCGCGGCGTTCGGGGAACCCCTTGTGCTGGTCTACGGCGCGGCGGCGCCGGGCTCCGTCGGTGAGGAGTACGGCGCCCACCGCGAGGCCGTGCAGGAGGCTGGGCGCACGGCGCTCGGTCATGCCGTCCAGGTGGCCGACGCGGCCGGGGTCCCCACCAGCGTGGAGGTCATCGACAAGAAGCCGGCCGAGGCCCTGATCAGCGCGGCGGAGCGGCACGGGGCCAAGGTCATCGTGGTCGGCAGCTGGGGCGAGAGCCCGCTGCGCGGGGCCCTGCTGGGCTCCACGCCCCACAAGCTGCTGCACCTGTCCCGCACTCCGGTGCTGTGCGTGCCGACCGAGAACTGAGCGCGCGGGAGCGGGTTCTCGGGTCACCTCCGCCAGAACAGGTGGTGGGTCACGCCGCTCGGGCTGGGCACGACGTCCAGGTGGAACCGGTCGAGCAATTCGTCGGGGGACTCCCACAGGCGCAGTCCCGAGCCCAGCTCGATCGGTGAGACGGCGATGTGCAGGGTGTCCACGAGGTCGGCGTCCAGGAACTCCCGGATGGTGGTGACGCCTCCGCCGAGCCGTACGTCCTTGCCGTCCGCCGCCTCCCGCGCCCGTGCGAGGACGGTGGCCGGGTCGTCGTCGACGAAGTGGAACGTGGTGTCGGAGAGCGTGAACGACGGACGTGTGTGGTGGGTGAGGACGAAGACCGGCGTGTGGAACGGGGGCTTCTCGCCCCACCAGCCGAGCCACTCGTGGTCCTGCCAGGGGCCGCGCTGCGGCCCGAACTTGTTGCGGCCCATGATCTCGGCGCCGATGTTGCGCGGGTAGTCCCGGGTGAAGTAGTCGTCGAGGCCGCGGCTGCCACCGGGGTCCGTGCGCATCGGCCAGCTGGCGGTGGCGCCGGCCCACGCGAACAGCTTCTCGTGGTGGTCGAAACCGAACGGCCGCTCCAGGGTCTGGTCCTCTCCGGCGGCGATCCCGTCGCTGGAGATGTTGAAGTTCATGACTTTCAGCAGCTGTTCCATGGTGTTCCTCGTCGGGTAGTGACGGCCGCGGCGGGGTGCCGCTCACCATGACGTCGATCGGGGCGCGGCCGGATCGACAGCGGTCCCCGAGAATTGTCCGCCGAGAAGCCCGGGGACGCTTCCGGGGCGGCGCGGGGCACCCGTGTCGTCGGTTCCCCCTCTCAGCGTCGGCGGCGGCGCAGGGCCGGGTCGAGCAGGGCGGGCGGGGTGTCGAACTTCTCGTGCGGGGCGAGGTCGGTGCCGGGGGCGACGATCTCGTCGACGGCGTCGAGCACGTCGTCGGGGAGCACGGTGTCGGCTGCGGCGAGCTGGGCGTGCAGGTGCTCCGTGGTGCGGGGGCCGATCAGGGCGCTGGTGACGGCGGGGTGCGCGGTGACGAAGCCGAGGGCCAGCTGGATCATCGTCAGGCCCGCCTGGTCGGCGAGCGCGGCGAGCCGCTCGACGGCGTCCATCCTGGCGCGGTTGGCGGGGAGCGTGAGGTCGAAGCGCTCCGGAAGGATCTTCGAGCGGCTGGTGGTGATCTCCCGGCCCTCGCGGACGGCGCCGGAGAGCCAGCCGGAGGCCAGCGGGCTCCAGGCGAGCACCCCGAGGCCGTACTGCTCGGTGACGGGCAGGACGTGGGACTCGATGCCGCGTTGCAGCACGGAGTAGCTGGGCTGCTCGGTGACGTAGCGGCCGAGGCGGTGTTCGCGGGCGGCCCACTGGGCCTGGACGATGCGGTGCGCGGGGAAGGTGGAGGAGCCGAAGTAGCGGATCTTTCCGGCGCGTTGGAGGTCGGTGAGGGCCGACAGGGTCTCCTCGTCGGCGGTTTCCGGGTCCCAGCGGTGGATCTGGTAGAGGTCGACGTGGTCGACACCGAGGCGGCGCAGGCTGTCGTCCAGCGCGGTGTACAGCCAACGGCGGGAGCTGCCCTGATGGTTGGGCTCCTCGCTCATCGGCATGTTCGCCTTGGTGGCGAGGACGACGTCGTCCCGGCGGCCGGCGAGGGCCTTGCCGAGCATCTCCTCCGAGCCGCCGAGCCCGTACCAGTCGGCGGTGTCGATGAGGTTGATCCCCGCTTCGAGGGCGGTGTCGACGAGGGCGGTGGCCTCGTCCTGGGTGGTGCGGCCGATCCGGCCGAAGTTCATGGCGCCGAGGGCGAGGGCGCTGACCTTCACTCCGGTGCGGCCGAGGGTGCGGTACTGCATGTCCGTGTCTCCTTCGTCTTCGGTGAGGCCTGGTGAGCGGGCGCGCTGGTGGCGCCGGGGCATGGCAGGGCTTGGTGACCGGGCCTCCGCTCTGGCATCATGGCCAAACGGAACCGCGTCCCGTTTGACGATACGGAACACTGTCCCGTTTAGCAAGGGTGGTCATGGAAGGAGCGGCGCGATGAGCGAGGGAACCCCGGGGACGGCCCGTCCGAGGCGGGCGGACGCCCGGCGCAACGAGCGGACGCTGCTGGAGGCGGCCGCCGCGGTCTTCGTCGCCGGCGGGGTCGAGGCCCCCGTGCGGGACATCGCCGCCGAGGCCGGGGTCGGCACCGCCACGATCTACCGGCACTTCCCCACCCGGGCCGATCTGATCGTCGCGGTCTACCGGCACCAGGTGGAGGCGTGCGCGCAGGCCGGTCCCGAGCTGCTGGCGGCGCGTCCGACGCCGTACGACGCGCTGGGCCGGTGGATCGATCTCTTCGTCGACTTCTTGGTGACCAAGCACGGGCTCGCCGCCGTGCTCCAGTCCGACGAGGCCGGCTTCGAGACGCTGCACACCCACTTCCTGGACCGGCTGGTGCCCGTGTGCACCGAACTCCTCGACGCCGCGACGGCCGCGGGCGAGGTGCGCCCCGACATCCGCGCCCTCGAACTCATGCGCGGCGTCGGGAACCTGTGCATCGGCGCGGAGAACAATCCCGACTACGACGCGCGCCGGCTGGTCGGCCTGCTCGTGGCGGGGCTGCGCCGGGAGGGCTGACCGGACCGGGCCCGCGCCCCGCGCCCCACCGGCGAAAGCGGGGGCTCACTCCCCCTCGGCCGCCTCCAGCGTGCGGCGGGCGTGGGCCAGGAAGCCCGTCAGGGCGAACTCGAAGGCGCGGTCCGCCCTGCCGCCGGCGGACGCCGCCAGGGCCTCGGCCAGCCGGGGCGTCGCGGTCTCGTCGGCCAGCTCCCACATCGCGTCCGGGGCGGCGAGGTCCAGGGCGGAGCCGAGGGCGATGTTCTCCAGGGCGACGATCACCGGCATGACGTCGGCCGGCGCGAACCCCGCGTCCAGGAGCAGGACGACGGCCCCCTCGTACTGGGAGAGGACCCGCGGCGCGCGGACCGGATTGGTCATGAGCAGCGGCACCGCCCGCGGATGTGCCGCGAACGCGGCGCGATAGGAACGCGCCCACGCCCCCAGCGCCTCGTCCCAGGGCCGCAGGTCGAGGGACGAGGAGTCGATGCCCTCCGCCACCCGCTCCCGGATCAGCTCGACGATGCCGTCCCGGCCGTCCACATGGTGATACACCGAGCCGGTCTGCACGCCGAGCCTGCGCGCGATCTGCGGGACGCTGAACTCGCCCTGGGCGTCGATCAGTTCGAGCGCCACGGTGGTGATGCGCGCCCGGTCGAGCAGCGGTGTGCGCGGCCGTCCCATGTCCCGTGTCCCCCTCAAGGGTCTTCTCAGCTGTCGAGGAGGAGGTTACATTGCGGAAACCGAAAGGCTTTAGGTTTACGCGCCGGGCTCCCCGCACGCCCGCGTCCCTCCGTCTCCGAACAGCCAGAAGGGCTCGCCCATGCCCATCGAAAGATCCGCCCCGGACAGCGCACCCGCCCTGCGCTCGGGGGCCCTCGGCACCGCCGACATCGCCTTCTTCGTGGTCTCCGCCGCCGCCCCGCTCACCGTGATGGCCGGGGTCGCCCCGCTGGCCATCCTGCTCGGCGGGATCGGCGCCCCGGTGGGCTATCTGCTCGCCGGGATCACGCTCGCCGTGTTCGCCGTCGGGTTCACCACCATGAGCCGCCACGTCCGCAGCGGCGGTGCCTTCTACGCGTACATCACCCGAGGTCTGGGCCCCGCCGCCGGAATGGGCGCCGCGCTGCTGGCGCTGATCGGCTACAACGGCATGGAGATCGGCGTCTACGGTCTCCTCGGCACCGCCACCCAGGACACCGCGCACGCCCTGCTCGGCGTCGACGTCCCCTGGCTGCCGGTCTCCCTCGCCGGGCTGCTGCTCATCTGGTACGGCGGCTTCCGGTCGATCCACTTCGGGGCCAAGCTGCTCGGCGTGCTGCTCATCGCCGAGACCGGCATCCTCGCGCTCCTCGCGGCGGGCGTGCTGTTCGAGGGCGGCGCGCACGGGCTGTCGCTCGCCTCCTTCACGCCCGGCCATGTGCTGGTGCCGGGCACCGCGGTGGTGCTGGCCTTCGCCTTCGCCGCGTTCACCGGCTTCGAGTCCACGGTCATCTACCGCCGCGAGGCACGCGACCCCGACCGCACGGTGCCCCGCGCCACCTACGCCGCCGTCGGATTCCTCGGCCTGTTCTACGCCTTCGTCGTCTGGATCGCGATCCAGTCCTTCGGTGACGCCGAGGTCGTCGCGGCGGCCGGCTCCGATCCCGCCGGGCTGTTCTTCACCGCCATCACCTCCTACGTGGGCGGCTGGGCGGCCGACACGATGCACGTCCTGATCGTCACCAGCGTGCTGGCCTCCCTGCTGGCCTTCCACAACGCGATCAACCGGTACGTGCTGGCGCTCGCCGAGGAAGGGGTGCTGCCCAAGGCCCTGGCACGGGTCCACCCGCGCCACGGCTCCCCCCACCTCGCGGGCGCCGCCCAGACCGTCCTCGGCGCCGCCGTCGTCCTGGCCTTCGCGGCGGCCGGCGCCGATCCGTACGCCCAGTTGCTGCTGTGGGTCAACACCCCGGGCATGCTCGGCCTGCTGGCCCTGCAACTGCTCGCCGCGCTCGCCATCCCCCTGTACTTCCGGCGGTTCGGCCACCAGGAGGGCGTCCTGCGCACGGTCGTGGCCCCCGTCGTGGCGGCCGTGCTGCTCGGCACCGCCATCGTCCTGGTCGTCACCCACCTCGATCTGTTCACCGGGGCCTCCCCGACCGTGAACACCGTGCTGACCGCGCTCGTCCCGGTCGTCTTCGTGACCGGCCTCGGACTCGCCCGCAGGCTGCGGCGACGGCGCCCGGAGATCTGCGCACGCTTCGGCACCGAGCCCGAACCCGAGACCGCCGTCCCCCCCGCCAAGGAGCCCGCATGACCGCCGCCGACCTCGTCCTGACCGGGGCCCGCGTCCGCACCCTCGACCCCGCCCGGCCCCGGGCCGGCGCGGTGGCCGTGCGGGACGGCCTGATCGCCGCCGTCGGCGACCCCGGTGACGCGCGGGACTGGACGGGCCCGGGAACCGAGGTGATCGACCTGGGCGGCGCCTGTCTGATGCCCGGCCTGGTGGACTCCCACAGCCATCCCGTGTGGGGCCTGTCCATGACGACCGGCACCGATCTGTCGGCCGTCCGCGACCTCGACGGGCTGCGCGCGGCGCTCGCCGCCGCCGAACGGATCGACGGCTGGGTCGTCGGCTACGGCCTGGACCACAACGCCTTCGGCGGCCGCCCCCTCGACCGCTCCCTGATCGAGGACGCGCTGCCCGGCACACCGGTCTTCCTGCGCCTCTACGACGGCCACTCGGCGATGGTCACCGGCGCCGCGCTCGCCGCCGCCGCCGTCACCGGCCCACGCGCCTTCGCCCAGCGCTCCCACCTCGCCACCGACGCGGACGGACGGCTCACCGGGCACCTGGTGGAACACGCGGCCATGGATCTGGTCGCCGAGGTCATGCCCCGCCCCTCCTACGCCGAACGACGGTCCCGTCTGATCGAGTTGCTGGCCGCCATGGCCGCCACCGGACTCACCGGCGCGCATGTGATGGACCTCGGCGACCCGGACCTCGTGGGCGCGGTGGCCGAGGAGACGGCCCTGCCGCTACGGCTCCGCTTCGCACCGTGGTGCATGCCGGGCGCCTGTGCCGAGGAGCTGGAGGAACTCGTCGCGTCGCAGCGCCGGGGCGGCCGGCACTGGCGGGTCGGCGGAGTGAAGTTCTTCATGGACGGCACGGTCGAGGGCGGCACCGCCTGGCTGGAGCACCCGGACTGCCACGGCCAGGGCACCGACGCGTTCTGGCCGGACCCCCGGGCGTACAGCGAGGCCGTACGGCATCTGCACCGCGCCGGGGTGCGGACCGCGACGCATGCCATCGGCGACGCCGCCGTACGCCATGTGCTGGACACGGTGGAGTCGCTCGGTCCGGACGGGCGCCTGGCGCACCGGATCGAGCACATCGAGTCGGTGCCCGACGACACCGTGCCCCGCTTCGCCGCACTCGGGGTCGTCGCCTCCATGCAGCCCCCGCACACCGCCTACACCCGCGCCGACCGCTCCGACGAGTGGTCGCTGCGGCTCGGCGAGGAACGCTCCGGGCGCGCCTGGCGGTTGCGGGACCTGCGCGACGCCGGGGCGGTCGTGGCGCTGGGCTCGGACTGGCCGATCGCCCACTTCGACGCGCGCGCCGTACTGGCCACCGCCCGCGCGCCCCGCGGAGCGGCCTCGGCGCGCGGCGGGCTGACCGGGCTTCAGGCCCTGGAGGGCTGTACCACGCACGCGGCGCTCGCGGCGGGCGAGGCCGAGGTCGCCGGACGGGTCGCGCCGGGCCTGCGGGCCGATCTGACCGCGCTCTCCCTCGACCCGGTCGAGGCACCGGCCGACGAGGTCGCCAAGGCACCGGTACGGCTGACCGTCACCGGGGGCCGGGTGATGCACCGCGGCGTCTGAGGACGCCGGAGTGCTTCGGGGCCCGGCCCGGCCCGTCGCGCCGGGCCGGGCCGGGCCGGGCCGGGCTGAAGAACCAGGTGCGGGTGCCCGCGAGTGGGCACCCGCACCGGCTCGGGTCAGATCCCCACGTCGCGGACGCGGATGTCGTCCAGGGACTCCCGCCGCACGAGCAGCCGGGCCCGGCCGTCGTGGACGGCGGCGACGGGTGGCCGGCCGACCAGGTTGTAGCCGGACGCCATGGACAGGTGGTAGGCGCCGGCCACGGGCACGGCGATCAGGTCTCCGGGGCGTACGTCGTCGGGGAGTTCCACGTCCGAGGCGACGATGTCACCCGCTTCGCAGTGTCTGCCCACCACCGTCACCCGGGCCGTCGCCGCACTCCCGCGGCGGCCGACGAGCCGGGGTGCGTAGCGCACCCCGTACAGGGCCGGTCGAGGATTGTCGCTCATGCCGCCGTCCACGGCGACGTAGGTGTGCTCGCCGCCGTGCTTGACCGCCAGCACGCGGTACAGCGCGACGCCCGCCGGTCCCACGACGGCCCGCCCCGGCTCGATGACCAGCCGGGGCACGGGCAGGCCGGCCGCCGTGCACGCCGTGCGCAGCTCCGACCGCACCTTCCGGGCCAGGGCGGTCACGTCCAGGGACGGTTCGCCGGGGCGGTAGGCGATGCCGTGGCCCCCTCCCAGGTCGAGTTCGGACAGCACCAGGCCGTGCTGCTCGTAGAGGCGGGCCATGAGACCGACCAGGCGCCGCACCGCCGCGAGATACGGCTTGACGCTGGTGATCTGCGAACCCAGATGGCAGTGCAGGCCGGTGAGTTCGAGCTGCGGCTGGTCCAGGATCCGGGCGATGGCGTGCTGGGCGTAGCCGTCGGAGATGGACAGGCCGAACTTCTGGTCGACGGTCCCGGTGCGGATCTTCTCGTGGCCCCCGGCGCTGATCCCGGGCACCACCCGGACCATCACCCGCTGATGTCCCTCGGGCCCCACGGCGGCCGCCAGCCGGGCGATCTCCGACGGGCTGTCGATCACGATGCGGCCCACGCCCAGGCGCAGCGCCGTCTCCAGGTCGTGCGGCGACTTGGCGTTGCCGTGCAGCACGATCCGGTCCGGCGGGAAGCCGGTGGTGACGGCGAGCTCCAGTTCCCCGGCGGAGCACACGTCGAGTCCCAGGCCCTCCTCGTCGACCCAGTGGACCAGGGCGCGGCACAGGAACGCCTTGGCCGCGTAGAGGACTTCGGCGTCGGGGAAGGCGGCCCGATAGGTACGGCACCGCTCGCGCACCTCGTCCTCGTCGAGGACGTACACCGGTGTGCCGAACCTGTCGGCGATCTCCGCCAGGGGCACTCCCGCCACCGCGACGGCACCGGGGTGGGGTTCCGTGGTGGAGGCGGGCCATACGCAGGCCCGCTCGGCGAGCGTCGCGGGGACGGTGGTCTCGTGTACCGCGGTCATCGTGCGTGACTCCCTCGGGCTGTCCGGTGCGCCGACGCCGGTACCGGCGTCGGCCTCGGTGCCGGTGCCGGCTCGACGCGCGTGGTCGTGCGGGGAGCCGGCGCCGAGAACGTGGGGTCGACGGTGACCGCGGTGACTCCGAGCGGGGCGGTGAGCGCCCTCAGCGCGGGTTCGGCGAGCCTGATCCACGGCTGCCCGGGGCCGAGGGTGACAGCCAGCCGCAGCTCGGAGGTGAAGCCGACGGCCGTACGGTGCCCGAGCGGGGTGCGGAAGAGACGCGCCGTCCATCCCGATGGTCCCGGCCGGACCGGAACGAGCAGTGGTCCGGCCGGGGGACGTTCGCAGGGTTCGGGGTCTTCGTCGTTCATCTGGGCTGTCATGGAGGTCCTCCGGCGAGTGACGCGAGGGTTCGGGTACGTCATGGACGCTATGTCCGCGCCCCGTGCGTCTCGGACCACCGTTGACACGTCCCTGATGCGGTGCTCGCGGGTTTTGACGCCTCGCAGACGCCGACGGCCGCGACGGCCGCCGTGGCGGTCCGCCGCGACGGTGCGTCAGGGGTAGACGGTGAAGCTCCCCACCTGCCCGAATTCGTAGGCGCCGGACGGAAGCGCGGCGTTGTACTGCACGAGATGGCACGGCAGATGCGACCAGCCGATGATCTGATCGGTCTCGTTGTGGATCTCGGATCCCGCGCCGGTTCCTTCGTAGCAGCCCGGACGCGGGTTCCGGTAGAGGTGCTCGCTCACCGGGCCCTTCACATACACATGCCCCAGGGCCGCGGCACCGGACCCGGCGGATGGGGCCGCGGTGGCCGTAGTGGTCGCCGTCGCCCTAGAGGCACAGGCGAGCAGCACGATCGCGGTGAGGACGGCGGTGACCGCGGCCGGGAGGCGGGACTTCGTGGTCACGGGCACAGCACATGCTCCTCGCGGTCGTTGCGGAACTGGGCGTAGACCGTGACGCAGCCTCCGCTCAGGGCACCGCGCTCCCATACCGCGGACTGCTGCTGCCCGGGGGCGAGCCGGACGAAGCCGCTGCGGTGGTCTGCGACGTTGTCCGCGTACCCCACCGCCACGTCGACGGCCGCCCCGGCTCTGCGGTGGTACGCGACACCGACGTGGGCGTCGGTCACCTGCGCCCCCAGCACGCCGTTGGGGGTCTGCCACCGGCCTTCCTCGGCGGGCACCGCGGTCGCGGGCCCGGTTCCGGCGGCGACGAGCGCGACGGCGCAGGCCACAGCGACGACGAACTTCCTCGGCATGAGCTTCCCTCCGACGACACCATGACGCCGACCCGGCGCCATCACTCACAGTAATCAAGGATGTGTCTCCGGTATATGCCCCTTACGAGTGACCGCCGGAGATCGTTCGGGCCTCGACTTCCCAGGTGGCGGCGCTTGTAGGATGCCCTTCGCATCGGGAGGGCCGGCACGGGGGGCGTGGGGCATGGACGGTGGCAGGCGGGGCGGGCCGATCCGGTTGTTCCGGCGTCGCCGCACGGAGCAACTCGCGGCGGTCGACGCGGAGATCACCGACTTCGGCGAGGCCCTCGCGCGGTTCGAGTTCGCCCCCACGGGCACCCCCGCCGACGACGCCGTCCTCGCCGACTACCGGCGCGCCCTGGACGCCTACGACCGGGCCAAGCGCGACTTCGTCGGCGACCGCGACCGCGAGGACGCCGCCGACGTACTGCGGGCCCTGGACGACGGACGCCGCGCACTGGCCCGCGCCGCGGCCCTGGCCTCGGGTCAGGAGCCGCCGGAGCAACGGCCCGCGTGCTTCTTCGACCCGCGGCACGGCCCGTCCACCACGGACATCGCCTGGGCCCCGGCGGGCGGCGCGGCGCGCACGATCGCGGTCTGCGCGGCGGACGCCGTACGTATCGAGGACGAACGCTCGCCCCGGACCGCCCCGGCCGGCACACAACTCCTCCGCCGAACGGGCTCCCCGGCGCCCCGCACCTCCTCCGATCCGCTGCCGAAGTGGCTGCTGTACAAGGAATGGCCGCCGGACACCCCCGTCACCCGGTGCGTGCGCGGCAGCGGCGACCGTGAGGTGGAGCTGCTGCGCGCCGACCCGGCCGAGCCGGTGCTCCTGATCGTGCGCGCCTTCCGCGACGGCGCGGGACAGGCGTACCTCGACGGGCCGGCGGGCCCGCGCGCACTGTTCGAACGGCGCGTTGAGCGGGTGGTGATCCCGGTGCCGCCCGACGGCGAGCGCCAGGTGCGGGTGCGGATGGAGTCGTCGGGGACCTGGCACATGTGGCTCCAGTCGCCGGAGCACGTCCGGACGGCCGGGCACACCCTGCAGGCCAGCGGCCCGTACGTGTTCCGCTACCCGGGGGCGCCCGGGGAGATCCGGTTCAGCCATGTCGGCGGCGGGCCCTTCGCCGTAGAGGCGCTGGACGGGCGGCTCGCCTCCACGGCAAGGCTGTTGAGCGGCAAGGGGACCTGCCAGGTGCAGGGGCTGCTGCCCGGACCCGGCCTGTACCGCGTGCTGTCGTACGCGCGGTGGGAGGCGGCTCTGATGCCGGGGAACCCGGCCTGACCCGGGCCGCCGCGCGCCGGGACGAGCGATACCTCCGACCTTCACCAGTCCGCCACCGGCGCGCCGTTGACGCGCGTAGCGCGGAGCCTCAGGCTTGGCCTGGACCGCCGTCGAGGCACGGCGGCCACACGTGTACAGCAGTCGACGGCCCGGAGGTCGGAATGCTCAGACGAATGGCACGTTCCCTGATTGCTTTTGTCATGATCACGTCGGGTGTGGTGGTCGGTGTGGGCGCCACCGCCGGCACCGCGCACGCCGACGAGTGCTACACCTGGAGCCGCACCCTGTCCCAGGGCTCCTCGGGCGGCGATGTGACACAGCTGCAGATCCGCGTCGCGGGCTGGGTCACCTCCGGCGAACGCCTCTCCTACGACGGGGAGTACGGCGCCCGGACCGCGGCCGCCGTCAAGAAGTTCCAGTCCGCGTACGGGCTCACCGCCGACGGCGTCGCCGGCTCCCAGACCTTCAGCAAGCTCTACGCGCTCCAGGACGCGGACTGCACCCCGGCCCACTTCAGCTACGCCGAGCTCAACCGCTGCAACTCCGACTGGTCCGGCGGCGCCGTCTCCGCGGCCACCGCCAAGGCGAACGCGCTGAAGACCATGTGGAAGCTGGAGGCCATGCGGCACGCGCTCGGCGACGTCCCGATCAGCGTCTCCAGCGGCTTCCGCTCCTACGCCTGCAACAGCGCGGTCGGCGGCTCGTCCACCAGCCGCCACCTGTACGGCGACGCGGCCGACCTCACCGGCTCCCCGAGCCTGTGCCGACTCGCCCAGCAGTCCCGCACACACGGCTTCTCGGAGATCCTCGGCCCGGGCTACCCCGGCCACAACGACCACACCCACGTCGCGTTCGACCCCTCCCCCTACTGGTCCGCCCCCACCTGCGGCATCTGAGCAACGTATTGTCGGAGCCGGCGGCTAGTCTGCGCGCGTGAACGAGATCAGCGCCCACGACCGCGCACTGCCGCCGGCCCTCGCCGAGATGGCGGCCACCGAGTTCGACTACGACGACGGCATCGACTTCGAGCCGTACGACGCCTTCGAATCCGCCGAGGAGACCGCCGACTGGCTGCGCAGTTGGACCGGTAACCAGACCGTCGACGGCTCGGCCTACCGGGTCTTCGGACAGGACGGCACCGGCGGTCTCGCCGCCCTGTGGTGCGTACGCCCCGGCCGGCCCCTCGTCGAACAGCCGGTGGTCTTCCTGGGCTCCGAGGGCGCCCGCGGCGTCGTCGCGGGGAGCCTCTCCGACTTCCTGTGGGTGCTCGCCGACGGCATCGGGCCGATGGAGGCCGTCGAGTACGACGACCACTCGGGCCGCCCGCACGCGGCCCTGACCGCACTGGCCGAGCGGCACGCGAGCACCCCGTGCCGCGCCGCCGAGGCGGTCGTCGCCGGGGCCCGCGCGGAGTTCCCGACGTACGCACGGGACATCGACGCCCTCTGCCGGTGACAACCCCCGCCCGACCGGCCCGACCGGCACTGCGGATCTTGCGAGCACCCTGGAGTGTACGTTCGTACGCTCAGGCTTTAGGCTGCCGGGCATGACTCTCGACGTAGTGCGCCGGCCCGCCCCGGCCGAGCGGCGGGCCAGAGTGGCCGTCGCCGTGCTGTTCTTCACCAACGGCGCCCTGTTCGCCAACCTGCTGCCGAGGTATCCGCAGATCAAGGCCGACCTCGGCATCGGCAACGCGGCCTACGGGCTCGCCGTCGCGGCCTTCCCGGCGGGCGCCATCGCCGCCGGGCTCGCCGCCGGAGTCCTCATCCGGCGGCTGGGCTCGGCGCGGGCCGCGGTGGGCGGGACCCTCGTCACCGGGGCCGGGATCCTGGTGGCGGGCCTCGCCGACTCGGTCGCCCTGTTCGCCGGGGCGCTCTTCATGGCCGGAGCGATGGACGCGATCACCGATGTCGCCCAGAACGCCCACGGTCTGCGGGTGCAGCGCCGCTACGGACGGTCGATCATCAACTCCCTGCACGCCGTCTGGTCCGTCGGCGCCGTGACCGGCGGCGCGATGGCCGCCGGGGCGATCGCGCTCGGCCTGTCCCGGGGACAGCATCTGGCCATATCGGCGCTGCTCTTCGCGGTCGCCGCGGTCGGCGCGCTGCGCTTCTGCCTGCCCGGGCCGGACACCGAGCCGGAACCCGAGGAGGGCACGGGAACGCGGGCGGGGGCCGGGACCCCGGCGCGCGGGACGGCGTACGTGCTGGCCGCCCTGGTGCTCATCGCCACCGCCGGGACGCTCGTCGAGGACGCGGGCAACTCCTGGGCCGCGCTGTATCTCTCCGACTCGCTGAACGCGTCGGTGACGGTGGCGGCCACGGGCTTCATCGCCCTGGTGGGCGCGCAGTTCGTCGGACGGCTCGTCGGCGACAGGCTGGTGGACCGGTTCGGCGAACGGTCCGTGGCGCGGGCGGGCGGCGTCATCGCCGCGGCCGGCATGGGGCTGGCGCTGGCCGTACCGACCGTGGGCGGCACCGTCCTCGGTTTCGCGGCGGCCGGCTTCGGTGTGGCGACCCTGGTACCGGCGGCGATGCACCAGGCCGACGAACTGCCGGGCCTCAAGCCCGGTTCGGGACTGGCCGTCGTCTCCTGGCTGATGCGCCTGGGATTCCTCTGCTCCCCGCCCGTGGTCGGCCTCATCGCAGACGCGACCAGTCTGCGCGTCGGCCTGCTGGTGGTCCCCGCGGCCGGAGTCCTGGTCCTGCTGCTGTCCGGAGTGCTCCCCACCCGGCGGAAATAGCCCGGCCGTCCGGCTCGACGCGGTCGGCGGCCGGGGCACCCGACCTCCGGAATCCGCGCCGGGACACACCTCGGAGTGTACGATCGTACACATGGCCACGGACTACTTCGCGGACGACCCCCGCACCCAGCTCGAACGCATGACGGCGGGCGACCTCTACATCGCCGACGACCCCGAGATCGCCCGCCGGCAGCAGCGCGCCGTGCGACTCGCGGGCCGCTACCAGGCCGCCTATGCCGAGGACGCGGAGGGCGCCAGGAGCCTGCTCGCCGAACTCCTGGGCGCGCTGGGCGACGAGGCCCATGTGCGGCCCCCGCTCTTCGTCGACTACGGCAGCAACATCACCGTCGGCGCGCGGACGTTCGTCAACTTCAACCTCACCGCGCTGGACGTCGCCGCGATCACCATCGGCGAGGACTGCCAGATCGGACCGAACGTCCAACTGCTCACCCCCACGCACCCGTTGGAGCCGGAGCCCCGGCGGGACAAGCTGGAGGCGGCGCGGCCGATCACCATCGGCAACAATGTGTGGCTGGGCGGGGGTGTCATCGTGCTGCCGGGCGTGAGCATCGGCGACGACTCCGTCATCGGTGCCGGGTCGGTGGTGACGAAGGACGTGCCCGCCGGGGTCGTCGCCGTCGGCAGCCCCGCCCGTGTCGTCCGCACTCTCTGAAAGCGTGTCGCCATGGCCACCGGACAGACCGATCCCCAGCGCCGCGAGCGGATTCTCGCCGCCACCCTGGACCTCGTCGCCGACGAGGGGGTGGCGGGTGTCTCCCACCGGAAGATCGCGGCGCGGGCCGGGGTGCCGCTGGGGTCGATGACGTACCACTTCAGCGGCATGGACGAGGTGCTGCGGGAGGCGTTCGGCCGGTTCGCCGATCACATCGTGGCCGTCTTCGACTCCTACCTCACCCCTCCGCAGGGCCCCGAGCAGGCCCGCGAGGCCGTCACCGACCTCGTCCACGCGCTGTCCGCGGGCGGTGGCCGCGACCTCGTCCTCACCCATGAGCTGTACACGCTCGCGGCGCGCAGGCCCGCGTACCGTGAGCTGACCGACGCGTGGATGCGGCGCAGCCGGGTCCACCTGGAGAAGCACTTCGACCCGGACACCGCCCGTCAGCTGGACGCGCTCATCGAGGGGCTGACCCTGCACCGGGCGCTCTCCCGCGAACCGCACGACCGGGCGCTGACCGCGGAGGCGGTCACCCGGATCACCACGCCGAGCGGCTCCTCCGCCAACGTCAGCCCTCCGCGATGACCTGACGCAGGCGGGCGAGGTCCTGTTCGGTGACGTCGGTCGGCTTCAGGACCGCGTTCCAGGCGTCGACGTACTCGGTCCGGTAGCGGTGGCCGTGGCCGGCCGGGACCTCGGTGGCGAAGGGCAGGTCGGCGGTGATCTGCCAGAACGTCACGAACGGCACCCAGAACATGTCCTCCAGGACGTCGTCGCCGGGTGCCTCGCCGATCCAGTCCGGCTCCTCCAGCACCAGGTGCGGGCCCCACCACACGATCGGGTCGGACGGGTGCAGCAGGTACAGGACCCGGTTGCCCTCCCAGGATTGACCGGTCGGAGGAATCGCCGCGCCCGGGTCCGTGGCGAAGCGCACCGTCCGGCCGTCCCGGAAGACGGGCCGCACCTCCGGGGTGCCGGGTTCGCGGTCGTCGGTGAACTCGCGGTACAGGGTGTTGAAGTTGGGCGGGCCGGTGAAGAGGGTGCCGGAGGTGCGGTTGCGCAGGTCGTACTCGCCGCTGAAGGCCGTCTCCCCGCCGAACGATCCGAGGGACTCGCCGGTGACGTACAGGCGGGGCCGGTCGTCCGCGGGGAGCCGGGACCAGGTGTCGTAGACGGCGTCGAAGAGTTCGCGGCCCGCCGCCCGGGCCTTGGACTGGTCGACCAGGTAGGACAGCCAGGACGGCAGGTAGGAGTACTGGAGCGCCACCGTGGCGGTGTCGCCGTGGTTGAGGTACTCGAAGGTGTCGACGCAGGCGGGGTCGATCCAGCCGCTGCCGGTGGAGGTCGCCACGAGGAGGTTGGCGCGCTCGAACCCGCCGGCCCGGCGCAGGTCGGCGACGGCGCGTGCGGCCCGTTCCTCGGTGTCGTCGGAGGTCTGGAGACCGGCGTAGGCGCGGATCGGTTCCCGGGCGGGACCGGATGTGACCGTGGTGATCTCGGCGGCCGAGGGGCCCTTGCCGATGAAGACGCGGCCCTCGCGGCCCAGCGAGTCCCACGGGACCAGGGACCCGGGACCGCCCGAGCGCAGCGCTGTCGTCGGTTGTTCGATGCCCGGCGGGGTCTCGTCGTCCCGCAGGGAGAACGCCTCGTTGACCGCGCCGACGAAGCCTTCGAGCAGGACTCCGCTGACGATCAGCCAGGACGTGCCCGCGACGAGGAGCCAGCCGGTGGCCTTCGCCGCCCGTTCGCCGATCCAGCGCCTCAGATGCCGGGAGACCCAGCGGTACAGGGCGCGCACGCCGCGGCCGGTCAGCAGCAGGAGGGCGAAGACCAGCAGGGCGATGAGGGGTGAGAGGACCGCCTGCGGGATGTTGTAGTCGGTCACGCCCATGAGGTCGCGGATCTCGTGCTGCCAGTACTGCCCGAACCCGAAGGCGACGGCGAAGAGCGCGCTCCCGCCGATCAGGAACACCGGCCAGGACCAGGGGCGGGCGGGGCGCGGACCGCGGTCGGCGAACGCCCGCCAGATCACCGCGGCGAGGACGCCCAGGCCGTAGCCGATCGCCGCGTTGATGCCGCAGATCAGGCCCTGGAGCACGCCGCCGCGCGGGAGGAGGGAGGGGGTGAAGGAGAAGCAGGCCAGCAGGAGGGCGCCCCAGCATCCGGGCAGTGTGACGCGCAACTGCCGCCGCCATCGGCCGGTTGGCGCGGGCTTCTTCTCCACCGGCTGCTCGGTCATGGTGCCTCCGCCGGAATCGTCTCCCGGGGCCGCGTCCGCCGCCAGTCAGGCCGTACGGCGCACCCGGCCGGGGTCGGCGGCCGGGGCGCGGGCCGCGCTCCGCAGGCGGCGGCCGCGCCGGGTCGGGCCCCAGGGCTTGAGGACGGACAGGGCCGTCATGAAGACATAGGCGGTCAGGGAGACGATCGGGCCGAACAGCACGTCACCGGGGTCGGGCAGGGGGCCGCCCGACGACACGGCGGCGACCGCGGTGTTCACGCCGGGGCGCAGGGCGAAGACGGTGGCCGTGGTGGTCGCCAGGGTCAGCCAGAACTTGGTGTACACCCACTTGTGGCGCGCCAGCCCCCACTGGGTGCCCAGGGACAGCAGCAGACCGCTGAGGAGGGTGAGGAGGGCGGCGGGGAGCAGGATCCAGTCCGCGAACAGCTTCATGGCCCGCACCGACGCCTCCACCGTCGCGGCGGAGCCGCTGCTCGCGGCGGTCGCACCGAGGGCGAGCAGGCCGAGGCTGAGGCCGAGCCAGGAGGCGGAGGCGACGACATGGACGACGAGGGTGGCCCTGCGTGCGGGGCGGCTGAGTTTCACACGGCCCAGGGTGCCGAGCGGTCGCGGGCCCGGCGTCCGCCGGCGGGAGCAACCTCGGATACTCGCCGGGGCGTACGCGGGCGGTGTGGGGGTGCTCCTCGGGTGGGGCCGGGGCGTCGTCGTCGGGGTGCGGGCTGCTGGACCGGTGCCGGGCTTCGGGCGGGTCCCCCGTGGAGCGCCTGGTGCGGGGCCACTCGGCCGGTGCCGCCGGAGCGTACGCGGTCATCGGGCGCCTCCCCCGTGAAGCCGGGCGTACGCCACCGATGCGGGCTGCTCGGCCGGTGCCGCCGGAGCGTACGCCGCCGTTGCCGGGTCGCTCCCCCGGTGGCGCGGCCCGCGTCCCGGGCCCATGGGACTACGACTTTCGTTGCGTCCGGGCCGGGACCCGAGCCCGATGGGCCGTGCGGCGGAGCGGGTTAGCGTGCGAAGCATGCGTATAGGAATCCTTGGCACCGGCAATGTCGCCCGAGCGCTGGCCCACGGCTGGAGCGCGGCGGGCCACGACGTACTCCTCGGCTCCCGCACGCCCGGCGAGCGCGGGCATCTCGGTCTGCCCGTGGCCGGACTGGACGAGACCGTCGCGCACGCGGACGTTCTCGTCAACGCGACCCCGGGCAACGTCTCCGTGGAACTGCTGCGCTCCGTGGGGGCGTCCGCGCTGGCGGGCACCGTGCTGATCGACGTCGGAGTGGGCCTCTCCGACGACTACACCGAGCTCTCGCACCCCAACAGCAGTCTGGCGGAGGAGATCCAGGCCGCGTTCCCCCGGACTCCCGTCGTCAAGACGCTGTGCACGATGGACTCGACCGCGATGGTCGCTCCGGCCGGACTCGACGGACCGAGCACGGTCTTCCTCTCCGGGGACGACGCGGAGGCCAAGCGGACGGCCGGGGCGCTGCTGGCCGACCTGGGCTGGCCGCCGTCGTCCCTGCTGGACATCGGGGGCATCACCAGCGCCCGCGGGCAGGAGCACTTCGCGCTGCTGTTCATGGGGATCGCGAACGGGCTGGGGTCCCACACCTTCAACATCAAGGTGGTCACCGCGCCCTGACACCGCGCCCTGAAGGGTCTCCCGTCGCGTCACCCGGCCGGGGCGTCACGAATCCTGCCGGGCCGCCGGCCGGGCGGCGGCTTCCTCCGCGCGGCGGGCGGCCTCGCGGACCCGGCGTTCGAGGGTCCGCAGCCGCTCCCGGGCCGCACGCTCGGCCTCGCGGGCCTGTCGGCGGTCCTCCCTGACGCGGCTCAGTTCCTCGGTCAACTCGCTGATACGGGACTGGAGTCGGGCGGTGCTCTCCTCGGTCGTCGCCGCTTCCCGCGCGGCCTGTGCCGCCTCCTCCTCCAGTGCGCGCAGTTCGCGGGCGGCCGTGTCGGCGGCCCGGCGGGCGCGGGCCAGCTCCTTGTCGTCGCGGTGCGCGGCCGGTCGGGGCTCGGGCCGGGGTGCCGGACGGGGGCGGTGCGGCACGGCGGGGCCCGCCTCGGGGAAGCCCACGACCGCCTCGAACGGTCTCACCAGCCGCCCCTCGGCCCATTCCCGGGCCGCCTCGGGGTCGGCCAGTACGGCATGCAGGATCGTCTCCACCTCGCGCCCGACGCCCGCCCCGACCGGATGCCCGGCCCGCGCGGCCAGCGCCCCGGCCTCCCGGGACACCGCGCGCACCAAGGTCCGCTGCCGGCCGGAGAGTTCCCGCAGCCGTGCCCCGTCCAGGTCGTGATGGGCCTGCCGCAGCCCCTCGCCGAGCCGGAGCAGGGCCGCCACCTCGTCGGGGCGCGCCCGGACCAGGAGGTTGCTGACCCATGCCGCCAGGCTGGGGCGGCGCAGCCGGCCGATCCGCTCGGCGAGCGCCCGGTCGCCCGCGGTGCGGGCCGCGGCCACACGCGCGGCGCGCGCCGCCGTGAACTCCTCCGGCCGCAGCGCGTACAGCTCGTCGGCGACGGTGTCGAGGTCCACCGGGCTCCTGTCGACGCGGGCGCGAGATCTCCCTTGGAGACCTCCCTCCGAGCGTAGGAGGGACACACACGGGGTGCGCGTCGGCGGGAGCGGGCGCCATGACCGCCGCGACCGGAGCCGGGGGCACCCGGGACCCCTGGGGCCGAACCGGGCCCGCACGGTCTCCCCGCGCTGGCAGATCTTGCCGGACGGCGAGAGAAAGGCCAGGTCAGGGCAGTAGCGGGCGGTGCGTCAGGTGGCGCAACAGTTCCGCAACACCACTATCCCTACCGGATGAGTATGGTTCAGGCCATGCCTCCCACCGACCGTATCCGCGAGCACGCCGGGCAGGGCGCGACCACCGTCGCCGCCCACCGCGCGCGACGCCGGCTGCGCGCGGACCGGGCTCGGCAGCTCGCGGATCTCGTACGCCACCAGATCCTGGGCGGCTGCTTCCCCTCGGGCGCCCTCCCTCACGAGTCGACCCTCGCCGAGGAGTACCGGGCGACCCGCAACACCGTCCGCGAGGCCCTGGACCTGCTGCGCGCCGAGGGCCTCGTGGAACGCCAGCCCGGGGTCGGCACGGTGGTCGTGGGGCGCAAGTACCCGCACGGCCTGGACCGGCTGATGGGCCTGGCGGAGACCCTCCACGAACACGGCAGGGTCACCAACGAGGTCCGCACCATGGGCCCCGCCCCGGCGCCCCACCCCGTCGCCGACCGGCTGGGCGTGCCGCCCGGCACCGAGGTCCTCTACTTCGAACGCCTGCGCAGGCTGGGCGGGCTGCCGCTCTCCCTCGACCTCACCTACATCCCCCTGGACATCGGCGCCGGCCTGCTCGGCGCGGACCTGGAGAACACCGACGTCTTCCGCTTGCTGGAAGCCGTCACCGGGCAGCGGCTCGGCCATGCCGAGATCACCCTGGAGGCGGTCAACGCGGACGCCCACTCCGCGGCCGTGCTCCAGGCGCCGCGCGGCTCGGCCGTGCTCATGCTGGAACGCCTCACCCACCTCGCCGACGGCCGCCCGGTCGACCTGGAGTTCATCCGGTTCCGCGGCGACCGCATCGCGATGAGCGGTCTGCTGCACCGCTCCCTCTGACCCGCCCTCCCCAAGAGTCCGACCTCCCTGGAGACAGCCATGCCCTTGGCGCCCCAGCGGGCCGACGTGCCCGTGACCATCGACGAGTCGAAGTGCATCGACGGCTGCACCCTCTGCGTGGACATGTGCCCGCTGGACTCCCTGGCCATCGACGACAGCAGCGGCAAGGCGTACATGCACGTCGACGAGTGCTGGTACTGCGGCCCGTGCGCGGCCCGCTGCCCCACCGGGGCCGTCACGGTCAACATGCCCTACCTGCTCCGGTGAAAGGCCCCGCCACCATGAAGCGCACCGCAGTTGCGGTCTCCACGGCCGCCCTCCTGCTCCCGCTCGGCGCCTGCGCCACCGGGGCGGGCGCCGGCTCCACCGTCACGGTCACCGTCGGCTACCAGTCCAAGACCATCAACACGGTCACCGCCGGCACCCTTCTGCGCTCCCTCGGCTACTTCGAGGAGGAGCTCAACTCCCTGGGGGACGGCCTCACCTACAAGGTCGTCTGGCAGGACTACGCCACCGGCGCCCCCATCACGGCGCAGATGACCGCCGGGAAGATCGACATCGGTTCGATGGGTGACTTCCCGCTGCTCATCAACGCGGCCCGGGGCCAACAGCTGGGCCGCCCGACCCACTTGGTGTCCGTCACCGGCTACAACCTGCGCGGCGGACTCAACACCGTGGTGACGGCGCCCGGTTCGGGCCTCGACGAGCTGAAGGACCTCAAGGGCAGGCGGGTCTCCACGAGCGTCGGCTCGGCCGCCGACGGCACGCTGGTGCGGGCCCTGCAACGGGCCGGGATCGACCCGGACCAGGACATCGAGAAGCTCAACCAGCAGCCTGCGGTGGGCGCTTCGGCCCTGGCCGCGGGGAGCGCGGACGCGCTGTCGCAGTTCGTGGCCTGGCCGGGGCTGCTCGTCCACCAGGGCAAGGCGAAGGCCCTGTACGACGGGGCGGCGCTGAACCTGCCCACCTTCCACGGGGTCACCGCGCGCGAGGACTTCGCCGAGGAGCGGCCCGAGGTGCTCCAGGCGTTCCTCGAGGCACAGGCCCGGGCCACCGACTACCTCGACGACCGCCCGGTGGCCGCGGCGGAGAAGGTCGCCGAGGCCACCGGTCTGCCCGCGGAGGTGGTGTACCTCTACAACGGAGCCCACGGCATCGCCACCTTCGACCCGGTCATCAGACCGCGGCTGGTCTCCGCGCTGAAGAAGGACGTCGCGGTCCTGAAGTCGGCGGAACTGACCGGCGACGTGGACGTGGACGCGTTCGTGGACGACCGGTACGTCAAGCGGGCGCTCGGCGCCTCCTACGCCGAGCGGCTCGCGGCACCGGCCCCGGCGCCCGCGAGCGAGGTGTGGCCGAAGGGCTCCGCGAAGACCCGTACGTTCGACTCGCCCGGCGAGCTGCTGACGTACGTGGCGGCCCACCCCGACGGGGTCCGGGCCGCGTACGTCCCCGACACCACCACCGGCACGCAGTGGTTCGCCGACCGGGCCGTATGGGTGGCCGACGGGGACCGGCTGCTGCCCTTCGTCGCCCCGGCGGCCGCCCGCTCCTACACCGAGGCCCACGACGGAGCGCGGGTCGTCACCTACGCCGAGGCCCTGGAGCGTGCCGCGTGAGCCGGCCCGCGCCGCGCCCCGTGCGGTACGCGCTGCGGGTGTCCTCGGTCGCGGCCGCGCTCGGCCTGTGGCAGCTGCTGACCGCCCTGGACGTCGACCTGTGGCTGCGGTTCTCGCAGTTCCCCACGGTCACCGACGTGGCCCACGCCTTCGCCGGCCGGCTCTCCGGCCCCGACTACTGGACGGACCTGACCGACAGCCTCACCCGGATCCTCGCCGGCTTCCTGCTCGCCGCGGTCCTCGGGGTGGCCGCGGGTGTGCTCGTGGCGCGCTCCCCGCTGGCCGAGGACCTGCTCGGCCCGCTGCTGGAGGTGGTCCGCCCGATCCCGGCCATCGCCCTGGTGCCGGTGGCGATCCTGCTGTTCCCCTCCAACGAACAGGGCATCGTCTTCATCACCTTCACCGCCGCGTTCTTCCCCGTCCTGGTCTCCACCCGGCACGCGGTGCGCGCGCTGGCCCCGGTGTGGGAGGAGGCGGTGCGCACCATGGGCGGCGGCCGGTGGCGGATCCTCGGCTCGGTGGTGCTGCCGGGCGCGCTGCCCGGCATCTTCGGCGGGCTCTCCGTCGGCATCGGCGTCTCGTGGATCTGTGTGATCTCCGCCGAGATGATCTCCGGCCAGTACGGGGTCGGCTACCGCACCTGGCAGGACTACACGGTCGTCGACTACCCCGCCGTGTTCGTCGGCATGGTCACGATCGGCGTGCTGGGCTGGCTCACCTCGACCGCCGTGGAGCTGCTGGGCCGCCGGCTGACGCACTGGCTGCCGCGGACGTCGTACGTCCCCGTCGGGCGGGCTCCGCGCCGGACGCGAACCGCCGCCCCGACCGGCACCGCCGGACCCAAGGCCGAGGAGAACGTGCCCCATGACCAGCTCGTCTGACGTCCGCGCCGGAACCCGGCTCACCCTGCACGGCGCCGTCCTCGGACGCCCCGGCGCGCCGGTCCTCGAAGGCGTCGACCTCGACGCGGTGCCGGGCGGGATCCTCACCGTGGTCGGGCCCTCGGGCTGCGGCAAGTCGACGCTGCTGCGCACGCTGGCCGGGCTGCTGGCGCCCCTGGGCGGTGAAGTGACCCAGGACGGCGGCCCGTTGACCGGGCCCGCCGCCGACCGGGCGCTGGTCTTCCAGGAGGACGCCCTGCTGCCCTGGCGCACCCTGCGCGCCAACGTCGAACTGCCCCTCGCCATCGCGGGGTTGCCGCGCGCCGAGCGCCGGGAGCGGGCCGAGGGATGGCTGGCCCGCGTCGGTCTGAGCGCTCACTCCCGCCACCTGCCGCACCGTGTCTCCGGCGGGCAGCGCCAACGCGCCCAGCTGGCCCGCGCCCTGGCCGCGACGCCCCGGGCCGTCCTGATGGACGAGCCGTTCGGCGCGCTGGACGCGCAGACCCGCGCCGGGATGCAGGACCTGCTGGTGGAGGTGTTGCGCGGGACGGGCGCCACCGTCGTCTTCGTCACCCACGACGTGGACGAGGCCCTGTTCCTCGGCGACCGGGTGGCGCTGCTCGGCGCGGGCCGACTCGTCGCCGTACGGGACGTGCCGCGGCCGCGGGAGCGGGCGGCCCGTGACGATCCGGCGCGGGCCGCCCTGCGGCGCGAAGTCCTCACCTCACTCGGCTCCTGAAAGGCACCCTGGTGGACACCCCCCTGAAGATCCCGGCCCTGTCCGACGCCGAGGAACTGACCTGCGACGTCCTGGTCATCGGCGGCGGGACCGCCGGCACGATGGCGGCGCTGACCGCCGCCGAGCGGGGCGCCGACGTCCTGCTGCTGGAGAAGGCGCATGTCCGTCACTCCGGCGCCCTCGCGATGGGCATGGACGGCGTCAACAACGCGGTCGTGCCGGGCCGCGCCGAACCCGACGACTACGTCGCGGAGATCACCCGCGCCAACGACGGCATCGTCGACCAGTCCACGGTCCGGCAGACCGCCACCCTCGGCTTCGCGATGGTGCGGCGCCTGGAGGCGTACGGCGTGAAGTTCGAGAAGGACGAGCACGGCGAGTACGCGGTGCGCCAGGTCCACCGCTCCGGCTCGTACGTGCTGCCGATGCCCGAGGGCAAGGACGTCAAGAAGGTCCTGTACCGGCAGCTGCGGCGGCGGGAGATGCGGGAGCGGATCCGGATCGAGAACCGGGTGATGCCCGTGCGGGTGCTGACGTCGGGCGGGAAGGCGGTGGGGGCGGCGGGATTCCACACCCGCACGGGTGCCTTCGTCACCGTCCGGGCGGGCGCCGTGATCCTCGCGACGGGAGCCTGCGGCCGCCTCGGCCTGCCGGCATCGGGCTATCTGTACGGCACGTACGAGAACCCGACGAACGCGGGCGACGGCTACGCGATGGCGTACCACGCGGGCGCCGAGCTGACCGGCATCGAGTGCTTCCAGATCAACCCGCTCATCAAGGACTACAACGGTCCGGCCTGCGCGTACGTCGCCAATCCCTTCGGCGGCTACCAGGTCAACCGGCACGGGGACCGGTTCGTCGACTCCGACTACTGGTCGGGGCAGATGATGGCGGAGTTCGCCGCGGAGGTGGCCGGTGACCGGGGCCCGGTGTACCTGAAGCTGAGCCATCTGCCGGAGGAGTCCGTGGCGGCCCTGGAGTCGATCCTGCACTCCACCGAGCGCCCCACCCGCGGCACCTTCCACGCGGGCCGGGGCCACGACTACCGCACCCACGACGTGGAGATGCACATCTCCGAGATCGGGCTGTGCGGCGGCCACTCGGCCTCGGGGGTACGGGTCGACGACCATGCCCGGACGACCGTGCCACGGCTGTACGCGGCCGGGGACCTGGCCTGCGTGCCGCACAACTACATGATCGGGGCGTTCGTCTTCGGGGACCTCGCCGGTGCGGACGCCGCCCGGTACCGGGCCGGCACGGGCCCGCTCCCCGACGACCAGCTGCGCGAGGCGCACGAGCTGATCTACCGTCCGCTGCGCAACCCCGACGGTCCGCCGCAGCCCCAGGTCGAGTACAAGCTGCGGCGCTTCGTGAACGACTACGTCGCCCCGCCGAAGTCCGGCGCCCGGCTGTCGCTGGCGCTGGAGGCGTTCGAGCGGATGCGGGCCGATGTCGCGGACATGGGCGCCCGCACCGCGCACGAGCTGATGCGCTGCGCCGAGGTCACGTTCATCCGGGACTGCGCGGAGATGGCCGCCCGGGCCTCCCTGGCCCGCACCGAGTCCCGCTGGGGCCTCTACCACGAGCGTCTCGACCATCCGCGCCGGGACGACGCGTCCTGGTTCCACCACCTGGACCTGCGCAAGTCCGCGACGGGGGCGATGGAGTTCACGGCCCGCCCGGTGGCGCCCTATCTGGTCCCGGTCGAGGAGTACAGCCCGGTCGGCGGCCCGTCCCGGCACCTCGGCGAGGTCCGTCCGGAGCAGGTCGCGACCGCGGGCGCCCGGGAGGCGGCACCGGTGGCGATCGGCGCGAGGCCCGCTGCGGGCGCCGTCGGGGGCGGCACCGGCGCTCCGGCGGACGGGCCCGCCACCCCGCGTCTGCTGGGGCTCCTCTCCCTCGCGGAGGACGAACCCGGGTTGCGGGAACTCGCTCCCTACCTGTCCGACCCGGACCCGACCGTACGGCGCACCGCGGTGACCGTGCTGACGGAGACCGCGCCGCGGGGTGCCGGCCCCGCGCTGGCCGCCGCGCTCGACGACGCCGACGCGGGGGTCCGCTCGGCGGCGGCCGCCTCCCTGCGGGAGCTGGTGGAGACGCTCGATCCCGAACCGGCCCTGCGGGACGGGCTCGCCGCCGCCCTGTCCGGGGCGGACCCGGTGGCCCGCGCGACCGCGCTGGACGCCCTGCGCGTCCTCGGTCTCGGGGGGACCGGGCTGTTCGTGAACGCCCTGTCCGACGCCGACATCGCCGTCCGTGTCGCGGCGGTGCGTGCGCTGGTGTCGGTCGACGCCGGCGCGGAGCTGGCCCGCGCGGCCGCCGACCCCGCCCGCGAGGTCCGCGTCGCCGTCGCCAGGGCGCTGGCCACGGTGAGCGGGCGGTGGTCCGGCGAGGGTCCGCCGGAGGGCGGTCCGCCGGCGGTCCTCGCCGCACTGACCGCGCTGCTCGACGACCCCGACGCACTGGTGCGTGGCGCCGCCTACGAGGCGCTCGGCACGACCGGCTGCCCGGACGGGCTCGCCGTGCGCGCGGTGGCCGCGCTGTCCGAACCGGCCTGGCAGGTGCGGGCCGGAGCGGCCGTCGCGCTGTCCCTGGCGGAGCGGGGGACCGCGGTGCCGGCCCTGGCGAAGGCGCTCGCCGACCCGAACGCCGACGTGCGCAAGGCGGCCGTCGCGGCGCTGACCCGGCACCGCTCGGGCGAGGACGCCCGGGCCGCCCTGGCCACGGCGACGACGGACCCGGACCCGGACGTCCGGGCGTACGCGGCCCGGGCGCTGTGAGCGCCGAGGGCTGCGAGCGCCGGGGCTGGGAGGACCGGGCCCCGTGAGCACCGGGCGCTGTGAACGCCACCCGGTGACCGCCGTCAGACGACGGTCACCGGATGCCGTACCACCGCGTCGAACAGATAGCCCTGCGTGTTGTGCACGGCGGTCACGGGCTGGGTGCGGCCGGCCGTGTCGGTGGCGCGGGCCAGCAGGTGTGTGGCACCCGGCGTGTCGGGTTTCCAGGCGACGGACCAGCGGGTCCAGGTGTCCGGGCGGGGCCGGTCGTGCAGCCGTGCCCTGCGCCAGCTCGCGCCGCCGTCGGTGCTGACGTCGACGCGGGCGACGCCTCCGGCGCCCGACCACGAACGGCCGTGCAGGACCTGCCCCTGTCCCGCCGGGAAGGTGGCGCCGCTCGCCAGCTCGAAGGCGGACTTGATCGTCTGCCGGGTCAGCGGCGCGCTGCCCTCCACGGGGTGGGCGGCGCCGAACAGCCGGTAGAAGGTGGTGTTCCACGGGGAGAACAGCGGCTGCGCGGACACCTCGATGTCCCCGACCCACTTGATGGAGGAGATCCCCACCCACGAGGGCACCAGCACCCGCACCGGATACCCGTGGTCGTGCGGCAGCGGTTCGCCGTTCATCTCGTACGCGAGGACCACGTCGTCCAGCGCCTTGGCCAGCGGCAGCGGACGGCGCACCCGGCCGAGGCTCTCCCCGCCGCTGATGAACTCGGCGTCCAGGCCGCGCGGTTGGACGTCGACGGCGCGCGGGGACAGGCCCGCCCGGCGCAGCACGTCGGCGAGCCGGACCCCGCGCCAGCGGGCGACGCCGATCGCGCCCAGCGTCCACGCGGTGCCGCTGACCGTCTCGCCCTGCTGACTCGTGTAGAAGGAGCGGCCGTTGCCGGCGCACTCGACGAACGCGGTGCGGGTGACGGCGGGCAGTGCGCGCAGGTCGTCGTAGCCGAACTCCACCGGCCGGTCCTCGGCGGGTGTGCCGCGCAGGCCGCTGCCCCACAGGCGCAGCCGCCACTCGTCGGCGTCGAGGACGGGGGTGGTGGTGTGGTTGCGGACGAAGAAGAGTTCGTTGGGGGTGTGGTGGCCGGTGCCGCGCAGGGCCTCCCAGCGGGTCTCGGCGTTGGTGCCGCGCTGGACGAACGACTCCGGCGGCAGCGGTTTGACGATCGGGGTGGTGGCGGCCCGGGCCGGGGGCGGAGCGGGCAGTGCGGTGACGGCGGCCGTGGCGGCGAGCAGGGTGAGCAGCCGGCGGCGGCTCACCCCGTCCGCCCGTGCCTCCCCGGCGAGCCACTGGCGCAGTCTGCGCCGGTCGTAGGCGGTTTCGTCGTGGCGCGATACGGGCGGGGGCGACGGCACGGCGGGCGTGGGCATGGTGGGTCCTCTGCGTCGGTGGGAGTACCAAGTGCGCGGGCGGCCGTGGGGAGGCGGGGGCGACCGGACGCCTTCGCGGGCACGCCCGTCGGGCCTGACAGGAGGGCGGAGCGGGTCAGCCGGGGAACGGACAGAGCGCGGCGGCGACGCGGACGAGGTCCACGGTGCGGCGGCGCGTCAGGGGTTCCGGCTGCGGCATGGCGG
Source organism: Streptomyces sp. NPDC000983 (assembly GCF_040299205.1). Classification (NCBI taxonomy): domain Bacteria; kingdom Bacillati; phylum Actinomycetota; class Actinomycetes; order Kitasatosporales; family Streptomycetaceae; genus Streptomyces; species Streptomyces sp. NPDC000983. The sequence continues at coordinate 65,363 of NZ_JBEPBM010000026.1, read as the reverse complement.
GATGCAAGCACGCGTCGTGTGAACGTGTCAACGCGGCCGAACCGCAGTGGTGTTGTGTTCGTCCGGCGCTCGGCCGGTCGCGCGTGAGACCTTCCCCACTTTCCCTATCGAGTTACTAGGGAAGGCTTGACGGAGTGCCGCCGAAAGCGCAGCATGATGCCCATGTCCCGTAAGCAGCAGCGACTCGTTCGTCGTCGGCATGTCGACTTTGGTCACGTCGTCAGTGCCGCCTGCTGTCTGGCGTAAGGCACCCGGCCCACCCGCGGGCCCGTGCCGCTCCGCCACCTTTCCCCGGTGATCCCAGGCGCATCCCGCCGTCATGCCCGGGGCCCACACACTCCAGAGGGACTACCGCCATGACCACGGCACTTCCGGCCCAGCCCGCTCCGCTCGACCCGCTGCTCTTTGACCCGCTGCGCCGCCTTCGCCTGGTGGGCGGCCCCACGCACGTCACGGACGGCCACGCCTCCCCGCCGCTCGTCGGCTACCTCGTCCTCGTGCCCGAGGGCACCGACCCCGCCGAACTCTTCGCCAAGGACGGGCCCCGTCCGGAGATCCGGCCCGTCGCGACGCCGGCCGCGTCCCCTGTCCACCGGTCGCCCGACGGTGTCGTGCGGATCGACCCCGCCCGCCGTGTCGCGGAGGTCGACGGACGCGAACTCGACCTCACCTACCTGGAGTTCCAACTGCTGGCGCATCTCGTGCTGCGGCCGCAGCAGGTGCACACGCGCGACCGGCTGGTGGCCGCCGTGTGGGGCTACGACCACGTCGGCGACGGCCGCACCGTGGACGTCCACATCGCCCGGCTGCGCCGCAAGCTGGGCGCGGCGCACCGGGACCGCATCGTGACCGTCCGGCGGGTGGGCTACAAGTACGTGCCCGCCCTGGCCGAGGACGCCGACTCCGCCCCGCGCGGCTGAAGTTCAGGAGCAACCGTTCCCATGGGTCCCGCCGCCGTGCCGCCCCGCGCAGTCCCCTCCCCCGACGGCCCCGGCCACGCGCACCGGCTGCGGGCGGCCGAGGAGACGGCGCGGTCCCTGGCCGTCGACGCCGCGGCCAGGGAGCGGGACGGCCGGGCGCCCCTGCGTGAGGTGTCCGCGCTGCGCGAGGCCGGGCTCCTGACGCTGCCGCTCCCGGCCGGCCCGCAGGACGGCGCCGCCGGCTGGGCCACCGCGTACGCCGTCGTGCGGGAGATCGCCGCCGCCGACGGCCCGGTCGGGCAACTGCTCGCCCGCCACTGCTTCCTGTCGTGGAGCGCCGGGCACCTGGCCGGTCCCGGCGCCGCCCGCCGCACCGCCGAGCGGTCGGCCTCCGAGCGGTGGTGCTGGGGTGGCGGTTACGCCCCGCAGGAGCCGCCGCTGTTGCTGGCCCGCACCTCCGGCGGCCTGGTGCTGGACGGCCGTCAGAGCTTCTCCACGGGGGTCCTGGTCGCCGACCGGCTCGCCGTGCGCGCCGTCCGCGAGGACACGGGCGAACCCCTCGCGGTCGTGGTGGATCCCGGCCATCGGGGCGTGACCGTCGCCGGTGACGCCCTCGGCCGACGGCTCGCCGGCGGGGGAAGCGTGGAGTGCTGCGACGTCCCCGTCGCCGCCAACGACGTGCTCGGCTCCCTGTCCACGCACGAGGACCGCCTCTCACCCCGGGCCGCCCTGCTCTCACCGGTCGGACAACTCCTGTCCGTCCAGGTCCTGTTGGGCACGGCGGATCGGCTGCTCACCAGCGGGAGCGGAAGCTCCCCGCACGGCCTCGGCGCCTCGGCCGCGTACGGGGAACCCGCAGCCCTCGCCCGCTCCGCGGCCGCACTCGCCGATCGGGCGGTCGACGCCGTACGGGCCGCGCTGGACCTCGGCGACGGGATCGGCCGGGACGGGTACGAGCGGACCGCCGCCCTGGTGACGGCGGCCGGTGCCGCCGCCTCACGGGCGGCGCGCGAGACCGCCGTCCGTGCCCTCGGCGTCGCAGGCGCCCGAGCCGCCTCCGCCCGGCTGGGCCTCGACGGCGACTGGCGCGAGACCCGGGCCCACACCTGGTACGAACCGTTCGGCGACCCCCTCGCCGACGGAGCCCGCCCGCCGTTCGCCCTGCCCGCCTGACCCGGCGGCCGGGAACGGAACCGGGCGGGGCGCGGGATGTCCTGGGCGACGCTGTCGGGCGGGCTGGCGCTGGGCCTGCTGTGCGCGGTGCTGACCGCGCCGGTCGGGGTCTCCGGCGCGGTGTTCCTGCTGCCCGCGCAGATGACGGTGCTGGGGGTGCCCAGTCCCGCGGTCACCCCCACCAACCTGCTGTTCAACGTGGTGGCCGGGCCAGGCGCCCTGCTGCGCTACCGGCGTACGGGCCACCTGTTCACACCGCTGACACGGCGGCTGCTGGCCGGCACCCTGCCCGGAGTGGTCGTCGGCGCCGTGATCCGGGTCTTCGCCGTCCCCGACGCCGTCGTCTTCCGCCTCCTGGTCGGCGCGCTCCTGATCCCGCTCGGCCTGTGGCTCGTCGGGCGCACCCTCCGGCCCGGCCGACGGCCGCCCGCCCCGGAACCCTCCCCGCGCACGATCAGCCGGCTGGCGCTGGCCGTCGGTGTCGTCGGCGGGGTCTACGGCATCGGCGGGGGTTCGATCCTCGGGCCCGTCCTGGTCGGCCGGGGCATGTCCGTCGCCCGGGTCGCCCCGGCCGCCCTCGCCTCCACCTTCGCCACCTCGGTCGTCGGCGCCGCGACCTTCGCCCTGCTGTCCCTGGCCGGTTCCGGGGACATCGCCCCCGACTGGTACCTGGGGCTGGCCTGCGGTCTCGGCGGGCTCGTCGGCGGCTACCTCGGGGCACTTCTCCAACCGCGCCTGCCCGAACGGACGTTGCGGCTGCTCCTCGGCACACTCGCGGCCGTCCTCGGCAGCGGTTACCTGGTGCAGTCACTGGTCTGACCAGCCCCACCGCGGTCTCGCGCGCGGGATTGTGAACGGCCCACTGCGCCCGTATGTCCGCGCGTTGAGAACATGATGCGCGGGACCGATTCGCATTGACCCGGCCGGAATCCGCTGCGACGCTCATTCCGTGAGCAAGTCCGAGAACGAATCCGCGCAGCCGAACGTCGATCAGCGACGTCAGGCCGGCGCCCCGTGTGCCGCCGGTTGTCACAACCGCTGACCCGGCCGCACAGTTCCCCTTCGCTCCCTTTTCCGCAGTAGGCCCGCCCGGCGAGCCACTGCTTTCACGAACGCCGAACGTGCGTAAAGGCGCTGCATTTGACGGCGTTTCGTCGGCGTTTCCCATTCCCGCCCGGTTTTCCGAACAGGACTCTTCCATGGCTGTCACGACCGCATCGACCCGACGTCAGTTCCTCACCCTGCTCGGTCTCTCGACGGTGGTGGTGAGTTGCGGCACGGCCGTCACCGGAACCTCCGCCGGGAAGGGGCAGACCAAGACCCTGCGGTACCAGGGCTGGGCCGGCCAGGTGACCCTGCCCGAACTGGCCGAGGACCTCGGCTATCTGGGGGACGTGAAGCTGGAGTGGGTCGGCAACACGATCAGCGGCCCGCAGGACATCCAGTCCGCCGCCACCGGCCAGACCGACTTCGGCGGCGCCTTCAACGGCGCGGTCGTCAAACTGGCCGCGAACAAGGCCCCCGTCAAGGCGGTCATCAGCTACTACGGCTCCGACAAGTACGCCTACAGCGGCTACTACGTCCTCGAGGACAGCCCGATCCGCTCCCCACGGGACCTGATCGGCAAGAAGGTCGGCATGAACACCCTGGGCGCCCACGCCGAGGCGATGCTCGACATCTACCTCCAGCGGGGCGGCCTCTCCCAGGCCGACATCGACAAGGTCGAGCCGCTGGTCGTGCCGCCGGTCAACGTCGAGCAGTCGCTGCGCCAGAAGCAGATCGACGTGGCCGTGCTCAGCGGCGTCCTGCGCGACAAGGCGCTCGCCACCGGCGGCATCCGCCCGCTCTTCACCGACTTCGAACTGCTGGGCGCCTTCAGCGCCGGCACCTTCGTGATGACGGACCGGTTCCTCGCGCAGAACCCCGACACCACGCGGACGTTCGTCACCGGCGTCGGCAAGGCCATCGAGTGGGCCCGGACCACTCCGCGGGAGAAGGTCATCGCCCGGATGACGGACATCGTGGAGAAGCGGGGCCGCAACGAGGACGCCGAACCCCTCAAGTACTGGAACTCTTTCGGCGTCGCGGAGACCGCGGGCCGGATCACCGGAAAGGAACTCCAGCTCTGGATCGACTGGTTGAGCGAACGCGGTGACATCAAGAAGGGCCAGGTGTCGCTCTCCGACCTCTACACCAACGAATTCAACACCGGCGGTTCGGACGGCGCCCAGAAGTCCGCACCGGCCGCCACCGCCTCGAAGAGCGGGAGCTGAATTCCATGCCGGAATCGACCGGGCCTCTCACACAGCCCAAAATCGTCTTCGAGAACGTACGGAAGGACTTCGTCGTCCGCGGCCGGGCGGGAGACCGTCAGAGCTCCGGTTTCACCGCGCTCGACGGAATCGACCTGGACATAGCGGCGGGTGAGTTCGTCGTCCTGGTCGGCCCCAGCGGCTGCGGGAAGTCGACGCTGCTGGATCTGCTCGGCGGCCTCGCCCGGCCTTCCGGCGGACGCATCCTGCTGGACGGCGTGCCCGTCACCGGCCCGGGCCTGGACCGGGGCATCGTCTTCCAGCAGTACGCGCTGCTGCCGTGGCGCACGGCCCAGGGCAACGTCGAGTTCAGCCTGGAGGCCACCGGCGTACCCCGCCGTCAACGCGCGGCCCGGGCAAGGGAGTTCCTGGACCTGGTCGGTCTCACCGGTTTCGAGAACCGCCATCCGCACGAGCTGTCGGGCGGGATGCGGCAACGCGTGGCCATCGCGCGCAGCCTCGCCTACGACCCCGATGTACTCCTGATGGACGAGCCGTTCGCCGCGCTCGACGCCCAGACCCGGGAGTCGCTCCAGGACGAACTGCTGCGCATCTGGCAGCGCACCGGCAAGACCGTCGTCTTCATCACCCACGGCATCGACGAGGCCGTCTACCTGGGACAGCGCGTCGCCGTCATGACGTCGCGGCCGGGCCGTATCAAGCAGATCGTGCCGGTCTCCTTCGACAACCGCACGGGCACCGACGATCTGCGCTCCAGCCCGGAGTTCGCCCGGTTCCGGCACGAGATCTGGTCGCTGCTCCACGACGAGGTGGCGCGGGCCCAGCAGTTGGAGAAGGAGGAGGCATCCCTGTGAGCGCGACCACCGGCACAGCCGCCCGGCAGGACCGGAAACCGAAGAAGGTCACCGCCCCGGCCTCCGAAGCCGCGACGCCGAGAGCAGCCGAGGCCGACCGACGGCCGACGGCCCCGTCCTGGGCCCGCCGGCCGGCCCGTCTGCTGCTGGCAGCGGTGACGAAGTCCGTGGCCGTCGTGGCACTGCTGCTGCTCTGGGAGGCCGCGCCCCGGCTCGCGCTGGTCGACCGGACCTTCCTGCCGCCCTTCAGCGAGGTCGCCCAGGCCTGGTGGGGGCTGGCGGTCGACGGGCAGCTCGCCGAGAACACGCAGGCCAGCCTGGTGCGTTCGCTCAGCGGGTTCGGTCTCGCCGTCGCCGTGGCGGTCCCCCTCGGCCTGCTGATCGGCTGGTACCGGCCGGTCGCCGACCTCCTCGGACCGCTGCTGGAGGTGTTCCGCAACACGGCGGCGCTGGCCCTGCTGCCGGTGTTCGTCCTGCTGCTCGGCATCGGCGAGACCTCGAAGATCTCCATCGTGGTGTACGCCTGCACCTGGCCGATCCTGCTCAACACCATCAGCGCGGTCCGCAACGTCGACCCGACCCTGCTGAAGCTGGCCAGGTCGATGGACCTGTCCGCGCCCCGGCTGTTCCAGAAGGTGATCCTCCCGGCCTCGGTGCCGGTGATGTTCACCGGCATCCGGCTGGCCGGCGCGGTCTCGATCCTGGTGCTGGTCGCCGCCGAGATGATCGGCGCCAAGGCGGGGCTCGGCTATCTGATCAACGCCTCCCAGTACAACTTCGCGATCCCGCAGATGTACGCGGGGATCGTCACGATCTCCGCCATCGGCGTCGCCTTCAACCAGCTGCTGGTGACCGTGGAACGGCGGCTGAGCGCGTGGCGCGTGCCGGCCGGCGCGTGAAAGCCCCCTTGTCACCCTCCCCGCCCGCCCCGATCCGAGGTACCTCATGACCACGACCAGCCCGCGCCGGCTCCATCTCAACGCCTTCCTGATGAACGCCGGCCACCACGACGCCGCCTGGCGCCACCCCCGCACCCAGCCCGAGCGCATCACCGACCTGCGCTACTTCCAGCAGCTGGCGCGGACGGCCGAACGCGGCCTGCTCGACTCCGTGTTCCTCGCCGACGGCCTCGCCCTGTGGGGCAAGGTCCGCCACAACGCGCTCGGCGGCTTCGAACCGCTGACCCTGCTCTCCGCGCTCGCAGCGGTCACCGAGCACGTCGGCCTGATCGCCACAGTCTCCACCACCTTCAACGAGCCCTTCCACACCGCCCGCAAGTTCGCCTCCCTCGACCACCTCAGCGGGGGCCGGGCGGGCTGGAACATCGTCACCTCCGGCACGGTCGACGAGGCCCGCAACTTCGGTCAGGACGAGCACCTCGAACACCGGCTGCGCTACGAGCGGGCCCGGGAGTTCGTGGAGGTCGCCACCGGGCTGTGGGACAGCTGGGAGGACGACGCGATCCTGCTCGACCGGGAGCGGGGCGTCTACGCCGACACCGACAAGGTGCACCCGGTCGAGCACCGCGGCCGGTACTTCGGGGTGCGCGGCCCCCTGAACGTCCCGCGCTCCCCCCAGGGTCACCCGCTGCTCGTGCAGGCGGGCTCCTCGGAGGACGGCAAGGAGTTCGCCGCCCAGTACGCCGAGGCCGTCTTCACCGCGCAGCAGACCCTCGGCGACGCCCAGTCCTTCTACAAGGACCTCAAGTCCCGGCTGGCCCGGCACGGGCGCACCGAGGACCAGTTGCTGATCCTGCCCGGCATCGCGCCGGTCATCGGCTCCACCGAGGCCGAAGCCCGGGCACTGGAACAGGAGTTGACGGACCTTCAGGTCCCCGAGTACGGGCTCGCCCAGCTGTCCGGGATGCTCGGCACCGATCTGACCGGGCTGCCGCTGGACGGGCCGCTGCCCGAACTGCCCGAGGAGAGGGACATCAACGGCAACAAGAGCCGCTTCACGCTGGTCGCCGAACTCGCCCGCCGTGACGGACTCACCCTGCGCGAGCTCATCGCCCGGCTCGGCGCGGGCCGCGGCCACCGTGTCTTCGCCGGCACCCCCGAGCAGGTCGCCGACCAGTTGCAGGAGTGGTTCGAACACGGCGCCGCCGACGGCTTCAACATCATGCCGCCGTATCTCCCGGGCGGCCTGGAGGACTTCGTCGACCACGTCGTGCCGATCCTCCAGCGGCGGGGCCTGTTCCGCACGGCGTACGAGGGCCGCACCCTGCGCGAGAACTACGGCCTGGCCCGCCCGGCCAACCGGCACGCCGCCGAGGCACAGCCGGCCTGAGCCCAGGGCCCGGCGCGCCGGGCCCTGTCCCCACCGCACCACTCCCCCGCACGGATCACCCACCGGAAGGAACCCGCACCATGACCACCAGTACCGACTTCGACATCCGCCGGATCGGCGGCCGGATCGGCGCCGAGATCCTCGGCGTGGACCTCTCCTCCGACCTGGCGCCCGCGCTGGTCGGCGAGATCAACTCGGCGCTCCTGGAGCACAAGGCGCTGGTCTTCAGGGGCCAGCACCTGGACGACGAGGGACAGCTCCGCTTCGCCTCGCTCTTCGGTGAACTCACCACGGCGCACCCGACGGTGCCCTCCGTGGAGGGCCGCCCGAACATCCTGCCCGTGGACGGCGACGAGGGCATCCGCGCCAACCAGTGGCACACGGACGTCACGTTCGTCCGGACCCCGCCGAAGGCGTCCACCCTGCGCGGCATCGTGATCCCGCCCTACGGCGGCAACACGCTCATCGCCAACTCGGCTGCCGCGTACCGGGATCTGCCCGAGCCGCTGCGGGAGCTGGCGGACAAACTGTGGGCGGTGCACACCAACGCCTACGACTACGCGGCCCCCAAGAGCGAGAGGGCCGCCGAGCACCGCAGGCAGTTCGTCTCCCGGACGTACCGCACCGCCCACCCGGTGGTCCGGGTCCACCCGGAGACCGGGGAGCGGGGGCTGTTCATCGGGGGCTTCGCGCAGAGCCTCGTCGGATTCGGCCCGTCCGACTCGCGGGACCTGCTGCGGCTGCTCCAGTCGTACGTCACCCGCCCGGAGAACATCGTGCGGGTGGTCTGGGCGCCGGGCGACGTGGTGCTGTTCGACAACCGCATCACGCAGCACTACGCGCCCGACGACTACGGCGACCTGCCGCGTCTGCTGCACCGGGTGACCGTCGCCGGCGATGTCCCGGCCGGGGTCGACGGCACGCTCAGCCATGTCGTCGAGGGCGACGACGCCTCGCACTACACGCCCGCCACGGCGTGAGGCCCGGTCGTGGGGCGGGGACCCGGGGTCCCCGCCCCACGACCGTCACTCAGGCGCGGCTCGTGAACCGGCGCAGCAGCACGAATCCGGCGATGACCAGGATCGAACCCGCGGCGGCCGGCCACAGCTTGGCGCCGGTGTCGGCGAGGCTGCCGCCGGCCGTCTGCGGCGCGGTGCCGTACACGGGCTGGTCGTTGCCCACGGCGACCGAGGACTCGGTGGGCGAGGCGGTCGGCGAGCCGATGGCCTCCGCGGGGTCCTCCTCGGTGCCGCCCTGCGTGGGCGTGGCGGAGATCTTCGGCCGGTCGGCGGTGGCGGTGGCCTCGGGGGCGTCGTCCGCCGGGGGCTCGTTGCTCTGCGTGGCGGCCGGGGGCTCCTCGGTGGCGGGCTCCTCGGTCGGCTCGTCGTCGCCGGTCGGCGCCGGGTTCTGGGGCTCCTCGGAGGGCTCCTCAGTGGGCTCGGGCTGCTGCGGCTCCTCCGAAGGCTCCTCGGAGGGCTCTTCCGACGGCTCCTCGGACGGCTCCTCGGACGGCTCCGGCTGCTGCGGCTCCTCGGGGGCGCCCGCGCCGTCGCACTCACGGCCCTCGTTGATGCAGTCGACCATCTCCCGCATCAGGCCCTCTTCGAAGACGTTGATGAAGTCGCCGTGGTCCGTGACCGGCTTGTGCAGCTGCTCGGGGAAGGAGTCGACGGCGAACAGCGGCGTCGTGTCACCGCCGTCGTCGAGGCTCGGCGCGTCGACGTCGTAGACGATGCGCTGGACCAGCTGCGGGATGGCCTGGAAGCCGGCCGCGCAGGAGCCGTCGGCCGCGGCGAACGCCACATGCGTACGGTGGTTGGCGCTGTCGATGTTGCGGCCGTCCCAGCAGCTCTGGAACTTGAACGTGCGCACCACGTCGCTGCCCTCGGGGCACAGCGGGTACTTGTCCTTCAGCTGCCGGTCCTCGAACCCGGTGCAGCTCCAGGAGGCGTTGGCGTTGGCCGTGCCGTTGACATGGGCCTTGGCGTCACCGGTGATGATGCGCAGCAGGCGGGGCATGGCCGTCACGTCGCCGGTGGGGCTGCCCTGGAAGGTCATGGTGACCTCCTTGGGCGTGAGGATCTCACCGGCGTTGCCCTCGATACCGCCGCCGGGCGCCTGGGCGTCCTGCTCCTGGTTGCCGTTCTGCAGGCGCAGGACGGGCCAGAAGTAGGAGGACTTGTCGCCCTGGTTCTCGCAGCTGGTGTCGGCGGCGGCCAGGTCGGCGTCGCTGCTGAAGGCGTCGTTGTCCTGGTTGCCGACGTAGTCGTGGAAGTGGTGGGCGCCGTTGGAGACGCCCGGCGCGACGATCACGTTGTCGGAGTTGAACAGCCCGTTCTCGTTGACGCCGCAGCGGGTGACGAAGGTGCCGCGGGAGGCGTTCTGTCCGGCCGGGGCCTGCGCGCTCGGCTGCACGCTGTTGATGTCGGCGAAGTCGGCCGCGACGGGGCCGTTGCCGGCCTGGCCGCCCTGCTCGTTCTCCGCCTGCTCCTCCTCGGGGGGCAGCAGTTCGCAGCCCGCCAGCGCCTCCAGGCCCTCGGGGCGCTGGCCCGCGTTGCCGATGGCGACGGCGATCCGCTCCAGCGTCCCGGCCCGCTTCTCCTCCAGCGGCTTCATGACCGAGGCGTCGGTGAAGGCGGCGTCCAGCTGCTGCTCCGGTGTGGCCGACCGCAGTTGCTTGTACGCCTCGGCTATCTGGCCGTCCAGGGACGCGAGTTCGGTGTCGACCTCCGAGCGGGCGGCGTCCGGTACCGCGGTCAGTTCGCTGCCGACGTCGGGGCAGTCGATGGTGGCGCCGCCCGGCTGGGCCGTACCGTCCGCCTCGGTCGCCGAGGCGTAGACATTGACCGCCACCATGCCACCACCGCCCAGAATCAGGGCGACTGCGGCGAAGGTCGCGCGCCGTGGGCCGGTCGGGCGCCTGCGCGAATTGCGTCTCAAGGCACTACTCCTACGTTCTGGACGAGCGAGCGGACATAGAGATCCCTCGCCCCCATACGGACCCCGGGCCCTACGTGTTCAACGGCTCCCCGGATTCATACGGATTTCTCAGCGGCCCCCTCTGGACACGGGCCCACCAAAGGCACCTCCGCGCACGCGCCGGAACCCTCCCCCGCACACCGAAGGCCCGCTGTCACACACACCGAGGACCACGCGACGCACACCATGCCCCACCCCTTGCGCGCGAGGGCATTCACCTCCCACACACACCCCCGCTTGCATTTAACCCGCGCATGCAACTATTGTCTTCGCCTGTAAGCGCCTCACGCAATTCCCGGAAGGTTCGTCCTCATGCCTCTCGCGCTCCTGGCCCTGGCCATCGGGGCCTTCGGGATCGGCACCACCGAGTTCGTGATCATGGGTGTGCTCCCCCAGGTCGCCGACGACTTCGGTGTGACCATCCCCACCGCCGGCTGGCTGGTGTCCGGCTACGCACTCGGTGTAGTCCTCGGCGCCCCGCTGCTGACCGTGCTCGGCACCAAGGTGTCCCGCAAGAAGATGCTCATGTCCCTGATGGGCCTGTTCATCGTGGGCAACACCCTGTCGGCGCTCGCACCCGGCTTCGGCACGATGCTGGCCGGCCGGATCATCGCCTCCCTCGCCCACGGAGCCTTCTTCGGCATCGGCTCGGTCGTCGCAGCCGACCTGGTCGCGCCGCGGAAGAAGGCGTCGGCGATCTCCCTGATGTTCATGGGCCTGACCGTGGCGAACATCGTCGGCGTGCCCGGCGGCACCTACGTCGGGCAGGCGTTCGGCTGGCGTGTCACCTTCGCCCTCGTCGCCGCCCTGGGCGTGATCGGCCTGCTCGGCGTGGCCCGGCTGGTGCCCGAGGCGGGGCGGCCCGCGCGCGCGGACGTGCGCTCGGAGTTCGCCGCGTTCCGCAATGTCCAGGTGTGGCTCGCGATGGCCATGACCGTCCTCGGCTACGGCGGGGTGTTCGCCGCCATCACCTACATCACCCCGATGATGACCGAGGTCACCGGCTACACCGAGGCCGCCGTCACCTGGCTGCTGGTCCTGTTCGGCATCGGCATGTTCCTGGGCAACCTGCTCGGCGGCCGGCTCGCCGACCGCGCCCTGATGCCCCTGCTCCTCTCCTCGCTCGGCGCGCTGAGCCTGACCCTGCTGCTCTTCACCGCGACGGCGCACCACAAGGTGCTCGCGGCGATCACCCTGACCCTGATCGGCGCCCTGGGCTTCGCCACCGTGCCCCCGCTGCAGAAGTGGGTGCTCGACCAGGCCACCGCCGCGCCCACCCTGGCCTCGGCCGCCAACATCGGCGCCTTCAACCTGGGCAACGCCCTCGCGGCCTGGCTGGGCGGCGTCGTCATCGCCGCCGGGCTCGGCTACACCGCGCCGAACTGGGTCGGCGCCCTGCTCTCCGGCGGCGCGCTGCTGCTGGCCCTCGTCGCCGCCCGCCTCGACCGCCGCACCCGCCGCACCGGCGGCCGGGTCGTCGCCTCGGGCACCGCCCAGGCCGTACCCGCCGCGCACTGACCCCGGTCACCCACAGCCGCATCCCCCGCTCCCCCACCCCCGAGGAACCACCACCATGACCGCCATCCCCACCGTCACCCTGAACAACGGCGTCGAGATCCCGCAGCTCGGCTTCGGCGTCTTCCAGGTCCCCGACGCCGAGACCGCCACCGCCGTCACCACCGCCCTCGACGCCGGCTACCGCGCCATCGACACCGCCGCGGTCTACGGCAACGAGGCCGGCGTCGGCAAGGCCCTCGCGGCCTCCGGGATCGCCCGCGAGGAACTGTTCGTGACCACCAAGCTGTGGAACGCCGACCAGGGCTACGACGCCACTCTGAGGGCCTTCGACGCCGGCCTCGACGCGCTCGGCCTGACCCATGTCGACCTGTACCTCATCCACTGGCCCACCCCCGCCCGCGATCTGTACCGGGAGTCCTGGAAGGCGATCGAGCGACTGGTCGCCGACGGCAGGGTCCGCGCCGCCGGAGTCTCCAACTTCCAGCCCGCCCATCTGCGGCGACTGCTCGACGGCGCCTCGATCGTGCCCGCCGTCAACCAGATCGAGCTGCACCCCGGCCTCCAGCAGGCCGAGCTGCGGGCCCTCCACGCCGAGCTGGGCATCGCCACCGAGGCGTGGAGCCCGCTCGCCCAGGGGGCGGTACTCGGGGACGAGGCGATCGTGGCCCTGGCCGAGCGGCACGGGAGGACACCCGCCCAGATCGTGCTGCGCTGGCACCTCCAGCTGGGGAACGTCGTGATCCCCAAGTCCGTCACCCCGCACCGCGTCCGGGAGAACCTCGACGTCTTCGACTTCACGCTCTCCGACGCGGAGATGACGGACCTGGCCGCCCTGGACCGCGGGCTGCGCACCGGCCCGCACCCGGACAGCCTCAACTGACGGCGACCCCCGGACCGAGCCCGTTCGAGCGGGCGGGTTAGCATATGAGCACCGCCTAGCTCGAAAGAGACTTACGTGACTGTCAACGACGACTCGTTCACCAACTGGAAGAACCGCGAGGAGATCGCGGAGTCGATGATCCCGATCATCGGGAAGCTGCACCGGGAGCGGGACGTGACGGTCCTGCTGCACAGCCGCTCCCTGGTGAACAAGTCGGTGGTCAGCATCCTCAAGACGCACCGGTTCGCGCGGCAGATCGCGGGCGAGGAGCTGTCGGTCACCGAGACGCTGCCCTTCCTGCAGGCGCTCACCACGCTCGACCTCGGCCCGTCGCAGATCGACATAGGCATGCTCGCCGCGACCTACCGGTCCGACGACCGCGGCCTGTCGGTGGCGGAGTTCACGGCCGAGGCCGTCGCCGGCGCCACCGGCGCCAACAAGCTGGAGGGCGGCGTCGGCCGTGACGTCGTCCTCTACGGCTTCGGGCGGATCGGCCGGTTGGTCGCCCGGCTGCTGATCGAGAAGGCCGGTTCCGGCAACGGTCTGCGGCTGCGGGCCATCGTCGTCCGCGGCGGCGGCGAGCAGGACCTCGTCAAGCGGGCCTCGCTGCTGCGCCGGGACTCCATCCACGGCCAGTTCCAGGGCACGATCACGGTGGACGAGGAGTCCTCCACGATCTTCGCCAACGGCAACGCGATCAAGGTCATCTACGCGAACGACCCGTCCGAGGTCGACTACACGGCGTACGGCATCAAGGACGCCATCCTCATCGACAACACGGGCAAGTGGCGGGACCGGGCGGGCCTCGCTCAGCACCTGCGCCCGGGCATCGACAAGGTGGTCCTGACCGCGCCCGGCAAGGGCGACGTCCCGAACATCGTGCACGGCGTCAACCACGACACGATCAAGCCGGACGAGCGGGTCCTGTCCTGCGCCTCCTGCACCACCAACGCCATCGTGCCGCCGCTGAAGGCCATGGCCGACGAGTACGGCGTGGTCCGCGGCCACGTCGAGACCGTCCACTCGTTCACCAACGACCAGAACCTGCTGGACAACTACCACAAGGCCGACCGCCGGGGCCGGTCCGCGCCGCTGAACATGGTGATCACCGAGACCGGTGCCGCCTCGGCCGTCGCCAAGGCGCTGCCCGACCTGAAGGCGCCCATCACCGGCAGCTCCATCCGCGTCCCGGTGCCGGACGTCTCCATCGCGATCCTCAGCCTGCGCCTGGGCCGGGAGACCACCCGCGAGGAGGTCCTGGAGTACCTGCGCGACGTGTCCCTGAACTCGCCGCTCAAGCGCCAGATCGACTTCACCACCGCCCCCGACGCCGTCTCCATGGACTTCGTCGGCTCGCGGCACGCCTCGATCGTGGACGCCGGCGCCACCAAGGTCGACGGCGACAACGCCATCCTCTACCTCTGGTACGACAACGAGTTCGGCTACTCCTGCCAGGTCATCCGGGTCGTCCAGCACGTCTCCGGCGTGGAGTACCCGACGTACCCCTCACCGGCGGTCTGATCCCCGTACCCGGCCGAGCGTCACGGTGGTGCCCGGCACCGCCGTGACGCTCCCGGCGTTCGCGCGCCCTCTCAGTCCATCAGTCCGGCGGCGAGCGTCGCGCCCAGCTCCCAGCACGCCTCGATGTCCCGCTTGGACGGTTCACCGGTCACCGTCACCGCGTCCGCCGCGCGCCGCCAGCCGAGCCCGGTGGTGACCGACTCCACGGACCGCACCGCGCCCGTGACGTCGTTGCCGCCGTGCACCCAGTAGCCGAAGGGGCGGCCGCGGGTGGCGTCCAGGCACGGGTAGTAGACCTGGTCGAAGAAGTGCTTCAGGGCGCCGGACATGTAGCCGAGGTTGGCCGGAGTGCCGAGCAGGTAGGCGTCGGCGGCCAGTACGTCGGAGGCGGTCGCGGCGAGCGCGGCCCGGCGGACCACCGTGACGCCCTCGATCCCGGGCGCGCCCGCCCCGGAGATCACGGCCTCCAGCATCGCCTGGCAGTTGGGCGAGGGCGTGTGGTGCACGATCAGCAGAGTTGCCACACCACCGAACCCTGCCGCGCCGGCGGGCGCCCCCGCAACTTCGGACTCCGTACGTCCGGTTATGCCCCGCCACGCTCCTTTCGTCGCCCCGCGCCGCGAAGAAGGACGCGCCGCGGCACGTATACGTCACGAGGCCGGTGGTACCCGGTATATCGAGGTGTCCGCCCTCGGCCGGAAAAGCCACGAAGAGTCCGCTTCCGCCGTTATCGGACGCCTTGTCACACATGACTGACGCCACGGGAGATACCGCGGTCACATCAGGACCGTCCGGGTTTACGCGGCTGAGGTTGCGTGACTAGGTTGTTCCGGGTGTCGGCACAAGGGCCACACAGCTAACTCTTGTAAGAGGTGTTCTGCTCTGTCTGGGTTCCGTCAGGATGGGATCACGCAGCAAACGCTGCCCCTGCGCAGTCTCGGACAGGCACAGGCGCCGCCCGCACCGGGCGACGCCACCGCCGCGGGAGCGGCACGGACTGCACGGTCGGTCAAGCAGCGGGACGCGTTCTTCGACAACGCCAAGTACCTCGCCATCGTGCTGGTGGCGATGGGGCACGCCTGGGAGCCCCTGCGCGACGGAAGCCGCACGGTCACCGCGCTGTACATGGTCGTCTACGCGTTCCACATGCCGGCGTTCATCATCATCTCCGGCTACTTCTCGCGGAGCTTCGACGCGGCTCCGGGGCGCATCAAGCGGCTGGTGACCGGTGTCGCCGTGCCGTACATCGTCTTCGAGGTGGCGTACACCTTCTTCACCCGGTGGACGGACAACGAGCCCGGCCGTGACATCAGCCTGCTGGATCCGCTGTATCTGACCTGGTTCCTCGCCGCGCTGTTCATCTGGCGGCTGACCACTCCGATCTGGCGCGTCGTGCGGTGGCCGCTGCCGCTGGCGCTCGCCATCGCGGCCCTGGCCACGATGACGCCGACCATCGGCAAGGACCTGGACCTCCAGCGCGCCCTGCAGTTCCTGCCGTACTTCGTGCTCGGCCTCTGTCTCAAGCCCGAGCACTTCGCGCTGGTGCGCCGGCGCGAGGTGCGGCTGCTGGCGGGGCCGGTGTTCCTCTGCGCGGTCGTCGTGGCGTGGTGGGCGGTGCCGCGGATGAACTACGCGTGGTTCTTCCACCGCACCAGCGCCGAGCAGCTGGCGGCACCCGTCTGGTACGGGCCGGTCATGACGCTGGCGCTGTTCGCCTGCTCGACCGTCCTGGCCGCGTGCTTCCTCTCGCTGGTGCCGGGCCGCGGCATGTGGTTCACCGCGCTGGGCGCGGGCACGCTGTACGGCTACCTGCTGCACGGGTTCGTCATCCAGGCCGCCAACAAGTACCACTGGTCCCACCTGGACTGGGTGCAGGAGCCCCTAGGGAAGATCGTGGTGACGCTGGTCGCCGGCGCCGTGGTGACCGCCCTGTGCACGCCGCCGGTGCAGCGGATGTTCCGCTTCGTGATGGAGCCGAAGATGGACTGGGCCTTCCGGCGCGATCCGGTGGCCGACGCCAAGTCCCGCTGAGCTTTGCCACACCGGCCCGACGCCGGTCCGGACCCACCGAAAGGCCGCCCGTGGTCACCGCGACCGGGGCGGCCTTTCGCATGTCCCCGCCGCCGTGCAGGGGGGACCCGGGCCCGGGTGCGGGGAGCCGCTCGGGCTCGGTTAGCCTGTGCCGCCGGGTTCGTGAGGGGAGAGCGAAGTGACGGGGCGTCGTGCGGCTGTGGCCGCGGTGCTGATCGCGCTGGTGTCGGGGTGTTCGGGCGGGTCGGACGGCGGGGACGCGAAGGCGTCGGCCGGTGCCGGCACACGGGAGAAGGAGTCGTCCGTCGCCCGCAGCGGGGGTTCCGTCGGCGCGAAGGGCTCCGCCTGCGAGCTGCCGGTCACCTTCGACTTCGCCGAGGACTGGGAGGCGGAGGCCGTCGACGCCGCGGTGGACGGCGAGAGCGAGCGGGCCCAGGAGGTCGCCGAGGCCCTGCTGTACCAGGGGCCGGTCGCCATGGCCTGCGAGCTGGACGCCAAGCCCGCGGGCAACATCGGCTTCCTGCGGGTGTGGACCGGGAAGCCGGGCGACACCGACGCCCGCGGCGTGCTGGAGGCGTTCCTCGCCGCGGAGGACGGGGTCGGCAAGGAGAAGTACGGCACCTTCGACGCGGACGGACTCACGGGCGCGGAGGTGACCTACCTCGTCACCAGCGAGCTGCTGGAGGAGACGAAGGAGGAGCGCGCGGTGGCCGTGGTGGCCCCGGGCGGTCCGGTCGTCCTGCACCTCGGCGGGCTGGACACCACCGAGCACCGCGGCATGGTCCCGGCGCTGGAGCTGGCGAAGAAGACGCTGCGCGCCGCGCCGGAGAAGTAGCCGCGCGTCCCGTGCGCGACAGGCGGCCGTGCCCCCGCCGGGGCACGGCCGCCTGTGTGCGGGGCGGGCGCGTCAGCGTTGCTGCTGCCGGTGGACGCGGATGATGTCCGCGTAGCGCTGCCCGCTCGACTTCAGGGTGCGCCGCTGGGTGGCGTAGTCGACGTGGACCAGGCCGAAGCGCTTGTCGTAGCCGTAGGCCCACTCGAAGTTGTCGAGCAGGGACCAGGCGTAGTAGCCCGCCAGCGGGGCGCCCTTGCGCACGGCGCGGGCGCAGGCGGCGATGTGCTGCTCCAGGTAGAGCGTGCGCTCGGGGTCGTGGACCTCCCCGTCGGGGCCGACGGTGTCGGGGAAGGCGGAGCCGTTCTC
Source organism: Streptomyces sp. NPDC000983 (assembly GCF_040299205.1). Taxonomy (NCBI): domain Bacteria; kingdom Bacillati; phylum Actinomycetota; class Actinomycetes; order Kitasatosporales; family Streptomycetaceae; genus Streptomyces; species Streptomyces sp. NPDC000983. Next base: position 47,724 of record NZ_JBEPBM010000026.1, on the reverse strand, counting down.
GGTGACGTACAGCTCGCGCACGCCGTAGTCGTCGGTCAGACGCAGCAGCAGCGCCTCCAGTCCCCCGGCGTCGATCTGCCAGTCCATGCCGGTGCGCGGCACGTCGGGCAGGCGGATCTCGCGGGCGTACGGGACGGGGCCCTCGGGGTCGTCGGTGACGGTCGCCGGGAAGTAGTAGTTCAGGCCGTGCCAGTCGAGGGGCGCGGCGATCGTCTCCATGTCGCCCGGGCGCTCGGGGAGTTCGACGCCGTACAGCTCGCGCATGTCGGCGGGGAAGCCGCGGCCGTAGACCGGGTCGAGCCACCAGCGGTTGGTGTGGCCGTCCATGCGGGTGGCGGCCGCGATGTCGGCGGGGCGGGTCGAGGCGGCCTCGACGGTGGAGTGGTTGGTGACCAGGCCGATACGGGCGCCGGGCACCGCGGCCCGGATCGCCTGAGTGGCCAGGCCGTGGCCGAGCAGCAGGTGGTAGGAGGCGCGCACGGCCGCGGTGAGGTCGGTCAGGCCGGGGGCCATCCTGCCCTCCAGGTGGCCGATCCACGCCGAGCACAGCGGCTCGTTGAGGGTGCCCCACATCGAGACGCGGTCGCCGAGCCGGCCGGCGACGGCGGAGGCGTAGGCGGCGAGGTGCTCGGCCGTGTCGCGTACGGTCCAGCCGCCGCGGTCCTGGAGGACCTGGGGCAGATCCCAGTGGTAGAGGGTGATGTTGGGCGTGATGCCGGCCGCGAGGAGGGCGTCGACGAGCCGGTCGTAGAAGTCGAGGCCGGCCTCGTTGACCGGGCCGTCGCCGCCGGGGACCACGCGGGGCCAGGCGATGGACATGCGGTAGGTGTCGACGCCCAGGCGCCGCATCAGCGCCACGTCCTCGGGCCAGCGGTGGTAGTGGTCGCAGGCCTCGTCGCCGTGGTCGTCGTTGTCGACCTTGCCGGGGGTGTGGGAGAAGGTGTCCCAGATGGAGGGTGTCCGGCCGTCCTCGGCTGCGGCGCCCTCGATCTGGTAGGCGGATGTCGCCGTTCCCCAGCGGAAGCCGTCGGGGAAGGCTGCGAGGTCAATCGGTTCGGGCACAGCAAACCTCTCTGGGTCTGGGCAGGTGGTCACTTGACGGCTCCGGCCGTCAGACCGGTGACGAGATAGCGCTGAAGGAGCAGGAAGCCCGCGACGACGGGCAGGCTGACGACGAGTGAGGCGGCCATGATCTGGTTCCAGTACACGTCGTTCTGGGTGGAGTAGCCCTGGAGTCCGACCGCGAGGGTGCGGGTGGTCTCGTTGGTCATGACGGAGGCGAAGAGGACCTCGCCCCAGGCGGTCATGAAGGCGTACACGGCGACGGCGACGATGCCGGGGATCGCGGCGGGCACGACGACCCGGAACAGTGCCCCGAGGGGGCCGCAGCCGTCGACCTTCGCCGCCTCGTCCAGGTCCTTGGGCACCGAGTCGAAGTACCCGATCAGCATCCAGATGGAGAACGGCAGCGAGAAGGTCAGATAGGTGAGGATCAGGCCGCCGCGGGAGCCGAACAGGGCGATGCCGGTGGCGTTGCCGATGTTGACGTAGATGAGGAACAGCGGCAGCAGGAAGAGGATGCCCGGGAACATCTGGGTGGACAGGACCGTCACCGTGAAGACGCGCTTGCCGCGGAAGCTGTAGCGGCTGACCGCGTAGGCGGCGAAGACGGCGATAGTGACGGAGCAGACGGTCGCCGCGCCCGCCACGATCAGCGAGTTGGTGAAGTAGTCGGCGAGCGGGACGGTCTCCCAGATGTCGAAGTACGGGCGGATCGTGAGACCGGAGGGTATCCACTGGAACTTCCCCGAGACGTCTTCGAGGGGTTTCAGGGAGCTGGAGACCATCACGTAGACCGGCAGCAGCACGAAGCCCACGAGCAGGGTGAGGAAGATCCGGCGGCTCCACAGGAAGGACTGCGGCGCGGCCATCGGGGAACGGGGTTCACGCATCGGAGCCCTTCCTTCCGCGAGAGGTGAACCAGAGGTAGGCGCCGGTCACCATGAGCAGGAACAGCAGCAGCAGGACGGACATCGCCGAGCCGGTGCCGAAGTTCCAGGTCTGGAACGAGGACTGGTAGATGTGCAGCGAGATCAGGTCCGCCGACTCCGGTGCCGCCCGCCCGAACAGGACGAAGGGCGTGTTGAAGTCGTTGAACGTCCACAGGAACAGCACCAGGACGAGCACCTGGTTGACCGGGCGCAGGGACGGCATGGTGATGCGGCGGATCTGCTGCCACATGCCGGCCCCGTCGAGGGCGGCGGCCTCGTACATCTCGCGGGGGATGTTCTGGAGGCCGGCCATGATGATGAGGAAGGCGAACGGCCAGCCCTTCCACACCGACACCACCAGCAGGGTGACGAAGGCGTTGTCGCCGATGAGCCAGAAGGGCGGTGAGTCGGTGAGCCCCAACTGGTCGTGGATCACGTGGTTCACCAGGCCGTTGTCCCGCTGGAACATGAACGCCCAGGTGATGACGGCGGCGTAGACGGGCAGCGCGTACGGGACGAGGAAGATCGTGCGCAGCAGGCCGCGGCCGCGGAAGTGCTCCTGGAGGTAGATCGCCGCGGTGGCGCCCAGCAGCCAGCACAGGCCGACCGAGAGCACGGTGAACAGACAGGTCGTGACGAACGACTTGAGCAGGGCCTCGCCGACGGGTGCGTCGAAGTCGACGGCGATCTTGTAGTTGTCCAGGGCCGCCCAGGGGGCGGTGCCCCAGTCGCGGATGTAGAACTGGGTGAGCTGCTTGAAGCTGACCACGATGCCGATGACCATCGGCACCAGGTGGACCAGGATTTCGAGGAGGAGCGCGGGCAGGAGGAGCAGGTACGGCAGGGAGACCTGGCGCAGCCGCCCGGAGCGGCGCTTGCGGGGCGCCGCTCCGGGCTTGTGGTGCCGGTCCGCCGTCCGCTCGCCCGTGCCGGGGGAGGCGGTGGTGGTCATGGAGACTTCCGTGGTCACGCGGCGGGCATCTGCTGCTGGGCCTTTTCGAGCTTGGCCCGCACCGACTCGGTGGTGACCTCCCGTCCGGCGGCGGCGTCGGCGAAGAGCTCCTTCACCGCGGTGCCGACGACGGTCTCGAACTGCGACTCCTCGGGGACCTGCGGCAGCGCGGTGGCGCTGGTGGCGAGGGTGTCGCGCAGGACGGCCAGGGCCGGGGAGTTGAAGGCGGGGTCCTCCTGGGCCGCCTTGACCGGCGGGATGGAGCCGTAGGCGGTGTTGAGGATCTTCTGCTCCTCGTCGCTGGTCATGAACTTCACGAACTTCTTGGCGCCGTCGATGTTCTTGGTGTTCTTGAACACGGCCATGTTGATGCCGGCGACCATGGAGTTGGTGCTGGTGCCCGTGCCGGGGGTGCCGGACTGGACGGGGGCGGGGGCGACGCCCCACTCGTCGTCCTTCATGCCCTGGGACTTGAAGGTGGCCGAGGCGGTCTGCCACAGCACCATCGCCGTCTTGTCCTTGGCGAAGTCGCTCAGCGACTGGTTCTGCGCGTACTCGGCGTTGCCGGGCGCGATGATCTTGTCCTTGGCCATCAGGTCGACGTACTGCTTGACCGCGGCGACGGCGCCGTCGGAGGTGAAGTCGGCCTTGCCGTCGGGGGTGAAGAAGTCGGCGCCGTGCTGCTTGCCGAGGACGAAGACCTGGTGGATGTTGTTGGACAGGTTCGAACCCTCGGCGCCGAGCGCCCACTTCCCGTCCTTGGAGAGCTTCTTGCCGATCTCGGCCATCTCGTCCCAGGTGGCCGGGGGCTTCTCGATGCCGGCGTCGGCGAACATCTTCTTGTTGTAGTAGAGGGCGTAGGCCATCGAGTACAGCGGCACCGCGGCGGGGTCCTGGCCCTGGACGCCGGTGGAGCCGAGCGCCGAGTCGACGAAGCGGTCCTTGCCGCCGATGGCGTCGAGGTTCTTGGCGTCCCACGGCAGCAGGGCGCCGGTGGCCTGGAGGGAGGCGCTCCAGGTGTTGCCTATGTTGAGGATGTCGGGGCCCTGCCCGGAGGTGGTGGCGGTGAGGATCCGGTTCAGCAGGTCCGACCAGGGCACCACCTCCAGCTTGACCTTGATGCCGGTCTCCTTCTCGAACTTGTCCAGCTCGGGCTGGAGGACCTTCTTGTCCACCTCCAGGCTGGCGCCCTGGTTGGAGGCCCAGTAGGTCAGGGTCTTCGGCTTCTCGTTGGAGCCCTCCGAGCCGGACGACCCGCCACCGCAGGCAGCCGACGTGAGGACGAGCGAGAGGGTGACGGCTCCGATGGCTGCGACTCTGCTTCTGCGCATGACTTCAGTTGGCCTTCCGGGAAGGAGCGACTGTCGCCTGCGGAGGGTCCGGGGCAGCGCCCCGTGTGCGGACCCGCACCCCCCACGGCTTAATTTAGGACGTGAGTTAAGCGTCAAGCTAAGATCGCGTCAAGGGCCCCGGCGCAGGTAGATTGCGGCGATGGCATCGACACGAGGGGGCAGGGGTGGCAGCACGCAGCGGTCGTACCGTACGTGACCTGCGGCGGGAGAATCGCACCGCCGTATTGCAACGGTTGTACTTCGACGGCCCGCTGAGCCGGTTCGCGCTCGGACCCGCCACCGGACTCAGCTCCGGCTCGGTGAGCAACGTGGTGTCCGAGCTGATGACCGACGGTCTGGTCGAGGAGGCCGGAAGCGTCGATTCCGTCGGCGGGCGTCCGCGCACCCTGCTGCGCGTCAGCCCGGGCAGCGGCCACATGATCGGCATAGACGTGGGCGAGACCCGGGTCCGCGTCGAGCTGTTCGACCTCGCCCTGACCGAGCTGGCCCGGGTCGAGAAGCCCCTGGCCACCGAGGGTGCGCGCCGCGTCGACCGGTACGACGTCGACGTCGTCGTCCAGCACCTGCGCGACGGGATCGCCGAGGTGCTCCAGCGCGGCGGGAGCGCTCCCGAGCTGCTGCTGGGCGTCGGCATAGGCGTGCCCGGCATCGTGGCGCACACGCCCGAGGACGGCGCCATCGTGCACGGGCAGACGATCGGCTGGGACGCCGTACCGCTGGAGCGGTATCTGCGGGAGTCGGCGCTCCTGCCCGAGTCGGTGCCCTTCTACGTCGACAACGGCGCCAAGACGCTCGGCCAGGCGGAGATGTGGTTCGGCGCCGGCCGGGGCGCGCGGAGCGCCGCGGTGGTCCTGTTCGGCTCCGGCGTCGGGGCGTGCGTGGTCTCCGCCGACATGGGTCCGGGCCGCGCCGTGGAGTGGGGGCACCTGACCGTACGGGTGCGGGGGCGGCGGTGCCGCTGCGGCGCCCAGGGCTGCCTGGAGGCGTACGCGGGCGCCGAGGCGCTGCTGGAGCGGTGGGCGGAGGCGGGAGGGCGCCCGCCCGCGGGCGTGGACGAGGAGACCGCGCTGACGGCGATGCTGGCCGCGGCGTATCCGGCCGAGGGCGCCGCCGACGAGTCGGCGCTGGCCGTGCTGGAGGAGACGGCCGAGTACCTGGGCGCGGGCTTCTCCGACCTGATCAACCTCTTCCAGCCGGAGCGGATCCTGGTCGGCGGGTGGGCGGGGCTCCAGCTCGGCCGACGGTTCCTGGAGTCGGTGAAGGCGCACGCGACCGCCTACTCGCTGCGCTACCCGGCCTCGCACGTACGGATCGACCTCGGCACGCTCGGACCGGACGCGGTCACGGTGGGCGCGGCGATCCTGCCGCTCGCGGACTTCTTCGCCCGCGGCGGGCGGCCGGTGGAGAGCGAACCGAAGGAGCCGCATCCGGCCTGGCGGACGAACCTCCGGGACCGTGCGGCTCAGTGAGGGGCCCTCCGGGCCGGGACGGACCCGGCCCGGAGGAACCGGTCAGGGGAAGGAGACGACGGTCGAGGGCACGGTGGACGTGCCGGCGGGGATGGTGGACGCGCCGGTGTCGTTGATGACGTGGTTGTAGTGGCCCATGCCGCCCAGGGAGACCACCAGGAGGCTGTGGAACTTCACCCCCGGCTTGACGGGCGCCTTGAAACCGTGGTCCTGGACGATGGTCGGGTCGACGTTGTAGTTGCAGTAGCTGCCCAGACCCCACGCCTCGTGCGTGTTCACCGAGTCGTCGACACGGTAGGCGGCGTAGCCCTTGGTCGAACCGTTCTGGATGGCGGCCTGGTTGGGCGCGTCGTAGGCCTTCTCGTTCTGGTAGAAGATCGTGCGGCCGCGCTCGCCGTACCACTCGACGTCGTACTTGTTGAAGTGCTCCACGAACAGGCCGGTGGCCAGCACGTCGTCGCCGTTGACCCGCACCCCGTAGTCCGCGCGGTTGGTCTCCCAGCCCCAGCCCTCGCCGTGGTCGGCGCGCCACACCCAGGTGTGGTCGATGATGACGTCGTCGCTGTGGACGACCATGCTGGTGGTGGCCTTGCCGACGTGGGCGCCGCCGATACGGATGTACACGTCCTGCACGGTGGTGGGGTTGGCGGCGTGGTCGGCGGAGTCGCCCTGCCGGCCGATCTCCAGCAGGGTCGGGGAGTTGACCGGGCCGGCGTCGATGAGGAATCCGGCGAGGCGGACGCCGTCGACGTCGGCGACCTTCATCGCGGTGACGCCGTTGTCCGGGACGATGGTGGCCAGGCCCAGGCCGAGCACGATGGTGTTGGCGCGGTCCACGTTGATGGTCCGGTCGACGTGGTAGACGCCCGGGGTGAACAGCAGGTGCAGGCCCTGGGCGAGCGCCTGGTTGATGGTGGCGGCGCTCGCGCCCGGCTTGACGACGTAGAACTGGTTCAGCGGGATCGACTGCCCCTGCGGGGTCCCGTTCGCCCAGCTGGTGCCGCGCGCGTTGGTCCGCCTGGCCGGCGCGAACACCTTGTACTCGCCGCCGTCGAGGTAGAGGTAGGGCTTCTCGCGGGAGATGGGCGTGGTGTCGAGCGTGGTGTAGCGCGGCTCGGGGAACGAGGTGGCCGGGGCGCCCTCGACACCGGAGAAGGTCTGGTTCCAGACGCTGTTGGACCAGCCGCCGATCGAGCTCTCACGGGTGTACCACTGCTGCTGCGAGTAGTTGCCGACCTGGCCGTCGATCCTGGAGTCGGCGATGTAGCCGCCCGAGGCCCAGCCGTAGCCGTTCGGCGCGAGGTTGAGACCGCCCTTGACGTGCATCCGGCGGAACGCGGAGGCCTGCGAGACCGCCCACCGGTTCGTCCCGTTGACCGGGTTGAGCGTCAGGCCCTCCGCACCGCGCCAGAAGTTCTGGGTGGCATTGCCGTTGAACCAGCCCGCATCCACGGTGACATCACCGTTGATGGTCGTGTCCCCCGGACGCAGACCCAGGCCGGCGATCTGCGTGTAGAAACCGATCTGCGCGTTCAGGTTGTTGTAGGTGCCGGGCTTGAAGAGGAACGCGTGCCGGCCGTTGCCGAACTGCGCCGACTCCTGCTGCTGGAAGACCTGGTCCAGCTTGGCCTGGATGCCGGGCGTGGACGGGTCGAAGATGTGGACGTTCGGGCCGAGGTCACCGCCGCCGGGGATGACCGGCCCGCCGTCCTGGGTGCCGTAGACCTTGAACTCCCAGAGTGAGTAGCCGTATCCGGTCGCGCGGGTGGTGCCGAGGACGCGGACGTAGCGGGCGGTGCCGGAGACGTTCAGGGTCTCGGTGCCGCCGGTGCCGGTGGTGGTCGAGTAGGCCGTGGACCAGTCGGTGCCGTTCTGCGAGGTCTCGATGCGGTAGGCCGTCCCGTAGGCGGTCTCCCAGCGCAGTTCGACCTGGCTGAGCTCGGCGGGGGCGCCGAGGTCGACGCGGATCCACTGGGGGTCGGAGAAGGCGCTGGACCAGCGGGTTCCGTTGTCGCCGTCGACCGCGGCGGAGGCGGGTGTGCCGCCGTTCTCGGTGCTGGAGGCGGTCACGGGCTTGCCCTGGGACAGCAGGGTCGGTGCGGCGGTGGCCCGGGGCGCGGGAAGGACCGCGAGCAGGGCCGCGGCGAGGGCGAGGACGACGGCGGCCACGACACCGCGTCGAACTGGTCTGTGGGGCTGGACTGTTGAAGGTGGTAGCAGGCCGACTGCGGGCATGGAAAAGCTCCTCGAAACATGAGGGAAACGGGAGAGCGCTCTCGGGAACCCTGCCCGCCGCCACAGGTGGGGTCAAGGACTCCGTCACGACTTTTCTTTCACCTTTCATTAAGTGAGGAGTGATCAGCCGTGCACATCGAGGATCGACTCATACGCGCCAATGGCCCTTGAAACGGACGGGAGTTGACCGAGAAGCCGTCATCCTGACCCGGTCACCCCCGGCGCCGCCCGTGCGGTGCGCGTATACGGCGGAAGGGCTGCTTCACATCGCCATCACAGCTTCACCACGGGGGGCACACTTCCGGTCGATCCGCCTCCAGCGGTGCAGACGGGGCGGACGGCGCGCACCTAGCCTCCCGGGCCATGCGATCACCCCTGATGAGACGCCTCGGCCTGACGGCCGTCCTCGGTCTCCTGCTCACCGTCTTCCAGCTGGCCCCCGCCGCGGGCGCGGCCGAACCCGCCCCGGCCACCCTGTCGTTCACGACCGACAGCGCGACCACCACGCCCGGCGGCACGGTGAACCTGTCGATGACGCTCACCAACAACGCCACGTACGACATCTGGTTCGTGTACCAGACGATCGACCCGACCTGGCTGACCACCCAGCGCCCCGACCTGAAGTACGGCTTCACGTCCTGCGCCCTGACCACCGCCGCGGGCGCGAGCCCCTGTACGGGCACCGGGCCGGCCAACCTCGGCGCGAACTACGGCGCCACCGTGCCGCCCGGCCAGAGCCGCACCGTCACCCTCACGCTCCAGGTCGCCGCCGACTCCGGCTGCAACGGCAACATCGGCTTCTACTCCTACTTCTACGCCGAGTTCAGCGACAGCACGAGCGTCAGCGGTGGACCGGTGTACACCCCCGAGACTCGGGTCCTGTGCGCCTGAAAGGGCCGCGGTTGACCTGAAATCGGTCTGGGACCGACGTCCCCGCGTGGTCCAGACCTCCGGAAGAAGCGACGGCGGGCCCTGGGGGCCCGCCGTCGCCCCGTTCAGGCCCCCGGCCAGCACTCCAGGCACTTCGCGCGCACCCCGCACCACCCTCGCGAACCGGTCCCAGATGACATCTCCCGCCCGGATCGGACCAGTTGGACACCTGCGCTTTTCCGTCATGTTTCGCAAGATGACCACGAAAGCTACACACAGACACCACCATGTGACGCGACGGATGCGTGGACGACCGGCTACTGAGGGGGGCTCGGCGTCGCGCAAGGGGGTGCGTCCGCTCGTTGCGAGCAGTACTCACCCCTGCCCGGGGAGGGGACTTCACCGCATGAAGCGGATGTCAAGCACCATCGCACTGACGGTGGGCGCGCTCATCGCCGCGCTCGGCCTGCCGGTCGGCGCGGCCCACGCCGACACCGCACCCCGCATCGACCTGCGGGTGCTGGTCGTCAGCGACGGCGGCCCGTCGACGGACGCGATAGCCGCCGAACTGGACGTGTCGGGCACGCCGTACACCGAGATCGACCTCACCCGGGCGGACCGGCCGGTGATCGACGCGGAGCTGCTCGCGGACACCGTGGACGGGCGGCCGCGCGCCAAGTACCAGGCCGTGGTGCTGCCCAACGACAATCCCTTCGCGGCCGGCTCCGCCGAGATGGCGGCCCTGGTCTCCTACGAGCAGACCTACGGCATCCCGCAGGTCGACGCCTACACCTACGCCCGGCCCGAGACCGGGCTGAACTACGCCGTCCTGAGCGGCTACGCCGGAAGCCTCGACGGGGCGCGGGCCGAGGTCACCCCGGCCGGACTGGCGGGACCCTTCGGCTACCTCGACGGTGCGGTGCCCTTCGAGGACAACTCCCCGACCGTCGGCGAGAGTTACGCCTATCTCTCGACGCCCGTGGCGGGCGCCGACTTCACTCCCCTGGTCGAGGCGCAGATCCCCGGCACCGCGCGGCGCGGCTCGCTGGTGGGCGAGTACCGGCACGACGGGCGGCGCGAACTGGTCGTCACGTTCGTCTACAACCAGTACCAGCAGCAGTTCCGGCTGCTGGCCCGCGGCATCGTGGAGTGGATGACCGGCGGGGTGCACCTGGGCGCGTCACGGAACTACTTCGCCGTGCACGTCGACGACGTCTTCGCCGCCGACGACCGCTGGAACTCCGCGCTCAACTGCACGCCCGGCGACGTGGACTGCCCCGAGGGCGCGGGTACGCCCGACCCGATCCGGATGACGCCCGAGGACGTCACGTACGCCGCCGACTGGCAGGACGGCCACGACTTCACCCTCGACATGGCCTACAACGGCGCCGGCAGCGTCGACCACCGCGAGGACAACGGCGGCGCCGACCCGCTCGCCGACCGGTTCGTCGCCGACCGGGCCCGCTTCCGCTGGATCAACCACACCTACACGCACGCCTTCCTGGGCTGCGAGCAGGACACCGCGGTCGTGCCCTGGCGCTGCGCCACCGAGGCCGACGGCAGCGTCCGCTGGGTGAGCCGGGCCGCGATCGCCGACGAGATCGCCACCAACCGGGTCTGGGGCGAGAACGCCGGACTCCCGCTCGACAACACCGAGTTGGTCACCGGGGAGCACTCGGGCATGAGGGTGCTGCCGCAGCAGACGAGCGACAACCCCAACCTGGCGCCCGCCCTCGCCGACACCGGCGTCACCTGGCTCGCCTCCGACAACTCCCGGGAGCCGGGGCAGCGGCAGGTCGGCGCCGCCACCACCGTGCCGCGCCACCCGATGAACGTCTTCTACAACGCGGGCCGGGCGGCCGAGCAGGTCGACGAGTACAACTGGATCTACACCGGCCGCGCCCAGGGCGGCAGCGGCATCTGCGAGGACAACCCGGCCACCTCGACCTGTCTGACCGAGCCGCTGGACACCGCCACCGGCTACGCGCAGTACATCGTGCCGCTGGAGACGCGCACCGCGCTCGGCCATGTCCTCGCCGGCGACCCCCGGCCGCACTTCATCCACCAGTCGAACCTCGCCGAGGACCGCATCGCCTACCCGGTGCTCGACGGCGTCCTGGACGGCTACGCCGAACTCTTCGCGGCCGGCGCCCCCGTGGTGAACCTGCCGATGAAGGACATCGGCGTCGAGCTCCAGCGGCGCTCCGCCTGGCGGGCGGCACTGGACGAGGGCCTGGTCACCGCCTACCGCGTCGGCGACGCGGTGACGATCCAGGCGCCGGACGGGGTGGCGGTCACCGCGACCCTGCCCGAGGGCACCACGCTGGCCGGCGCCGCCTACGGCACCGCCTACGCGGGCGCGCGCTCCGGCTGGACCCCGTCCACCGGCGCTCCCCTCGCCCTCGCCCTGCCGTCGGCGGCGGCGCTCCCGGCCGCCGGCGGCGAACAGTCCGCGACGGTCACGGACCCGGCGCCCGACACCCATGTCCCGGCGGGCACGACCGCCTCCCCGGAGTCCTGAACGGCGCACCGACCGACGGTCCCGGCCACCGATGGGCGGCCGGGACCGGCACGACGACCCCACACCTCGGCCGTGGAGCACATCGATGCCCGTTCCCCACGGCGCGCGACGCCTCGACGCGACGCGCGTCACCCTGCTCACCGAAGGCACCTATCCGCACAGTCACGGCGGCGTGAGCGTCTGGTGCGACCAGCTCGTCCGTGGCATGCCCGACCTGGAGTTCGACGTCGTCGCCGTCACCGGCACCGGTCACGAACCCGTCGTGTGGGAGCTGCCCGCCCATGTCTCCCGGGTCTGGTCCGTCCCCATGTGGGGCGCGCCGCCCCCGGGCGAGCAGCCCCGGGGCCGCGCCCGGCGGCGACTGGTCCAGGCCTATGAGCGGTTCCTGGCCGCGCTGCTGGACCCCTGCGCCGAGGACGGGTTCGGGCCCGCGCTGTACACGCTGGCGCGCGCCGCGGCGGACGGCACGCTGAGCCCCTTCCTCCGCGGCGACCGGGCGGTCTCGGTGCTGGCCGCCGTGTGGAACCGGCCCGGCCTGGTGGTGCGCGAGGCCCGGCCCTCGCTGCACGACGCGCTGACCGCGACCTCGCTGCTGGAGCACGCCCTGCGCCCGCTCACCGCGCCGGTGCCGAGCGAGGGGGTCACCCACGCCGTGAGCGGCGGGGTCGCGGTGCTCCCCGGACTGGCCGCGCTGGAACGTTACGGCACCCCGCTGCTCCTCACCGAGCACGGCGTCTACCTGCGCGAACGCTATCTCGGCTACCGGACGGCGCCGTACCGCTGGCCGGTGAAGGCCGTGGTGCTCGGCTTCTTCCGGCTGCTGGCGGAGGAGACCTACCGCCGGGCGGCGCTGATCACCCCGGGCAACCGCTACAACCGGCTCTGGGAGGAACAGGGCGGGGCCGCGCCGGAGTCGATCCGCACCGTCTACAACGGCGTGGACCCGGCGGCCTTCCCGCCGGCCGGCCCCGAACCCGGGGGGCCGACGCTCAGCTGGGCCGGCCGGGTCGACCCGATCAAGGACCTGGAGACCCTGATCCGCGCCTTCTCGCTGGTGCGCGAGGAACTCCCCGAGGCGCGGCTGCGGTTGTTCGGCGGCACCCCGCGCGGCGGGGAGGCGTACCGGGAGCGGTGCGAGGCGCTCGCCGCCGAACTCGGGCACGCCGACGCGGTCACCTTCGAGGGCCGGGTGGACGACATCAAGGACGCGTACGCGGCGGGCACCGTCGTGATGCTCTCCAGCATCAGCGAGGGCTTCCCGTTCACCCTGATCGAGGCGATGTCCTGCGGCCGCGTCACCGTCTCCACGGACGTGGGCGGGGTGCGCGAGGCCGTCGGCGACACCGGTCTGGTGGTACCGCCGAGGGACCCCGCCGCCATGGCCGCGGCCGCCCTGGAACTGCTCGGCGCGCCCGGGCGGCGGGCGGCGATGGGCGAGGCGGCCCGGCTGCGGGTGATCGAACAGTTCACCCTGCGCCGGACCATCGACACCTTCCGCGCCATCTACCACGAACTCCCCTATATGGGAAAGGAGTTGACGCCGGTGCCCGACCTGCCGCCGGCCGCGGACCGGAGCCTGGCCCGGTGAGCGGGCCCATGGCGCTCGAACCGGACGGCATCGAGCGGGACACACTCGCGCTGCGCCTCGCCGACGCCGCCACCCTGGCCATCCGGCTGCCCGGGGGCGGCACTCAGCGCGCCGAGGTCGACCTGCTCGCCGCCGGACTGGCCGACCGTGTCGGGCCGGCCGTGCACCCCTACGAGGTGGCGGCGCTGCTGGAGTCCGAGGGCCTGACCGCCGACGTGGTCAGGGAGCGGTACGGGCACCGCGACATCTTCTCGCTGGCCTCCGCCCTCTACGAGCGGGTCCCCCGGGTCTTCCCCGAGCCCGCGTCCGCGCCCGACCCCTGGCGCCCGGACCATGTGCGCTGTCTGCTGCGCGGGGCGCTGTTCGCGCTGCCGGGCCTCGCCTATCTGCTCGCCGCTCCCCTGTGGCACGCCTCCGCCCACGCCACCGCGCTGGTGGTGGCCGGCCTCGTCTCCTGGGCGTGGGGACAGGCCCTGGGCCACCGGGCCCATCTGCGGATGGCGGCGGGCCGTTCGGCCGCGGCCCGCACCCTGCTGGCCGGCGCCCCGCTGGGCGCGGCCCTGGCCACCGCCTGCGCGGCGGTGCCCGCGCGGGGCGGCCCGGTCACCCTGGTCGCGGCGGCGCAGTCGGTGTACCTGGCCGCCGCGGGAGTACTGCTGGTGCTGGGCGCGGAGTGGGCGCTGCTGGCCGCGCTCAGCCCACTGGCCGCCGGCGCGGTGGTGCTGCCCTGGTGGGAGCCCGGCTCCGTGGCGCGCGCCGGGCTGCCCCTGCTGGCACTGCTCGCCACACTCGCCGTCACCGCCCGCGCCCTGCGCACCGCGCTCACCGCGCCGTCCGGCCCCGCCGCCCCCGCACCGCCGGCCCACCGGTCCCTGCCGTACGGGCTGTTCGGGCTCGCGGCCGGGGTCCTGGTACTGCTGGAGGGACGGCAGCACCCCTACGCGGTGATCGCGCTGACGGTGTCCATGGGACCCGCCGAATGGCTGCTGTACCGCTACCGCGGACTGTCCGTCGGCGCCCTGCGCGCCTCCGCCACGCCCACCGGCTTCCTGTGGCGCTCGGCGGGCGTCCTGGGCCTGTGCCTGTGCGCCTACCTCCTGCCGCTGCTGCCGGCCGCGCTGCTGACCGGCAGCGATCCGGCGGCGCTGCTGCCGCTCGCGGCCACCCTGTGGACCGCCCTGCTGCTCCAGGCGTTCGGCACGGCCTGGCCGCCCGCCGCGATCTGTCTGACCGCCGCGGCCACCGCGGCCCTGCTCGTGCCTCCGGGCGAACTCGCCCTGCCCTACGGGGCGGCGGCCCTGGCGCTGACGGTCTGCGTGCTGCGGACCCTGGGCCGACCCGCCCCGCATGTGTGAGCCCACCCGGCCGCACTCCCCAACCGATCGGAAGGACACCCGAGTTGACCTCCGCACCGCTCGCCGCCGTCACCGGAGCCGAAGGCTTCATCGGCTCGCACCTGACCGAGGCGCTGGTCGCCTCCGGACACCGGGTCAGGGCGATGGCCCAGTACAACTCCTTCTCCTCCTACGGGTGGTTGGAGACCCTGTCGCCGGACGTCATGGACCAGGTCGAGATCGTCCTGGGCGACGTCCGCGACCCCGGCTCGGTCCGCGGGCTCCTCGACGGCGCCGACTGCGCGTACCACCTGGCCGCGCTCATCGCGATCCCGTACTCCTACCAGGCGCCGCACAGTTACGTGGACACCAACGTGACCGGCACCCTCAACGTGCTGGAGGCGGTGCGCTCCCTGGGCACGCCCCGGCTGGTGCACACCTCCACCAGCGAGACCTACGGCACCGCGCGGACGGTGCCGATCACCGAGGACCACCCGATCAACACGCAGTCGCCGTACGCCGCTTCGAAGGCGGGCGGCGACCGGCTGGCCGACAGCTACCACGCGAGCTTCGGCACACCGGTGGTGACCCTGCGGCCGTTCAACACCTTCGGGCCGCGGCAGTCGATGCGCGCGGTGATCCCCACCGTGATCGGGCAGGTGGCCGCCGGGGAGCGCACCATCACCCTCGGCGACCTGCGGCCCACCCGGGACTTCACCTTCGTCAAGGACACCGCGCAGGCGTTCCTCGCGGTCGGCACCGCGCCCGCCGAGCAGGTCGTGGGCCGCACCTTCAACGCCGGTACCGGCGGCGAGATCTCGGTCGGCGACCTCGTCGCGCTGATCGGCAAGGTGATGGACACCGCCCTCGACGTCCGCGAGGACGCCGAGCGGCTGCGGCCGGCCGCCTCGGAGGTGATGCGCCTGGTGGCGGACGCCTCCCGGCTCGCCGCCGCCACCGGCTGGCAGCCGGCCCACAGCCTGGAGGAGGGCCTGGCGGGCACCGTCGCCTTCTTCCGCGACCCGGCCAACCTGGCCCGCTACAAGACCGGCATCTACAACATCTGAACCCCCCACCCCGTTCACGAAGGAGCAGTCCATGCACGCTGTGATCCTGGCGGGCGGCAAGGGCGTCCGGCTGCGGCCGTACACCACGGCCCTGCCCAAGCCGCTCGTGCCCATCGGCGACCAGCACGCCATCCTGGAGATCGTGCTGCGCCAGCTCTCCACGGCCGGCTTCACCCACTGCACCCTCGCCATCGGCCACCTCGGGGAGATCATCCGCGCCTACGTCGGCGACGGTTCGCGCTGGGGCCTGGACATCGCCTACGCCACCGAGGACAGCCCCCTGGGCACCATGGGCCCGCTGCTGAAGCTGCGGGACCGGCTGCCGGAGACCTTCCTGGTGATGAACGGCGACGTCCTCACCGACCTGGACTTCGCCGACGTGCTGCGCCGGCACCGCGAGTCGACGGCGCCGCTGACCATCGCCACCTACGCGCGCAAGGTCCACATCGACTTCGGGGTGCTGACCACCGACGCCAGCAAGGTGGTGGCGTTCACCGAGAAGCCGAGCATGGACTACCGGGTCTCCATGGGCGTCTACGGCGTCTCCCGGGACACCCTCGACTCCTACACCCCCGGGCTGCCGCTCGGCTTCGACGAACTGGTGCTGGACCTGCTCGCCGCCGGACAGCCGCCGCACGCCTACGAGTTCGACGGGTACTGGCTGGACATCGGCCGCCCCGACGACTACGACCGGGCGAACGCGGAGTTCACCAGCCGCAAGTCGCTCCTGCTCAAGGGAGCCTGAGCACAGCATGCGCATTCTCGTCCTGGGCCACACCGGTTATCTGGGCGGTCACGTCGTCGAGCGGCTGCGTGCCCTGCCGGGCACGCGGGTGCTCGGCGGGGGCCGCTCCCCCGGCGCCGACCACCACGTCGACCTCGCCACGGCCGACCCCGAACGGCTGGCCAAGACCCTGGCCTCGGCGGCGCCCGACGCCGTCGTCAACTGCACGGGCGCCGTGTCGGGCGACGCCCTGACCCTCGCCGAGGTCAACACCCGCGGCCCGGCCGTGCTGTGCGCGGCGCTGCGGGCCGCGGCCCCGGCGGCCCGTCTGGTCCAGCTGGGCTCGGCGGCCGAGTACGGGCCCGGCACCCCCGGTGTCCCGGTCACCGAGTCGGCGCCGACCTGCCCGGTCGGCCCGTACGGGGCGACCAAGCTCGCGGGCACGGCCGTGGTGACCGCGTCCGGTCTGGACGCGGTGGTGCTGCGGGTGGGGAACCCGGTCGGGCCGGGCGCCCCGGCGGTGGGGCTGCCCGGCCGGGTCGCCGCCCTGCTGCGGGAGGCCGGCGGCGATGCGGAGGCGGTGCTGCGGCTCGGCGACCTGTCCGCCTACCGCGACTTCGTCGACGTTCGCGATCTGGCGCGGGCCGTGGAACTGGCGGTGTCCGCGGGCGGTCCGCTGCCGCCGGTGCTGAACATCGGGGGCGGCGCGGCCGTCCAGGTGCGCGAACTGGTGCGCGGCCTGGCCGACGTGGCCGGGTTCCACGGCCGGATCGAGGAGTCCGTCGCCGGTTCGGCCCGTTCGGCGCAGGTGTCCTGGCAGTGCTCGGACATCACCGCGGCGCGCGAGGCGCTCGGCTGGCGGCCCGCCCGGTCGCTCGCCGAGTCGCTGGGCGCGCTGTGGGCGGGCGGCGGGGCACCGTGAGCCTGCTGATCCCGCTGTACGTCCATCCCGCCGAGGATCCGGGCGCCTGGGCCCGGCTGATCTCGGGCGCCGACCGCACCTACGGGGTCGTCCTCAACCCCGCGAGCGGTCCGGGCGAGCGGCCCGATCCCGCGTTCACGGCGGCGGCCGGCGCGCTGCGGGACGCGGGGGCCCGGCTGCTCGGGTACGTGGACACGGCGTACGGGCGGCGCGATCCGGCGCAGGTGGTGGCGGAGGTGCGCCGGCACCGGGAGTGGTACGCGACCGAGGGCTGCTTCCTGGACCGGGTGCCGGCCGAGCGGGCCGGGCTGCCCGAGTGCCGGCGGCTGGTCCGCTCGGTGCGGCGGGCCGGCGCGGCGACGGTGGTGCTCAACCCGGGGGTCCATCCGGCGCCCGGGTACGCCCGGCTCGCCGATCTGACGGTCACCTTCGAGGGGCACTGGTCGACGTACGTCTCGGCGTTCAGCCGTCCGGCGTGGACCGCTCGGCAGCCGGCCGAGCGGTTCTGCCATCTGGTGTACGGGGTGCCCGAGGCACTGGTGCCGCTGGCGGTGCGGACCGCGCACGAGCGGGGGGCGGCCGTCTCGGGGCCGGTCACGGGCGAACAGCCCAACCCGTGGGCCGTGTTGACGCCCGCCCTCGCGGGCGGGGAGCGGTGAGGGGTGTCGCGCCGGCCGCGGCGCTGCTGGTGCTGGGCGCGCTGACCGGGTGCTCGGGGGTCGGCGGGGACGACACCGTGTCGGGGCCGCGGCCCTCCGCGGCGGGGACCACGTCGGGGAACACTCCAGGGGGCTCGTCCTCCGCACCCCCCTCGCGCGCACCGTCCACCGCGTCGGCGGGGCCCAGCACGTCCCCGCGCCCCTCCTCCGAGGGCCGCTGGCGGCCGCGTCCGGGGCTCGCCTGGCAGTGGCAGCTCGACGGCCGGGTCGACCCCTCGGTCGACGTGGCCGTCTACGACATCGACGGCTTCGAGAACTCGGCGGCGGACGTGGCCCGCCTCCACCGCGCGGGCCGCAAGGTGATCTGTTACGTCAACGTCGGCGCCCGGGAGGACTTCCGGCCCGACCGGGACGCGTTCCCCGCCTCGGTCCTCGGCCACCCGAACGGCTGGGAGGGCGAACGCTGGCTGGACATCCGCCGGTTGGCCGTGCTCCGGCCGATCATGGCGCGCCGTTTCGACATGTGCCGGGAGAAGGGCTTCGACGCGGTCGAGCCCGATCTGGTGGAGGGGTACGCCGACGACACCGGCTTCCCGCTCACCGGTGCGGACCAGCTCCGCTACAACCGCATGATCGCCGGCCTGGCGCACGAGCGGGGCCTCGCCGTGGGGTTGAAGAACGACCTCGCCCAGATCCCGCACCTGGTGGGGGACTTCGACTTCGCGGTCAACGAGGAGTGCGCCCAGTACGACGAGTGCGAGGCGCTGAAGCCGTTCGTCGAGGCGGGCAAGGCGGTCTTCCACGTGGAGTACGCCGAGCCCGACTCCGCCTTCTGCGCGGACTCCCGGCGCCTCGGGCTGTCCTCCATGCGCAAGAAGCTCGCACTCGGGACCTGGCGCGCGCCCTGCTGACGGACCGTCGGCTCAGCGTCTGCGCCTGCGGCGCATGGCGACGGCCTCCGGGTCGATCTCCGGCAGCGACCACTCGGCCGCGAGGGCGACGCTGACCGCCCGCCCCGCCGCGATGTGGTCGTGGGCGAGGGCGGCGGCGCGCCCGGTGTCCCGGGCCGCGATGGCCTCGTACAACTCCTCGTGCTCGGTGCACTGCTGGGCAGGGTCCCGCTGGGCGGTGAGCCGGAACAACCAGTGGGTGCGCGCCTCCAGCGGGCGCAGCATGCCGGTGAGCAGCGGGTTGTCGGCGAGGTCGACGATGTCGGTGTGGAAGCCCGCGTTGGCGGCGGCGATGGCGTCGCGGTCCGCGGCGCGGGTCGCGGTGCGGGCGCTGTCCAGCCGTGCCGCGAGCCGGTCCAGGCCCGGCCGGTCGGCGCGCTCCGCGGCGAGCCGCGCGGCCAGCGACTCCAGCGACTCCCGTACGTCGAACAGGTCGCGCACGTCGGCCGGGGTGAACGGGGCGACCAGCGCGCCCTTGTGCGGGACGAGGAGGACCAGGCCGTCGGCCTCCAGCAGGCGCAGGGCCTCGCGCAGCGGGATGCGGGAGACCTCCAGCCCGGCCGCGAGGTCCCGCTCCACCAGCCGCTGCCCCGGCTGGAGTTCGCCCTCCACGATCCGCCGGCGCAGGGAGTCGTAGGCACGCTGGCGCAGCGAGCCGCGCGGCTCGGCGGACGGCGGGACTGCCTTCACCAAGGGTTTCCTCCACTTCCCGGGGCTGTCCACTCTAGGCGGCCTCCGCCAACGCGCCGCGAGTGCTAACCGCGCGCTAACACCGGTGAAACACAGGGCTCCGAAACTGATGCCACTTAACGGTATACCAGTAACCGGCTCACGGGCCCTGTCCCCCGGAGGCTCCCAGTGGCGTACTCCCCCATCCACCGAACCCTGGCCTGCGCGACCGCCGTCGGCGCGCTGCTCACCCTGTCCGGCTGCGGCGACGGCGACTCCTCGTCGGGCGCCGCCGACTCCGGCGGTCTGAAGGTGGGCGTGCTCTTCCCCGGCTCCCTGTCCGACGACGGCTTCATGGAGTCGGCCTACCGCGGCTACCAGCGGGCCGCGAAGGAGCACAGCGGCACGATCACCTTCAGCAAGGTCGAGCAGGTCGCCCCGGCCGACTACGAGCAGGCGCTGGTCCGCTTCGCCACCGGCTCCGACCTCGTCATCTCGCTGGGCGGCCAGACCGACGCGGCGGTGCGCAAGGTCGCGGCCCGCTTCCCGAACGTCAAGTTCGCCGAGATCGGCGGCCCGGCCGACGCCGAGCCGCTGGCCAACCTCGCCCTCTACGACCCCCAGCAGGCCGAGGGCGCCTTCCTCTCGGGGGCCGCCGCCGCGCTGCTCTCCAAGACCGGGAAGGTCGCCTTCGTCGGCGGCGCCGAACTGCCGGCCATCGTCAACGCGGCCGAGGAGTTCGCAGCCGGCGCCCGCGCCGCCGACCCGAAGGTCGAGGTCCTCACCCCGCAGTACGTGGGCGACTTCAACGACGCGGCCAAGGCCAAGCAGTCGGCGCTGGCCGACTACGGCGCCGGCGCCGACGTCCTCGGGCAGATCCTCAACCTCGGCCACCGGGGCCTGGCGCAGGCCGCGTCGCAGAGCGGCACCACGCTCATCGGCGGCCCCCTGCCCAGCGGCTGCGACGAGGGCTCCGCCTACGCGGGCTACGTCGAGACGGACATCGGCGCCGAGATCGAGTACGCCGCCGACCACCTCGCGGCCGGCACCTGGCAGGCCGAGGCGGTCCACTTCGGGCTGACCTTCGAGGAGCCGCACAACGACATCGTGCTCTGCGGCGAGCCGGACCCGGCGACCGGGAAGAAGCTCGACGACCTGAAGGCGAAGATCGCGGCCGGGGAGATCAAGACCCGATGAACGCTCCCGCACTGGAGGTGCGCGGCCTCGCCAGATCCTTCGGCGCGGTCCGCGCCCTGGACGGCGTCGACCTCGTCGTCGCACCCGGCACCGTGCACTGCGTGCTGGGCGAGAACGGCGCGGGGAAGTCGACCCTGTGCCATCTGATCGGCGGCGGCCTCGCCCCGAGCGCGGGCACGATGCACCTGTACGGCCGCCCGTACGCGCCGCGCCGTCCCGCCGACGCGCTCGGCGCCGGGATCGCCATGGTCCACCAGCACTTCAGCCTCGTCCCCACCCTGACCGTGGGCGAGAACCTGCGGCTGCTGCGGCTGCCGGACCTGGCGGCCCGGCTGGAACGGGTGGACCGGGAGTACGGACTGTCCCTGGAGCCGGAGGCCAGGGTCGACCGGCTGCCGGTGGGGCTGCGGCAGCGCGTGGAGATCGTCAAGGCGCTGCTGCGCGAACCGCGGCTGCTGGTCCTCGACGAGCCGACCGGCGTCCTCGACCCGGCCGGTGTCGAGGCCCTGCTGACCACCTGCCGGCGGATCGCCGACGCGGGCGGCGCGGTGGTCCTGGTCACACACAAGCTCGGCGAGGTCGCCCGCGCCGGTGACGAGGCGACCGTCCTGCGCGGCGGCCGGGTCGCCGGCGGCGGACCGCTCGCGGAACTGCCGGCGGAGCGGCTGGTGCCGCTGATGATCGGTCGGCCCGCGGACGGGCTGGACCCGGCCCTGTCCGGCACCCTCGGGCTGGCTCCCACCCCGCCGGACACGGCACGGTCCGCCGGGGCCGACGCCGGGAGCCGCGCTCCGGCGCTGCGGCTGCGCGGCGTCACCGTCCGCCGCGCCGACGGCACGCCCGCGCTGGACGACGTCACCGTCGACGTGGCGGCGGGCGACATCGTGGGCGTCGCCGGTGTCGAGGGCAACGGGCAGAGCGAGCTGATGGCGGTGCTCGGCGGTTCCCTCGCCGCGCACTCGGGCACCGTCACGGTCGGCGGGACCGAACTGACCGCGGCGACCCCGCGCGAGCGGACCCGCGCCGGGCTGGGCGTGGTGCCCGAGGACCGGCACCACGAGGGGTGCGTCACCGCGCTGTCCGTGGCCGAGAACCTCTTCCTCGGCCGGCTCGACGGGTTCCGCCGCGGCCGGGTGTTCCTGGACCGGGGCGCGCTGCGCCGGGCCGCCGAGCGGGTGATCGAGGAGCACGGCATCCGCGCCGACGGGCCGGGCGCCCCGATGTCGTCCCTGTCCGGCGGCAACCAGCAGAAGGTCGTCCTCGCCCGGGAGCTGGCCCTGGACCCGCTGCGCTGCCTGGCCGCAGCGCAGCCCACCCGGGGACTGGACGTGGGGGCGGTCGCCGCCGTGCACGGCCGGATCCGCGAGGCCGCGGCCGACGGCGCCGGCGTGCTGGTCGTCTCCTCCGAGCTGGACGAACTCCTCGCCCTGTGCGACCGGGTCGTCGTGGCCTACCGCGGCCGGCTCTCCGAACCGGTGGCCACGAACGCGCCGGACGCCCGGGAGCGGATCGGGCGCCTGATGCTCGGCGCCCACGACACGGCCGAGCCGGAGCGGACCGAGGCCCGCACCGCCTGACCCGGCCGCATCCCCCCACCCCTTCACCCCAGTCTCTCGTGCAAGGAACCCCATGACCGCATCCCTGGCGCCCCCGCGCCCCCGCCTACGGCATCCGCTGTCCCTGGCGCTCCTGGCGGCGGTGGCCGCCGCCGGAGTCGGCGTCCTGCTCGTCGTCGCGGCCGGTGCCGCGCCCGGCGCGGCCTGGGCGGCCCTCGACGAGGGCATGTTCGGCTCGTCGTACTCGGTGGGCAGTTCCCTCAACTCGGCCGCCGTCCTCGCCCTGATCGCCACCGGGTTCACCGTCGCCCACCGGGCGGGCCTGGTGAACGTGGGCGGCGAGGGCCAGCTGTGCGCGGGCGGCGTGTCCGCCGCCGCGACCGGACTGGCGCTGCCCGCCCAGGTCCCCGCCGCCCTGGGCGTGCCGCTGATCCTGCTGGCGGGTTTCGCCGGCGGCGCCGCCTGGGCGTCGATCGCCGGGGTGCTCAAGACCCGGCGCGGCACCAGCGAGGTCATCACCACCCTGCTGCTGAACTTCGTCGGCGCGGGCCTGGTGTCGGTGGCCGTGCACGAGGAGGCGCTGCTGCGCCAGCCGGTGACGTCGTCGGAGACGCTCCCACAGTCCGAGGCGCTGCCGCAGGGTGCCCAGCTGCCGCTCATCGCCGGGGTGGAGTCGCCCGCGACGGCGATCGTCGTCCTCGCCGCGGTCGCCGTGGTGGTCACCGCGGTGGTGCTGCGGGGAACGGCGGTGGGGCTGAAGCTGAAGTCCGTCGGCCACTCCCCGGCCGCCTCCGCCCGGCTCGGGCTGCCCGTGGCCCGGCTCCAGGAGGGCGGCCTCGCGGTCGCCGGCGGCCTCGCGGGCCTCGCGGGCGCCTGTCTCGTCGCGACGGCGCCGTACGTCCTCGCCGAGCACTTCTCCTCCGGATACGGCTTCTCGGGGCTGGTCGTCGGGCTGCTGGCGCGCGGTTCGCTGGTGGCGGTCGCGGCCGTCTCGCTGGGCCTGGGCTTCCTCACCAGCGGCGGCATCAACCTCCAGTTGGCGGCGGGGGTGCCCGCCTCCTCCGTACAGATCGTGCAGAGCGTCCTGGTGCTGCTCATCGCGGCCGTGATGCTGTGGAGCAACCGCCCCGACGGGAGCCGCTCATGAGCGCCGTACTCGACGAACTCGCCGCGGGCGGTGTGCGCCTGGCGATCCCGCTGCTGCTGGCCTCGGCCGGTGAAGTGCTCAGCGAGCGGGCGGGCGTACTGAACCTGTCGGTCGAGGGGATGATGCTCACCGGCGCGTTCGCCGGCGCGGCCGGGGCGCTGGCCTCGGGCAGCGCCCTGGTCGGGGTGGGTACCGCGCTCGTCGCGGGGCTGCTGGTCGCCGTGGTCCAGGCGGTGCTCAGCGTCACCCTGCGCGCCGACCAGATCGTCACGGGCATCACCCTCAACGCGCTCGCGCTCGGCGCGACGACCTACGCGGCCCGGCTGATGTTCGGCGACGGCGACGTCGGCTCGGTCCCCGGCTTCGACCCGCTGCCCGTGCCGGTCCTGCACGAGATACCGGTCGTGGGCCCGGCCCTGTTCGAGATGACCGCCCTCGGCTACACGGCCTGCGCGCTCACCGTCGCCCTCGCCGTGGGCTGCGCCCGGCGGACCACCTGGGGCCTCGCCGTCGACGCCGTGGGCGAGGACGCGCGGACCGCCGACCGCTGCGGTCTGCCGGTACGGGCGATCCGGTACGCGACGGTCCTGGTCACCGGGGCGGCCGCGGGGCTCGCGGGCGCCCAGCTCGCCCTCTCCGAGGTGCACGCCTTCAGCGACAACATCACCGCCGGGATCGGCTATCTCGCGGTCGTCGCGGTGATCGCGGGGCGCTGGCGGGCCTGGCCGACGGTCGTCGCCTGTCTCTTCTTCGGTGTCGCCCAGGCCCTGCAGTTCGCGGCGCCCGCCCTCGGACTGCACATCTCCGCCCCGCTGCTGACCACGCTGCCGTACCTGTTCGCGCTGCTCGCCGTGAGCGGCCTGGTCGGGCGCAGCCGGGCCCCGGCCGGGCTCACCCTGCCGTTCGCGCGCAGCAGCTGACCCCGCCGCACTCGCCCCCCACGTACTGGAGACCCACCCCGATGACCCTGATCCTGACCCGTTCCGACATCCACGGTCTGCTCGCCGACGCCACCGCCGAGGTGGAGGCGGCCGTGGCCGACGCCCACCGGGATCTCGCCCTCGGCCGGGCCGACCTGCCGGCGCCCCCGGTGATGGGCGTGCCCGGCTCGGACGGCGCGTTCCTCGCCATGGCCGCCGCCTCCGGGCCGGCGGGGCTGGCGGCCGTGAAGCTCCTCGCCGACCTGCCCGGCAACGCCGGGCACGGGCTGCCCGTGCAGCGCTCGGCGGTGCTGGCGGTGTCGGCGCAGACGGGCGGCGTGGCGGCGGTCCTGGACGGCGCGGTGCTGACCCGGGTGCGTACGGCGGCGGCGACCGCGGTCGCCACCCGGGTCCTGGCGCGGCCCGCGGCCCGGGTGCTGGGCCTGCTCGGCACCGGCCCGCTGGCCCGCGCCCATGCTCTGGCGCTGCGCTCGGCCAGGGACTGGGACCGGGTGCTGGTGTGGGGCCGCAGGCCCGAGCGGGCCGTGGAACTGGCCGCCTGGATCAGGGACGAACTCGGCCTGGACGCGGCCGCCGGAGCCGACCCGAGGAGCGTGACCGAGGCGGCGGACGTCCTGTGCACGCTCACCCCGTCCCGTGAACCGCTGGTCAGGGGCGCCTGGCTGACGCCGGGTCAGCATGTGAACGCGGTCGGCGCGCCGCCGCGTCCGGACCATCGCGAGATCGACAGCGAGGGCGTGCTGCGCTCACGGATCGTCGTCGACTCCTTCGCCACGGCCCGCCGCAAGTCCGGCGAGGTACTGATCCCGCTCGCCGAGGGCACCCTCACCGAGGACGACTTCCGCACCGAGCTGGGGCACGTGCTCACCGGCGCCGCCCCGGGCCGCTCCTCTGAGGAGGAGATCACCCTGTTCGACTCGGTCGGGGTGGGGCTCCAGGACCTGGCGGTGGCGCGGCTGCTGATCGACCGGGCGGGCAAGGAGGGGGTGGGGACCCGGATCGACCTCACGGCCTGACCGGATCGGCCCCACGGCCCGACGGGTCCACCTCACGGCCCGACCGGCCCAACCGGCCCGACCGGGTCGACCGGGTCGACCGGGCGCCGAGCCCGGTTCGTACAGTGGTGGGCATGGCAAGGGTCCGTATCCAGGTGGTGCAACTGCTGGTCTCCCCCGCCCACCGGCTGGCCGGGCGCCCCGCCGACGGTCCCGGGCCCGAGGGTCCGGGGGAAGCGGTCCGGCGGGCGGAGGTGCGCGAGGGGCTCGGGCTGGTCGGCGACCGGTACTTCGGGCAGCGGGCGCACCGCGACGCCTCGGTGACGCTGATGGCCGAGGAGAACCTCCCCGTGGACATCGACCCGGCCGTGGACCTGCGCGGCACCCGCCGCAACGTGCTGCTGCGGGGCGTCGACATCGACGCCCTGGTCGGTTCCGTCGTCGGCATCGACTGCGGGACGGGACCGGTCACCTTCGCCCTGAACCGTCCGGCCCGGCCGTGTGCCTGGATGGACGTGACGATCGGCCCGGGGGCACAGCGCGCGCTGCGCGGCGGGGGCGGGGTGCGGTGCACTCCGCTGACGGACGGGGTGCTGGAGGTCGGCGAGGCGTCCTTCGAGATCGTGAGCGGACCCTGAGCCGCCCGGCGCGGGGAATGCCGCGCCGGGCGGGTTGTCGCTGTCAGGACGCCGTGCAGGAACCGAGCACGGGTGCCGCGCTGTTGCCGTTCTTCATGACGGTGAAGCCGAAGCTGGTGGAGGCGCCGGCGGCCAGCGTGCCGTTGCCGTTGGGGCGCATGGTCATCACGTTGCCCGAACCGTCCCAGGTCGGCGTGCCGTTCCAGGTCGCGGAGACCTTCTGCGGCGAGGTGACCGTGACGGTCGTCGTCCAGCCGGTGATCGCCGAACTCCCGGCGGTGACGGTCACCTTGCCGTTGAAGCGGTCGCTCCACTCCTCCTGCTTGCTGTACGTCACGGAACAGGCCGCGCTCCCGCCGCCTCCTCCGCCGCCCGATCCGCCGAGCGCGGTGAGTACGGCCGTGTAGGCGGGCTTCCTGGCGTAGTTGCCGTCGAACAGCAGGGGGGTGCCGGAGGCGCGCCACGAGTACTTGTCGGTGACGCCCCAGACGGTGATGCCGGTGCACCGGCTGACCGCGAGACAGGCCCGGACGACGTTGCCGTAGCTGGTGGCCTGGGCGGTGCCGGAGCCCTCGATGTCGAGTTCGGTGATCTGCACGTCGACGCCGAGGTCGGCGAAGCGCTGGAGGTTGGCCTGGTAGTCGGAGGGCACCGGCGAGGCGCTGTTGAAGTGGGACTGGAACCCGACGCAGTCGATCGGCACTCCGCGCGCCTTGAAGTCCCGGACCATGGCGTAGACGGCATTGCTCTTCGCGTTGACGCCGTCGGTGTTGTAGTCGTTGTAGCAGAGCTTGGCCGCGGGGTCGGCCGCCCGAGCGGTGCGGAACGCCTCCTCGATGAAGCCGTTGCCGAGCCTGTCCTGGAAGGGCGAGCTGCGGCGGGCCCCGCTGGAGCCGTCCTGGAAGGCCTCGTTGACGACGTCCCAGGAGTGGATTTTGCCCTTCCAGTGGGTCATCACCTGGGTGATGTGATGGTTCATCGCCGCTCTGAGGTCGGAGGCGGCCAACGAGCCGACCCAGCCGGGCAGTTGGGAGTGCCAGACCAGGGTGTGGCCGCGCACCTTCATGCCCCGGCTCTGCGCGTGGTTGACGATCTGGTCGGCGGCGCCGTAGCTGAAGGAGCCCCGGGAGGGCTCCACGGCGTCCCACTTCATCTCGTTCTCGGGGGTGACCGAGTTGAACTCGGTGTTGAGCGTGGTGGCGTACGCGGCCTCGCCGAGGTGGTTGGCCGCGACGGCGGTGCCGAAGTAGCGGCCCTTCTCGGCGGCGGCCGCGCCGAGCGTGCTCGCCGCCCGCGCGGTGCCGGACAGGGCGGTCACGCCGGTGGCGGCGAGCAGGCCCGCGAGGCCCAGGGCGAGGGCGGTGCGGGTGGGGGTGCGGCGGTGCGGATGTTCGGGGGCCTTGCGGATGGACGTGCGGGTAACCATCTCGTCCCCTTCTTCCGTTGACGGTTCGGGGTCCGGCCGGAGCACATCGGAGCTCCGAATGTTTCGGACCAATTTCCGATTGGCGTCGCAGACCATACGAGGGCCCTGACACAGCGTCAACGGTTCACGCGACCACCTTTCACAGTTGGCTCAAGACAGACAGCCGCACCACTCCCGCACCATCCGGCAAAGAGAGTTCCGAAAGTTTCGGACGCTCAGGAGGCGGGTTCCGCGCCCGTGTAGAAGGCGATCGTCGCCGCCGTGGTGGCCTGCGCGGTCGCTGTGTCGGCGCCCGAGGCGGCGTACGCGGCGCCCCACAGCTCGCCGGACCGCCGCATACAGGCCCGGCCCTCGTCGGACATGGACCACTCCTCCGCCTGCTCGGGGCTGAAACCGCCGCCCGCGAGATGCATCCCGAGCCCGAGCATGGCCAGGTCCCAGCCGACACCGGTGGCGCCGGGCCCGTACTGCCCCCAGAACTCCTCCGGCACGACCGCCACATGCTCCAGCTCCAGCACCGTGGCCTCCTCGCCCTGCGCGGTGAGGCGTACGGCGACCTCGCTGAAGCCGGGGTCCGGGCCGAACAGCCAGCTCACCCGGAGCAGGTCCGGCTCGTCGCACTGGAGGATCTCGCCCCCGGCGTTGCCTTCGAGCTGGTACTTCCCGCCGACCTCGAAGTCGCCGGTGACCGGCAGGAACCAGCGGGCGATCCGCTCGGGGGACGTCACCGCGTCCCACACGTCGGCGATCCCGGCGTCGTAGGACCTCCGCAGCAGCACCGTACGGGCCTCGCCCGCGTCCACCCGGCGGGTGCCGACCGCGCGGTGCAGCCGGTTGATCTCGTCGACGAAGTCAGTCATGGCGTTCCGCTTCCTCTTGGTCCTGTCGGTCCTGTCGGTCCTGCTGCTCTTGTCGTCTGCGCTCGCGCCTGCCACGCGCGAGTTCCGTCCCGAGCGCGTCGAGCCGCTGCTCCCAGAAGCCCCGGAACCGCTCCAGCCAGTCGTCCACCTGGCGCAGGGGCTCGGTGTCCACGGCGTACAGCCGCCGCGTCCCCTCCGCCCGCACGGCGGCGAAGCCGTTCTCCCGCAGCACTTTCAGGTGCTGGGACACGGCCGGCTGCGAGATCCCGAACTCCTCGCGGATCACGGCGCCGATCTCGCCCGATGCCCGCTCGCCCGTGGCGAGCAGCTCCAATATCCGGCGCCTGACCGGATCACCCAGTACGTCGAAAGCGTGCACGCGGGCGACTATGCCACTCCACGCTTATATAAGGCAACTCTTAAATAGACTGTTCAGGGGTGGCCCACGATGCCGACGAAGGGGGCGGCACGGACCAGTTCGGGGGTGAATCCGGCCCGTTCGAAAGCGGCCGTCACCCTGGCCGCGATCTCCTCCAGGCGCTGCCCGGGCGGTTCGTAGCAGGCGTACAGGGCGCCGCCGGGGGCCAACAGGGAGCGGACCAGGGCGAGTTCGGCGTCGGCGGGGCCGGTCCAGAAGAGGTTGACGTCGATCGAGAAGATCTTGTCGTAGCGCTCGCCGGACAGGCCGGCGGCGTCGAGGTCCGCCGCCGTGAACGCGGCTCGGACGACCGCCGCCCTGCCCCGCCGCACCGGGCCGGCGTTGCGGCCCAGGGCCCGCGCCACGGCCGTCGGCGAGCGGTCGAGGGCCGTGACGGTGCCGGTGTCCAGCAGCGGGCAGAGGAGTTCGACGGCGGCCCCGCCGCCGCAGCCGATCTCCAGCAGCCGGTCCGCCGGGTCCACTCCGAGCAGGGCGACCGTCTGTCGGACGCGTTCCGGGACCGCTGCCATGGGCGTGCCTCTCAGTGGGGCGACGGCCCCGTCACGAAGGAGTCGATCGCCTCGGTGAGTTCCTCCGGCTTCTCCACCGGAAGTTCGTGACCCGCGTCGATGATGCGCACCAGGGCGCCGGGACACGCCTTGGCCATGCGGAGCATCTGGGTGACGGGCAGCTGGATGTCGTGGTATCCGTGCACCAGCAGGGTGGGTACGCGGATCTCGCCGAGGCGGTCGAGGACGTCGAACGCGCGCATCGCGCCGTACAGGGTCATGACCACCTCGCGCGGGGTGTCCGCCGAGGCCCGCACGTACTCCCGGATCTGGGCGCGCGGATATCCGGGAGCGAAGGCGCGCTGGATGTTGGCGGCCACGAAGAGCCTGAACGGCGCGAGGGTCGAGGCGGCCATCAGCAGACCCCGGGCGCGGCTGTACGTCATCCGGCCGATGGAGTTCACCAGCACCAGGCGCTCGACCCGCTCGGGGTGGGCGAGGGTGATGGTCTGGGCGATCATGCCGCCCATCGAGTGGCCGACCAGCACGCACCGCTCGATCCCCAGGTGGTCCAGGAGGGCGAGCACGTCGGCGGCGAGTTCCGCGATGGTGCGCACGCCCGCGCCGCCGCTCTCCCCGTGGCCGCGCAGATCGAGCCGGACCACCCGGCGCCGCTCGGCGAAGTGGGCGATCTGGTGGTCCCAGCGGTGCCGGTTCGCGGTCCAGCCGTGGACGAACACCAGCGGCACGTCCGTGCCGTCGCGGGGCCCCTCGTCGTCGTACGTCAGAGCTGCGCCGTCGACAGCGAGCTGCGGCATGGGGACCTCCTGCGTGCGTCCGGTTACTGGCCGGTACGGTAGCCGGTCGCGGGCCCCGCGTCACCAGGCCCGGGGCCGTCGCTCAGGACCGCAGGCGGGCGTTGAGCCGGGCGGCCTGCCGGGTGAGGTGGTCGCGCTCGGCGAGGTCGGGCGCGTGGTGCGCCGCCTCGGCGTACAGCCGTGCCGCCCGGGCCAGGTCTCCGTCCCGTTCGTGCAGGTGGGCCGCGACCGCGGTGTAGCGGGGCAGTGATTCGTCCAGCTCCGCGAGTGCGGCGAGGCCGGCCCGCGGCCCGTCGGCCTCGCCCACGGCGACCGCGCGGTTGAGGCGCACGACGGGGCTGCCGGTCAGCCGGACCAGTTCGTCGTACCACTCGACGATCTGCACCCAGTCGGTCTCGGCGGCGGTCGGCGCGTCGGCGTGCAGGGCGGCGACGGCGGCCTGGGCCTGGAACTCGCCCAGCCGGTCGCGGGCGAGGGCCGCCTGGAGGACGGCGACGCCCTCGGTGATGAGCCGGGTGTCCCACTGTCCGCGGTCCTGTTCGGCGAGCGGCACCAGGCTGCCGTCGGGCGCGGTCCGGGCGGCGCGCCGGGCGTGGTGGAGGAGCATCAGGGCGAGCAGGCCGGCCACCTCGGGGTGGTCGATCGCGGCCGCGAGCCGCCGGGTGAGCCGGATGGCCTCGGCGGCGAGGTCGACGTCGCCGGAGTAGCCCTCGTTGAAGACCAGGTAGAGCACGCGCAGCACGGTGGCGACGTCGCCGGGCCGGTCGAACCGCACGTCGGCGACGGTGCGCTTGGCCCGGCTGATGCGCTGCGCCATGGTCGCCTCGGGCACCAGGTAGGCGCGGGCGATCTGCCGGGTGGTGAGTCCGCCGACGGCGCGCAGGGTGAGGGCGACGGCGGAGGCGGGGGTCAGGGCGGGGTGGGCGCACAGGAAGTACAGCTGGAGCGTGTCGTCGGTGCCGGGGGCCGGTCCTGCCGCCGGCTGTTCGTCGAGGAGGTCCTCGCGGCGACGCCGGGCGGCGTCCGCCCGGGTCGCGTCGAGGAACTTGCGCCAGGCCGCCGTGACCAGCCAGCCCCTGGGGTCGCGCGGCGGATCCGCGGGCCACACCCGCAGCGCCTCGATCAGCGCTTCCTGCACGGCGTCCTCGGCCGCCGCGAAGTCTGCTCCGCGGCGGACGAGGACGCCGATCACGCCGGGCGTGAGGCTCCTCAGCAGGGCCTCATCCATGGCAGTCCAGGGTGGGGTGCGCGGCGAGGAAGGGGCGCACCTCCAGCCACTCGTGGATCGGCCGGCCGCCGGCGCCGGGGGCGGCGGACAGCTGTCCGGCGAGTTCGAGGGCCCGCTCGTAGGTGTCGACGTCGATGACCATCCAGCCGGCGATGAGGTCCTTGGTCTCGGCGAAGGGTCCGTCGGTGACCGGCGGGCGGCCCTCGCCGTCGTAGCGGACCCAGGCCCCCTCGGGGGCGAGCGCCTGGCCGTCGACGTACTCGCCGCTCTTCTCCAGCCGCTCGGCGAAGTCCCGCATGTACTGGACGTGCGCGGAGATCTCCTCGGGGGTCCACTGGTCCATGGGGACGTCGTTGGCGGGGGCCGGGGCGCCGCGGTAGTGCTTCAGCAGCAGGTACTTGGCCATGATCGCTCCTCGGTGCGCGTGCGACCCATTGTGGTCGCGTTCACCCCGGGGACGGAGCCGGTCGGGGGTTCTCGACATCGCCGTACGGGAATTTCCGCGCGGTTTTCCGAGAGGTTCCCGGTCACGTCCCCATGGGACTCATGTCTCACTGGGCCTCATGTCCCATTGGGACACGACAGGTGTACCGTGGAGGACATGAAGGCAACGGAGCCCCCCGCACCGGAGGACCGTCGGCAGCGCAAGGCGCGCCGGACGCGTGACGCGCTCGCCGAGGCGGCCCTGGACCTGATCCTGGAACGCGGCGCGGCGGCCACCACGGTCGAGGAGATCGCCGAACGCGCGGACGTCACCCGCCGCACCTTCAGCCGGCACTTCGCCGGCAAGGAGGAGGCGGCCCTGGACTTCGTCCGCGGCGACGGCGACCGGATCAACGACCTGCTGCGGGACCGCCCCGCCGGGGAGCCGCCCCTGCTGGCCTACCGGCTCGCGGTGCGCGCCTGGCTCGCCGACCGGGAGAACCCGGCCTGGCATCTGCGCCCGCGGATGCGCCGGCTGCTGGCCCTGGTGGACCGCGACCCCGCTCTGTTCGCCGCCTATGAACGCATCCGGGTCGACGCCCAGGAGGAGTCGATCCGGATCATCGCCGACCGGCTCGGCACCGACGACGTACGGGACCTGCGCCCGGCCGTCGTGGTCGACGCCGCCGCCGGCGTCCTCACCGCCGCCCTGCGCAACTGGGCGCGTCGCGGCGGTGACCCGGAATCGGGAGCCGCAGACCTCGCCGCGCTGGTGGAGCAGGCCTACGACGCCCTCGTCTCGGAGGCCGCGACCGCGGCCCCGCACAGCACCACCGAAAAGTGAGCACCACCATGAGCACCATCGACCTCTCCGACTACTCCACCGAGTTCGCCGGGCGGACCGCCCTGGTCACCGGCGCCGCCTCGGGCATCGGCCTGGCCACCGCCCGCCGGCTGGGCGCGGGCGGCGCGCACGTCGTCATCGCCGACTTCAACGAGGAGGGCGCCAAGAAGGCCGCCGCCGAACTGGTCGCCGACGGCCTGTCGGCCGCGGCCGTGGGCCTGGACGTCACCCGGCCGGAGTCGGTCGAGGCGACCGTGATGTTCGCCGTCGACACCTTCGGCGGCCTGGACCTGGCCGTGAACAACGCCGGCATCGGCGGCCCGAGCGCCCCGACCGGCGCGTACGACATCGCCGCCTACGACCGGGTGGTCCGCACCAACCTCGACGGCGTCTTCTACTCGATGCGCTACGAGCTGCCCGCCATCGAGGCCGGCGGCCGGGGCGGCGCCGTCGTCAACGTCGCCTCCATCCTCGGCTCGGTCGGCTTCGCCGGCTCCGCCGCGTACGTCGCCGCCAAGCACGGTGTGGTGGGCCTGACCAAGGCCTCCGCCGCCGAGTACGCCGCCAAGGGCATCCGCATCAACGCCGTGGGCCCCGGCTTCATCGAGACCCCGCTGCTCCAGGGCATGGAACGGGCCGCCTACGACGGTCTCGTCGCCCTGCACCCGGCCGGCCGCCTCGGCCGCCCCGAGGAGGTCGCCGAGCTGATCGTCTTCCTGCTGTCCGGGCGCGCCTCCTTCGTCCACGGCGGCTACCACCTCGTCGACGGCGCCTACACGGCCGTCTGAGTCTCCCCCCACGTTCCCCATCGGACGAAGGAGTCCGGCCATGAAGGCACTTCAGTACCGCACCATCGGCGCACCGCCCGAGGTGGTCACCGTCCCCGACCCCGAACCCGGCCCGGGCCAGGTCCTGTTGAAGGTCACCGCTGCGGGGGTGTGCCACTCCGACATCGCCGTGATGAGCTGGCCCGCCGAGGGCTTCCCCTACGCGCTGCCGCTCACCCTGGGCCACGAGGGCGTCGGCACGGTCGCCGCGCTCGGCGCGGGGGTGACCGAGGTGAGCGAGGGCGACTCGGTCGCGGTGTACGGACCCTGGGGCTGCGGCACCTGCGCCAAGTGCGCGGAGGGCAAGGAGAACTACTGCCTGCGCGCCCAGGAGCTGGGCATCAGCCCGCCGGGGCTGGGCTCGCCCGGCTCGATGGCCGAGTACATGATCGTCGACGATCCGCGTCATCTGGTGCCGCTGGACGGGCTCGACCCGGTCGCCGCGGTCCCGCTGACCGACGCCGGCCTGACGCCGTACCACGCGATCAAGCGCTCGCTGCCGAAGCTGGTGCCGGGGTCGACCGCGGTCGTCATCGGCACCGGCGGACTGGGGCATGTGGCGATCCAGTTGCTGCGCGCGCTGACGCCGGCCCGGGTGATCGCCCTGGACGTCAGCGAGGACAAGCTGCGCCTGGCGCGCGAGGTCGGCGCCCATGAGGCGGTGCTCTCCGACGAGCGGGCCGCGGGCGTGGTGCGGGAGCTGACCGGCTCGGTGGGCGCGCAGGCCGTGTTCGACTTCGTCGGCGCGCAGCCCACGGTCACCACGGCGGGGGCCGTGGCGGCCGTCGAGAGCGACGTGACGATCGTCGGCATCGGCGGCGGCACGCTCCCGGTCGGCTTCGGGCACCTGCCGTTCGAGGTGTCGGTGACCGCGCCGTACTGGGGCAGCCGGGGCGAACTGGTGGAGGTGCTGGCGCTCGCCCGGTCCGGGGCGGTGTCGGTCCACACGGAGACGTTCTCCCTGGACGACGCCCCGCTCGCCTACGAGCGGCTGCACTCCGGCAAGGTCAACGGCCGCGCGGTGATCCTGCCGAACGGCTGAGCTGGACGTCAACTGGCCGCATCCGTAAGGCAATTCAGACAGTTGACGCAGAAGTGCACAGAGCGTGGGCGGATTCGGAGCGAAGTCGCCGTCGACCGTGCGAGATCGGTCGATGACGGTGTGTACTGTGCTGCGAGCGCCTCCTGAGGGGTCCTCGCGCCCACCCCTGCCCACTTCTCTGGATATTGATTCGATGATCGAATTACCGGACCTTGCCGCCGGCGGACTGGCCTTCGGCACACTGTCCGCGCTCGCCCTCGGCGGCGGGCTGCTCCGGTCGCGACGACAACGGGCCGCGCAGCGCGACGAGATAGCCGCGCTGCGCGCCCATCTCGACGGTGTGGTGCAGTCGTTCGCCGCCGAGATCGAGCACCTGGCGGCCCAGCGCCTCCCGGCCGCCGCCCGCCAGCTCACCCACCCGCACGTAGTGGTGCCGGGCCCCCTCCAGCTCCGTACCGCCGGGTCCTCGCCCGGTGTGGCGATGGAGAACGTGCTCAGCCGGCTGCGCCTCGAACTCACCGCGCAGCACCAGCGGGTCGACGCCGCCGCCCAGGCCGGGATGCGCGGCGCCACCCGGGAGATCCAGGCCGCGCTCTACCGGCTCCAGGACGCCCTGCGGGGACTGCAACAGCAGTACGACGACCCCGAGTTGGCGCAGACCCTGTACGAACTGGACCACGAGAACGAGCAGTCGCTGCGGCGCGCCCAGGTCGCCGCCGTGGTGTGCGGGGCCTGGGTGGGGCTGGCCCGCGAGGAGTCCCACCTGGTGGACGCGGTGACCGGCGGCCAGGCCAGGCTCGCGGGCTACCACCGGGTCCAGGTCAACAACCATCTGCGGCCGGGCACCGCCCTGGTCTCGCACGCCGTCGAACCCGTCGCGATCATCGTCGCCGAGCTGCTCGACAACGCGCTCCGGCACTCCGCGCCGGACACCGACGTCGTGGTCAACCTGGAACACGTCCACCACGGTGTCTGTGTCACCGTGGACGACGCGGGCCTGGGCATGACCCGGGACGAACGCGAGCGCGCCCAGCGGCTGGTCGCCGGTTCGGAGCCGATCCTGCTCACCGACCTCGGCGACCCCCCGCGCATGGGCCTCGCCGCGATCGGCCAGCTGACCCGGCAGTTCGACCTCTCCGTCGACCTCTCCTCGCCCTCGCCCTACGGCGGGGTCCGGGCGGTCCTGCGGGTCGACAGCCACCTGCTCACCAGCATCGACCCCGAGGCCCGCCCGCCGGCCGCCAGCGCCCCGCGCAGCACACGCCGGGCGACCGCGACCGCAGGCCCTACCGCAGCCCCGGCACCGGCGACCGAACCAGCGCCCGCCCCGGCAGCCCCGGCCACGCACGCCTATGTGGCCGAACCCGACGACACGACCGCGTCGGCCTCGGGCCACCACGGCTCGCAGCCCGGCACGGACTCTGGCACCCGGCCCGGCACCGACCCCGGCAGCCGACCCGGCGTCGCACCCGGCGTCGACGGCCTTCCGCAGCGCCGGCGCCGCGCCCGGACCGCCGCCGCCTCGGCCGTACCCGAACAGCGCACGCCCGCCCGGCGGCCCGAGGAGTCCGCGGCCGCGCTCGGCGCGCTCCAGGCCGCCACCGCCGCCGCGCGCTCCGCGGCCGGCGAGGAGCAACCGGACGCCGACCACCACGGCGAACGAGACGACCACGAAGGGGGAACGGCCCGATGACCGGCCGCGAAGCAGGAGACACGGCGTGGGTACTGGACCCGATTCTCGAGGTGCCCCATGTGGTGGCCGCCGTGCTGCTCACCCGGGACGGGCTCGTCACCGGCTACACGGACGCGCTCAGCCGCCCCTCCGCCGAGCGGGTCGCCGCGATCACCAGCACCGTGCAGGGGGCCTGCCGGACCGCGGCGGCCGCGTTCGCCGACCGGGACCGGGCCGAGGTCCGGCAGGTCGTCATCGAGTCCGACCACGGGTACGTCCTGATCGTGCCGACCGACCACGGCACCTGTGTGGCCGCGTACGGGGACGGTGAGACCCGCCTGGACCTGCTGGCCCACCGGGTGCACTCACAGGTCGCCCGGCTCGGTGAGAAGGCGATGGCCGCCGCACCCCGGGGAGGCGACTCAGGCGCTCCGGCATGACCGCCCGCCCGGGCGGCCGCCCGCTGGTCCCCGCGTATCTGTCGACCGGCGGCGTCGCCCGGTCCAGCCGGCCCCATCTGGAACGGCTCTCGGTGCTCTCCGGCAGCGGCGAACCCGTGCCGGCCGGACTGCCGGCCGCCGAACTCGCGCTGCTGGAGGCCCTGGAGGGCGGCTGCCTGACGGTGGTGGAGGCCGCGGCTCATCTGCGGCTGCCGGTCTCCGCCGTACGGGTCCTGGCCGGCACCCTGCTCGACCGGCGTCTGGTGCTGACCCGGGCCCCGATCCCGGCCGCCGACCGCTTCGACCCCGACCTGCTGAAGAGAGTGGCCGATGGCCTTCGCGCCCTCAAGCACGACTGACGGCATCCACCTGCCCGAGACCGCACGCGAACTGGTGAAGATCCTGGTCGCGGGCCCGTTCGGGGTCGGCAAGACCACCCTGATCGACTCCGTCTCCGAGATCCGGCCGCTGCACACCGAGGAGACCCTCAGCGAGGCGTCCGCCCCGGTGGACGACCTCGCCGGGATCCGGGAGAAGGCGACGACCACGGTCGCCATCGACTTCGGCCGGATCAGCCTCGCCGGCGGGATCGTGCTGTACCTGTTCGGCACCCCGGGCCAGGAGCGGTTCCGCTCCCTGTGGGACGACATCGCCCACGGGGCGCTCGGCGCGCTGGTCCTGGTGGACAGCCGCCGCATCGACGCCTCCTTCGACGTGCTCGGCCTGGTGGAGGAGAGCAGGCTGCCGTACGCCGTCGCCTTCAACGCCTTCCCGGACGCGCCGGCCCACCACACCGAGGCCCAACTGCGCGCCGCGCTCGACCTGGACGCGGACACACCCATGGTGACCTGCGACGCGCGGGACGCGAACTCCTCCGTCGACGCGCTGCTCGCCCTGGTCCAGCACCTGATCGACCGCCACCCCCCGGAGAACCGGTGACCACCTACCCCACCGCCCAAGAGACCTTCTCCCGCTCGGCCCCCGTACGGCTGTGGGAGGACGGCTTCGCCCAGGACCCCTATCGCTACTACGCGGACCTGCGCGAGCAGGGCCCGGTCGGCTGGGCCGAACTGGCGCCGGGCGTACCGGCGTACGTCGTCACCGACCGGCGGGCCGCGCTGGACCTGCTGCACGACACGGAGACGTTCTCGCACGACCCGCGGCCCTGGGAGTCGACCGTCGCCGACGACTCGCCGGTGCTCGGCATGATGCGCTGGCGGCCCAACACCCTGTTCGCCGACGGTGCCGCGCACGTCCGCTACCGGACCACGCTGATCGACACCTTCGACCGGGTCGAGCCGCACGACCTGCGGGCCCGGGTGCACCGCGCGGTGCGGCTGCTGGCCAGCCGGTTCGGGCCGCGCGGCGAGGCGGACCTGGTGGGCGACTTCGCCCGGCCGCTGATGGCGCTGGTCTTCAACGACCTGTTCGGGCTGCCCGACAGCGCGAGCGAACGGCTGGACGCGGCCCTCGGCGCGATGATGGAGGGCGGCGCGGAAGCCGCCCGCGGCGAGGCGGAGTTCGGCGGGTACGTGCTGGAGCTGATCGCCGCGAAGGCCGAGCGGCGCGGCGAGGACCTGCCGAGCTGGCTGCTGGACCACCCGGCCGGGCTCACCCCGGAGGAGGTCACCTGGCAGGTGTTCCTCACCCTCGGCGCGGGCCACGAGCCGACGGCGAACCTGGTCTCCAACGCGCTCTCCCGCATCCTCGGCAACCCGTCGTACTACTCCACGCTGACCAGCGGGGCGCGGCCGGTGATGGACGCGGTGGTGGAGGTGCTGCACCACGAGACCCCGCTGGCCAACTACGGCATCCACTACGCGCGTCGGCCGGTGACCTTCCACGGGGCGTGGATCAGGGCGGCGGTGCCGGTGGTGATCTCCTACGGGGCCCTCGCGCACGCCGCGGAGGAGGACGGCGGCCGTCGGCTTCCCGGTGACGCCTCCCATCTGTCCTGGTCGGCGGGCCCGCACGCCTGTCCGGTCAAGCAGCACACGCTGCTCATCGCCACGGAGGCGATCGAGCGGCTCACCCAGTGGCTGCCCGACCTCGAACCCGTGCTGCCGCGCGAGCGCCTGACCTGGCGGCCGGGTCCGTTCCACCGTTCGCTGACCTCCCTGCCCGTGCGGTTCAGCCCCCGCTCCCCCGATCTGCCTGGAGGCCCTTCGTGACCGTGACCGACCGCACCGAACGCTTCGCCCTCGACCCGTTCGGATCCGACATCGCCGCCGAGTCGGCGCGGCTGCGGGCCCTCGGCCCGGTCGTCCCCGTCGACCTGCCCGGCGGGATCCCGGCGTGGGCGCCCACCGGGCACGCCGTCCTCAGAGAGCTGATCCTCGACCCGCGGGTCAGCAAGGATCCCCGCAGGCACTGGCGGCTGTGGCCCGAGATCGGCGAACACCCCTCCTGGGGCTGGATCCTCGGCTGGGTCGGCGTGGTCAACATGCTCTCCACCTACGGCCCCGACCACACCCGGCTGCGCAAGCTGGTCGCGCCCAGCTTCACCCAGCGGCGCACCGAGGCGATGCGCCCGCGGGTGGAGGCCATCACCGAGGAGCTGCTGGACACGCTGGCGAAGTCCGGGGAGGGGCCGGTGGACGTCAAGGCCGCGCTCGCCCATCCGCTGCCGCTGCGGTTCGTGTGCGAACTGTTCGGGGTGCCCGACGAACTGGTCGCCGACACCACCGAGATGATCGCCGCCATCATGGACACCTCGGACCCCTCCCCCGAGCACGGCGCCCTCGTCCAGCGACGGATCGGCACCGTGCTGCCCGCGCTGATCGCCCATCGCACCGAGCATCCCGGCGACGACCTGACCACCGAGCTGATCCGGGTGCGCGACGAGGACGGCGACCGGCTCAGCGACGAGGAGCTGCTCTACACGCTGCTGCTGGTGATCGGCGCCGGGTTCGAGACGACGGTGAACCTGATCGGCAACGCGGTGGTGGCCCTGCTGCGCCGCCCCGAGCAGCTCGCCGCGGTGCGGTCCGGGGAGATCTCCTGGGACGCGGTCGTCGACGAGACGCTGCGCGCCCACCCGTCCATCGCCTCGCTGCCGCTGCGGTTCGCGGTCACCGACATCGAGATCGGGGGCGTGACGATCCCGGCCGGCGACGCGATCATCACCACGTACGCCGCGGCGAACCTGGACCCGGCGCACTACGGCCCGGACGCGGACACCTTCGACGCCACGCGCGGCGCGGACGACCATCTGGCGTTCGGGATCGGCGTGCACCGCTGCATCGGCGCCCCGCTGGCCCGGGTGGAGGCGCTGACCGCCCTGCCCGCGCTGTTCGAGAGGTTCCCGGGGCTGCGGCTCGCCGTCGACGCGGACGAGCTGCGTCAGGTGCCGTCGTTCATCGCGTTCGGCTGGCGGGAGATCCCGGTGCTGCTCGCCGACTGACGCGGACCCGCGGCACGAGGGCCGACCGGTCCCCCGTTCCGGTCGCGCCCTCGCCGCTCGTCGAACCTACGCGGCGGGCGAGCGGCTTGTGAACCGTGTCGGTGCCCGCTGCCGGGGTGATGCCACTCACCTGTGCACAAGTGAGTCCGGTTCGCCCCGTTCCGCCCCGTGCAGGGCGGGTGGGTCCAGGGCTCCGGCCGCCAGATGGGCGAGCACGACCTCGTACAGGTCGCCGCCGCCGGCGAGGAGCTGCCGTTCCAGCACCGGTTCCGCCGCCCGGACGTGGTCGCGCACGGTCTGGGCGTGGACGCCCAGGGTGTGGGCGGCGCGCTCGGCGTTGCCGCCCGCGGTGATCCAGGTGCGCAGGGTGCGGCGCAGGTCCCGGGTGTCGGTGTCCAGCCGGTCCAGCAGGTCGTGCGCCCAGGAGCCCATGGCGGGGCCGGTGAGCAGGTCGCCGAGCCCGGCGGGTGCGCCGGTGCGGGCGGCGGGCAGGCGCTCCAGGCCCTCCTGCGCGTTGAGCGCGAGGTGGACGACGGCGCGGGCGGCGAGGTCGGAGAAGTCCGCGCCCAGCAGGCTCTCCACCCGGTCCATCCGGGCCCGGACGGTGTTGCGGCTCACGCCGAGCACCTTCGCCGCGCTGACCGCGGTGAACTCCAGGCCCAGCCGGGTGGTGGCGAGGAGTTCGCCGCGGACGTGGTGGGGCAGCCGGTCCAGCGGGCGCAGCAGTCCGGCCGTCCAGCCGTGCAGCGCCACCGGGTCGATCAGCCGTTCGGGGTGGGTCCGCTCGGCG
Source organism: Streptomyces sp. NPDC000983 (assembly GCF_040299205.1). Taxonomy (NCBI): domain Bacteria; kingdom Bacillati; phylum Actinomycetota; class Actinomycetes; order Kitasatosporales; family Streptomycetaceae; genus Streptomyces; species Streptomyces sp. NPDC000983. Next base: position 7,247 of record NZ_JBEPBM010000026.1, on the reverse strand, counting down.
TAGACGGCCGCGCGGTCGGCACGGAAGTGCGCGACGGCCAGGGCGCTGACGGCCTGCGCGTAGGCGGTGGCGGTGCGGGCCAGGCTCTGGCGGGCGCTGCCTCCGAGGTAGACCCGCGGGCGCGGGCCGACCAGGGAGCGCAGGGCGCCGGCCACCGCCTCCCGGGGCGTCACGACGATCACGTGTTCGTCCTTGGCCGGGCAGCGGACCACCAGCGCCTGCTCCCTGGTGGCGTCCCGGCACTCCTCGGCGAGCCCGTCGCGCTCCTCGGGCCGGCTCTCGACGACGTAGACGCAGGCGGTGTCGGTGTCCAGCAGTCCGGGCCACAGGCCGGCGGCGACCCGGCGGGCGGAGACGGTGTCCTCGACCATCAGCAGTTGCAGGATGGCGAGCCGCAGATCGGCGGTGGCCCGTTCGAGGCGGCGTCCGGCGGTGGTGGACTCATCGGCCCTGAGCAGCAGTTCGAGGATCTGGACGGTCCGGGCGACGACGTCGGAGGTGCGCCGGTCGAAGGGCCCGGAGCGCGACACGGTCAGCACGCCCGCGGGCGCCGCGACCCGGACCAGCCGCAGATGGCGGCCCTGTCCCTCCCACGCGGCCGAGGCGATCCGGCCGGCCACGACGTCCCCGAGCAGGTTCTCGAACGGCCCGTGGTCCAGGGCGGTTCCGGCGAGGACGGTGCCGGTGGCGTCGTGCAGGCACACGACGGCGTCCACCGTCCGGGCGAGCCAGGACACGACCCGCCGCACGCTCTGTCCGCCGGGCCGCAGCAGGTCCAGCAACTCCCTTTCCCACGCCGCCCCTTCGGCGTTCAGCTGCTCTCGGCCAGCCACGATCGGCCTTCCCTCGTCCTTCGTCCCACTTGTCGACATATCGTTCGGGACGTTACCGCACGCGGCCGGAACCGTCCGCCCGCGCGCACCACCCGGCCGGGCGCCCGGTGGGCAGACGTTCAGTCGGCGGGGGGACGGCGGCCCGCCGCGCGCATGCCCGGTGGGCGCAGGGCATACGCTCGGTGAATGGCGAAGTACTTCGATGTGCACCCCGACAACCCGCAGCCCCGTGTCATCTCCCAGGTCGCCGACAGCGTCCGGGCCGACGCGCTCATCGCGTATCCGACCGACTCCTGCTACGCGCTCGGCTGCCGGCTGGGCAGCCGTGACGGCACGGACCGGATCCGGTCCATCCGGCGGCTGGACGACCGGCACCACTTCACCCTGGTGTGCCAGGACTTCGCGCAGCTCGGTCAGTTCGTACGGATCGACAACGACGTGTTCCGCGCCATCAAGGCGTCCACGCCGGGCAGTTACACCTTCATCCTGCCCGCGACGAGGGAGGTGCCGCGCATGCTCCAGCACCCGAAGAAGAAGACGGTGGGGGTGCGCATCCCCGACCATGTCGTGACCCAGGCCCTCCTGGCCGAGCTGGGCGAACCGCTGCTGTCCAGCACGCTGCTGCTGCCGGACGAGGACGAACCCATGACCCAGGGCTGGGAGATCAAGGACCGCCTCGACCATGTGCTGGACGGCGTGGTCGACTCCGGGGAGTGCGGCACCGAGCCCACGACGGTCATCGACTTCTCCGGCGGCGAGGCCGAGATCATCCGGCGCGGCGCGGGTGACGTGACCCGCTTCGAGTGAGCCCCGGGGCGCGCGAAGGGCGCCGGACGGCACCTGGCACCATGGCCGTGACCTGGCCCTTCCCAGGGCCGGGCCGGCGCCTCCCGCACGCAGAAGGGCATCTCTCCGTATGACCGTCGTCCAGGGAACCTCCGTCGACCTCGTCACCGGGGACGGCATCGTCGACGCCTATCTGGCCAGCCCCGACGACGGGGCTCCCCACCCCGCCGTGCTGGTCTTCATGGACGCCTTCGGACTGCGGCCCCGGCTGCGGGACCTGGCGGACCGGATCGCCGGGGCCGGGTACACGGTCCTGGTCCCGAACCTCTTCCACCGGCACGGCCGCGCGCCGGTGGTGGAGCTGCCCGAGTTCATCGATCCCTCGGCCCGGCCGGAGATCTTCGAGCGGCTCGGGCCCGTCATGCGCTCCCTCACCCCCGAACTGGCGATGCGGGACACCGGCGCGTATCTGCGGTGGCTGGCCGACAGCCCGTACACCACCGACGGCCCGGTGGGGCTGACCGGCTACTGCATGGGCGCCAGAATCGCGCTGCTCGCCGCCGGTACCCACCCGGAGCGGGTGGCCGCGGCGGCCGGTTTCCACGGCGGCCGGCTGGCCACCGAGGACCCCGACTCCCCGCACCTGGTCGCCGGGAGCATCACGGCCGAGCTGTACTTCGGCCACGCCGACCGGGACCCCGGCCTGCCGGTGGAGCAGATCGACCGCCTGGAGAAGGCGCTCACCGAGGCAGGCGTCCGCCACCGCTGCGAGGTCTACCCGGGCGCCCACCACGGCTTCACCCAGCCCGACACGGCCGCCTACGACCCCAAGGCGGACAACCGCCACTGGACATCCCTACTGGACCTGCTCTCCCGCAACCTCCCAGCCTGACCCCAGCGCCCCCAAAGGGGCGCGGGGAACTGCGCGACCGGCCACGACGGCGCCGCACCCGCACGAGGACCCACCGCCTATCGTTCGGATCATGACTTCCCAGGACTACCTCTCCGAACTGTTCTCCCTCGACGGACGCGTCGCCCTGGTCACCGGCGGCAGCTCCGGCATCGGCCGCGCCATCGCCACCGCACTCGCCGGCGCCGGCGCAAACGTGGTGATCGTCGCCCGCCGAGAGGCGGAACTCGCCTCGACGGTCGAGGAGTTGAAGGCCACCGGCGCCAAGGCCGCCTGGGTGAGCGCCGACCTCGGCACCCGCGAAGGAGTACGGGAGGCGGCCGAGGCGGCAGCCGCGGTGTTCGGCGAACCCGACATCCTCGTCAACTCCGCCGGCGTCAACCTGCGTCCGCACATGTCCGAACTGGACGACGACGTCTGGGACACGACGATGGCCGTGAACCTGGACGCGCCCTACCTGCTGGGCCGCCGGTTCGGTCCGGGCATGGCCGAGCGCGGCTTCGGACGGATCATCCACATCACCTCCCAGCAGGCGCACCGGGCGCTGTTCCAGAGCGGCGCCTACGGCGTCTCCAAGGGCGGGCTGGAGTCGCTGGCCCGGTCGCAGGCGGAGGCCTGGTCGCCGTACGGCGTCACCTGCAACACCCTGGTGCCCGGGTTCGTGATGACCCCGCTGAACGTGCGGCTGTCGTCCGACCCGGAGAGGGTGGCGGCGCTGGCCGCGCGCACGATGGTCGGGCGCAACGGCCTGGCCGAGGACTTCGCGGGGGCGGCGGTGTTCCTCGCGAGCCGCGCCTCCGCGTACGTGACCGGCCAGGCCCTCTTCGTGGACGGCGGGTTCTCCGTCCGCTGAGGCCCGGGAAGGGCCGTCAGGCGCCGACGTACCGCGCGAGGTGCTCGCCGGTGAGCGTCGAGCGGGCCGCGATCAGGTCGGCGGGGGTGCCTTCGAAGACCACCTTGCCGCCGTCGTGACCGGCACCGGGACCGAGGTCGATGATCCAGTCCGCGTGGGCCATGACGGCCTGGTGGTGTTCGATGACGATGACCGACTTGCCGGCGTCGACGAGCCGGTCGAGCAGGCCGAGCAACTGCTCGACGTCGGCGAGGTGGAGGCCGGTGGTCGGCTCGTCGAGGACGTAGACGCCACCCTTGTCGGCCATGTGCGTGGCCAGCTTCAGCCGCTGCCGTTCACCGCCGGAGAGGGTGGTGAGCGGCTGGCCGAGGGTGAGGTAGCCGAGGCCGACGTCGGCGAGCCGGCCGAGGATGGTGTGCGCGGCCGGGGTGCGGGCGTCGCCCGAGCCGAAGAACTCCTCCGCCTCGGCCACCGACATCGCCAGGACCTCGCTGATGTCGCGCCCGCCGAGGTGGTAGTCGAGCACCGCGGCCTGGAACCGCTTGCCCTCGCAGTCCTCGCAGGGGGTGGCGACGCTCTGCATGATGGCCAGGTCGGTGTAGATGACACCGGCGCCGTTGCAGGTGGGGCAGGCGCCCTCGGAGTTGGCGCTGAACAGGGCGGGCTTGACGCCGTTGGCCTTGGCGAAGGCCTTGCGGATCGGGTCGAGCAGACCGGTGTACGTCGCCGGGTTGCTGCGCCGGGAGCCGCGGATCGGGGTCTGGTCGACCGATACGACGCCCTCGGCGGCGGGGATCGAGCCGTGCACCAGCGAGGATTTGCCGGAGCCGGCGACGCCGGTGACGACGGTCAGGACGCCGAGCGGGATGTCGACGTCGACACCCTGGAGGTTGTTCGCCTTCGCGCCGCGGATCTCCAGGGCGCCGGTGGACTTGCGCACCGTCTCCTTCAGCGCGGCCCGGTCGTCGAGGTGGCGGCCGGTGACGGTGTCGGAGGAGCGCAGTCCGTCGAGGGGGCCCTGGAAGCAGACGGTGCCGCCGCCCGATCCGGCGCCGGGACCGAGGTCGACGACGTGGTCGGCGATGGCGATGGTCTCCGGCTTGTGCTCCACGACGAGCACGGTGTTGCCCTTGTCCCGCAGCCTCAGCAGCAGGTTGTTCATCCGCTGGATGTCGTGGGGGTGCAGTCCGACGGTCGGCTCGTCGAAGACGTAGGTGACGTCGGTCAGGGACGAGCCGAGGTGGCGGATCATCTTGACGCGCTGCGCCTCGCCGCCGGACAGGGTGCCCGAGGGCCGGTCGAGAGAGAGGTAGCCGAGGCCGATCTCCACGAACGAGTCGAGGGTCTGCTGGAGCGCGGTGAGCAGCGGCGCGACCGACGGCTCCTTGAGGTCGCGGACCCAGGTGGCGAGGTCGCGGATCTCCATCCGGCAGGCGTCGGCGATGGAGATCTTCTTGATCTTCGAGGAGCGGGCGCCCTCGCTGAGCCGGGTGCCGTCGCACTCGGGGCAGGTGGTGAAGGTGACGGCACGCTCCACGAAGGCCCGGATGTGCGGCTGCATCGCCTCCTTGTCCTTGGACAGGAAGGACTTCTGGATCTTGGGGATGAGCCCTTCGTAGGTGAGGTTGACGCCGTTGACCTTCACCTTGGTCGGCTCGCCGTAGAGGAAGTCCTGCATCTCCTGCTTGGTGAACCGGCGGATCGGCTTGTTCGGGTCGAGGAAGCCGGACTGGGCGTAGATGCCGACGGTCCAGACGTTGTCGGACTTCCAGCCGGGGATGGTGAAGGCGCCCTCGGCGATCGACTTGGTGTCGTCGTAGAGCTGGCCGAGGTCGATGTCGGAGACCTTGCCGCGGCCCTCGCAGTGCGTGCACATGCCGCCGGTGCGTTCGAAGGTCGCCTTCTCCGCCTTGGTCTGGTTGCCGCGCTGGACGGTGATGGCGCCGCTCGCCTTCACCGAGGCCGTGTTGAAGGAGTACGCGGTGGGCGGGCCGATGTGCGGCTGGCCGAGGCGGCTGAAGAGGATGCGCAGCATGGCGTTGGCGTCGGTGGCGGTGCCCACGGTGGAGCGCGGGTCGGAGCCCATGCGCTGCTGGTCGACGCTGATCACGGTGGTCAGACCGTCGAGCACGTCGACCTCGGGGCGGGCCAGGTTGGCCATGAAGCCCTGGACGAAAGCGGGGTAGGTCTCGTTGATCAGCCGCTGCGACTCGGCGGCGATGGTGTCGAAGACCAGGGAGCTCTTGCCCGAGCCGGAGACTCCGGTGAACACGGTCAGCCGGCGCTTGGGGATCTCGATGCTGACGTCCTTGAGATTGTTCTCGCGGGCGCCGTGCACTCGGATCATGTCGTGGCTGTCGGCGACGTGTGCCACCGGCGCCTTCGTGTCCGTCCTGGTGGCCCTGCTCATCGTGTCTCCGTCTCGTCGGTGCCGCCTGGCCGGCCTGGCCGGCCTCGAACAGTACGTGAGGTTGTACTTGATCACCGCCGGAGGGGCAATTTCCGCTTTTCGCCCCGCTCGGCCGCCGGATCCGCGGCGGCGGGAGGGCGCGGAGGCCAGAGTAGGCACCCGGCCGCCGGCACCGCTTCTTCGATCCTGACCGGTGCGACGGGGTGGGTTCCGTCCGGCACGGGGCCATGCCTTCGATCCGCGGCTGTGCGTGCACGAAACCGGGTCCGTGCACGCCGCGAACCGGGCCCGTGCACGCCAAGGCCGGTCTCCGTGCGCGCAGGGACAACCGCCCGCGTCCGGCCGTCCCTAGCGTGACGGGGACGTCTGCCGCAGAGGCGGGCGTATTCGAGCGAGACCCGGGAGTCACACATGTCCGACGCCGTCGAGCCGGCCCAGTCTGTCCAGCCGGTCCTGGAACCGGCCGCCGCCGCCTTCGCCGAGGCGACCGCCAACCCGCCCTACCTGTTCGAACTGCCCCCGGCGGAGGGCCGCAAGGCGGTCGACGAGGTCCAGTCCGGCCCGACCGACAAGCCGGCGGTCGACGAGGAGTGGGTCACCGTCGACGGCGGACCCACCGGCAGCGTGCGGGCCCGGATCGTCCGGCCCGCGGGCGCCGAGGGCGTCCTGCCGGTGATCTTCTACATCCACGGCGCGGGGTGGGTGTTCGGCAACGCGCACACCCATGACCGTCTGGTGCGGGAGCTGGCGGTCGGCGCCGGGGCGGCCGTGGTCTTCCCGGAGTACGACCTCTCCCCCGAGCACCGGTACCCGGTGGCCATCGAGCAGAACTACACGGTGGCCCGCTGGGTGGTGACCGAGGGCGCGTCCAAGGACCTGGACGGGTCCCGGATGGCGGTGGCCGGTGACTCGGTCGGCGGCAACATGACGGCCGCGCTGACGCTGATGGCGAAGGAGCGGGGGGACCTGCCGCTGGTGCAGCAGGTGCTGTTCTACCCGGTGACCGACGCGAACTTCGACACGCCGTCCTACCGGCAGTTCGCCACCGGGTACTTCCTGCGCCGGGACGGCATGCAGTGGTTCTGGGACCAGTACACGACCGACGAGGCCGAGCGCGCCCGGATCACCGCCTCCCCGCTGCGCGCCACCACCGAGCAGCTCACCGGGCTGCCGCCGGCGCTGGTCGTCACCGGCGAGGCCGACGTCCTGCGCGACGAGGGCGAGGCGTACGCCGACAAGCTCCGCGAGGCCGGGGTCGCCGTGACCGCCGTCCGCTTCCAGGGCATCATCCACGACTTCGTGATGCTCGACGCCCTGCGCCAAACGCACGCCGCCGAGGCCGCGATCACCCTCGCCGTCTCCACCCTGCGCTCGGCCCTGCACCCCGCCTGACCGGGGCCGCGGTGCGCGGACGAACGGACGGGGGCGGGTGCCCGAACCGCGGTTCGGGCACCC